>NC_014828.1:765000-1072500 GCF_000178115.2 Ethanoligenens harbinense YUAN-3
GCGCTCGGTGGTGGAAATCGATACGACCCATCTGCACACGCCGCAGGTGCCGTATGAACTCGCACGGAAAATGCGTGCGTCCTGCTATTTTCTGGGCGCACTGCTGGGGCGCTATCACAGGGCGCAGGTGGCGATGCCGGGCGGCTGTGATTTCGGTGTGCGCCCGATCGATCAGCACATTAAAGGGATGGAACTGCTTGGCGCGACCGTCCTGCTCGAGCACGGTGTGGTGGAGGTTTCGGCATCCGCCCTGTGCGGCACCTCGATTTATCTGGATGTGGTGTCCGTGGGCGCGACGGTGAACGTTCTGCTTTCCGCCGTCTGCAGCGAAGGTCTGACGGTGATCGAAAACGCGGCGAAAGAGCCGCATATCGTTGATCTGGCAAACTTCCTGAATGCCATGGGCGCAGATGTGCGCGGAGCGGGCACCGACGTCATCAAGGTGCATGGCGTGCCCCGTCTGCATGGCTGCACCTATTCCATCATCCCGGACCAGATCGAGGCGGGAACGTTTATGGCGGCGGCTGCGGCGACCGGCGGGCGCGTGCTCCTGAAAAACGTTATTCCCAAGCATCTGGAGTCGATCTCCGCGAAACTGGCGGAAATGGGCGTGCAGATCACCGAGTACGACGACTCGCTCCTGGTCGAACGTAACGGCGCGCTCAACCATGCCAACCTGAAAACCATGCCGCATCCCGGTTTCCCCACCGATATGCAGCCGCAGATGGCGGTGCTGCTTTCGCTTGCGCAAGGTACCAGCATCATCACCGAGGGTGTGTGGGACAATCGTTTCCGCTATGTGGAAGAACTCAAGCGGATGGGCGCGAACATTCAGGTGGACGGCAAGATCGCGGTCGTAGAAGGCGTGGGCAGGTTGCTGGCGGCCCCTGTGAAGGCGACCGATCTGCGGGCCGGCGCGGCCATGCTGATCGCCGGGCTGGTGGCGCATGGCGTCACGGAGATCGAGGATATCCGGCATATTGAGCGTGGCTATGAGTATGTGGATGAAAAATTCCGGGCACTGGGCGCGCAGATCGAGCGCGTGTCCGTCACACCGGATGGTGAACCGCTGGCCAGTGCGGTCTGAGTTCGTTTTCTGTTTTACAGGCATCCATCATTTTTAAGGGAAAGGTTTTCCTGTACATATGGCGAGGTTTTGCTCACTTTACAGCGGCAGCAGCGGCAACTGCATCTATGTGGAAGACGGGGATGCCGGCGTCCTGATCGACGCGGGCGTCAGCATGCGGCGCATCTGCGCGGGCCTGCTGGCCATTGGGTCGGACATTTCGCGCGTGCGCGCCGTATTCCTTACGCACGAACACAGTGACCACATCAAGGCTCTGCCGATGCTGTTCAAAAAATATGAGATCCCGGTTTTTGCCACGCCGGGTACCATTCGGGGCGCCTGCGCCGCGGTGGAGGCGCTGAATCCGGATCGCTTTGAGCAGATGGAAACCGGTTGCTGTGCCGAAGTGGGCGGAATGGCCGTTTCTTCATTTGCCACCTCGCACGACAGCTTGGAGAGCGTAGGCTATCGCATTTCATTTGCGGGCGGAGAGGATGCCGCCGTGGCGACGGATCTGGGCTTTGTGGATGAGCCTGTGATGCGCGGTGTGCAGGGCTGCAAAATGGTTATGCTTGAGTCCAACCACGACATTGACATGCTGCGCAACGGCCGGTATCCGTATTATCTGAAGCGCCGCATCCTGTCGGCCATGGGGCATCTTTCCAACCGGGACTGCGCCGCCGTGTTACCGGCGCTGGCGGATGCGGGCATGCGGCATGTGGTATTGGCGCATCTGAGCGCGGACAATAACCTGCCCGCGTTGGCGCTGGAAACCGCGACAGAGGCTCTTTGCGCCGCGGGGATGCAGGATATGGTGAGTGTGGAGGCCGCTCCGCGGAGCGGCCCGGGCCGTGTTTATACATTGTGAGGCGGACATGCTTTCGATTGAATTGTGGTGTGTCGGTGGGCTGAAAGAGTCCTATTGGAAAGCGGCCTGCACCGAATACAGCAAGCGGCTGGGCGCGTGGGCGAATGTGACCGTGCATGAGCTGCGTGAGCAGCCGCTGCCCAAGGATGTTTCTCCCTTGCAGATTGAGATGTCGCTGCGGGCGGAAGGAGTTCGGCTGTTGGCGGCGCTTCCCAAAGATGCATGTGTTACAGCGCTTTGCGTGGAGGGCCGGGAGATGGACTCGGGAGCGCTGGCGCAGACGTTGGACCGGCGGATGACCGGCGGTCAGTCCAGATTTTGTTATGTGATCGGCGGCTCCCACGGGCTTTCCGCGGAAGTGAAAGCTCGTGCCGATGAGAAGTTTTCCCTTTCTCGCATGACAATGCCGCATATGTTGGCACGCGTGTTTCTGCTGGAACAGCTCTACCGTGCCATCAGTATTCTGCATGGTGCAAACTATCATAAATAACAGATGCCCGCCAACAGACCCGCCGGATCCGATGATCCGACGGGCCTGTTGATTTATCATGCATGTTGGCTTGCTGTCACGCCTGCGAACTGGCACTGGAAAGGGATGCATAAGCGGACTGGAACTGCGTGATCCAGTCCGGCGCGGGGGCAATGGGCGTGGAAAGCGGGTCAGCGGCATTGGCATGGATTTGCACATAGATACCTTCGGAAGAGAGGATATCGGTCAAATGGAATTGCGTATTCAACGATTCCAATGTCTGCGAATTCTGCGCGGCTACTTCCCGCAGCATGGAAAACAGATCCTGCGCTGATTTCTGCGCCAAAGGTTGCAGATAACTGGAACGATCCAGACGGCAGATGATGAGCGAAAGGGCGATGCGCCCGGGTGTGGAGGCATAGGTGCGCGCCATGGTATTCAGATCGGCGGTTGCCGGCAGGGTGCTGTCAATAGTCCCGCCGTGTAAGGAAGACGGGATGGCTTCAGCCGTGGAGCTTTTAGACTGTCTCGGCTGTGTGCCGCAGGCGGACAATAACGCGAGCGCCGCTACGGCGACAGCCAGAAATAAGAGCCTGCGCAGCACACAAATTCCTCCTTTATGGTGAGGTTGGCAGTTGGAAAGCGGGGCTTTGGCCGCAATGCCGAAAAAAACCTTGAGTCTATGGTGGTTTCATCCAATCTGGAAGGGAAAGATACATTTTGAATTTTGTCATATATTTTTTACAAAATTTGAAAAAATATCGCCTGATGTTGTTTCAATTTGCAAAGAACAAAGGCCTGGGCGGGGGAGCCCAAGCCTTTGTCTTGTAAGCCTGAGGGGTAATGAGGAGGGTTAAGAGCATGTACATTTGAAATAAGTGCGGCTCCTATCTCAAATGTACAAACTTATTATAACGAACAATACCACGGGGTTTGTTAACATAATATGAATTTTTTAGACGCGTGACTGTGCGCGGTTGGTGGAATATGGTCTGCCGCAAGGCGTTTGACGGCCGGAACATGGTGTATAAACACCGGAACCGGCGCGGATACTATGGGCGAAGGAGCGTTCAATGCGCCGTTGCATGTTAGTGTTCGCCGCGCGCCCGCATGGCGCATATCCTTTCCGCGGCGGAAAGAAGGAGGGGACGATGCAGGTAAGTGAGATCATGACTACGCGGATCGTCAGTGTGGAGCCGACCGCAACGGTGCGGGAAGCCGCCACGCTGATGAGCCGCAACAACATCGGCTCCGTGCCGGTGGTGGACGGTGGCGCCGTGCGCGGTATGCTGACCGACCGGGATATCGTGCTGCGCTGTGTATCCGAAAACAAAGATGCGGACACCGTAAAGGTTTCGGATATCTGCACGCATGGCGCGGTGTCCGTGCGGCCGCAGGACCCGGTGAGCAATGCTATGCACCTGATGTCTGCGGAGCAGGTGCGGCGGCTGCCGGTGGTGGATAACGGCAAACTGGTGGGGATGCTGAGCTTTGCCGACGTTGCCCGCGAAAAAACGGGCATGGAAGTTGCCCAATCTATCTCGGAAATTTCCATGCCGTGAGTCGTCTGAAAAAGAAAGCGTCAAAAAACGGGCAGGACTATTTTATAGTCCTGCCCGTTTTGCAGCAAAAGAATGCGCAGCAGCGTCAGTTTTGCAAAAAATTCGGCATACGGATCGGGTGGCGGGTAATCAAAAAAATCTTAAACGGTTTTCCAAGTTTGATGCAGCAGCCGAGCGCATGGCGAGTGCCTTTGGATTGGCCGTCCCAAAACGCGAGGACACAGTCTGCGTTTTCCACGATGTCGATGTTGCGCACCAGCGGCGCGGAGCGCCCATACCGCTGGTAACGCGGGCGGATGCAGGTGTGCTTGACGCCTAGTTCCGCGGCGGCACGTTTGGCCAGAGCATCTACTCCACACGCGCCACCGGTGATGATCTGCGAGCATCCCTTCGGCAACTGCCGGAGAATCAGATTGTACGTTTCTTCCCCCGCATGACGGGAACCAATGACAGCAACCTTCAAGTATAACACCGCCTTAAAATGAAAGTCTGGCCGCCTGTCAGCCAACAAGATTATAGTACCATCCCCGCGGGTAAATGTAAACACTTTAGCGCGCCTTTCCCAGCAGGTGAAGATATTGCATCTGATATCCACCCCCATTGCGGAAAGATTAAAGGACGACGGTTTTCATATGCCGATCGTTCAGAATAGGTGGGGATGTCCATGAAGAAATATCTGCGTTCTGCATGGGTACTGGCAGGCATGACCATGCTTTCGGCCGTGTTGTGTGGAGAATTGTTTGCCGGGGCGCTGCCGGATACGCTGCAGGTGCACCAGGGACAGACGCTGCAATTTGCAGGCTTGCCGCTTTCCTCCACGCAAGACGGGGCGGTGAGTGCCGGACGTACCCTTCGCGCGGGCGCGACTTATACCGCCGATGTCCGCTTGCTTGGCCTGTTCCAGGTGAAGAACGTGCGAGTGCAGGTGGTGCCGGCGCGCAGCGTGGTGCCCGATGGGGAACCGTTCGGCATCAAGCTTTATACCGAAGGTGTGATGGTTGTCGGCATCACCGATGTGGATACAGCCGCCGGCAAACAGTCGCCCGCCGCCGAGGCCGGTATCCGCAAAGGAGATATTCTGGTGGCCATCAACGGGCAGACGGTTAACTCCAACACGGAAGTGGGCGAGCGCTTTGCCGGTTCGGCAGGCGAGGTCTGTACACTCAGTATGCGGCGCGGCGGCATGGCGTTCCAGACACGCCTGCGTCCGCGGCAGAGCGTGACGGACGGTGTGTTCAAAGCAGGCCTTTGGGTACGGGACAGCACGGCGGGCATCGGTACCGTTACCTATTTTGATCCGCAAAACGGGGTATATGCTGGGCTGGGGCACCCTGTTTGCGATGCGGATACCGGCAAGGTGCTGCCGCTTCTGGAAGGGGAGGCTGTGAACAGCACTATCACCGGCGTGGACAAGGGCACCAAAGGAAAGACCGGTGAGTTGATCGGCACGCTGGCCGACGCCCACCTGGGCAGTCTGCTCATTAACGGCAGTACCGGCGTCTATGGTGTACTCACCCAGCCGCGGGCGGGCAAAAGTTATCCGGTGGCCACACGACAGCAGGTGCATGTGGGAAAGGCGACGATGCTTGTCACAACGGATGAGGCGGGCCCTCGCGCGTATGCCGTATGCATTGAGCAGGTGCGCTACGGAAGTGGAAGCGGCGAACACAATATGGTGGTGCGGGTGACAGACCCGGCGCTTATTTCCCGTACCGGCGGAATCGTGCAGGGCATGAGCGGCAGTCCGCTTCTTCAGGATGGCATGTTTATCGGGGCAGTCACGCATGTTTTTGTCAACGACCCCGAAAAAGGGTACGCGATTTTTGCAGAAAACATGTTGCAGACGGCTCAAACGCTTGCAGAGCGGCATTAAAAAGGTGTATGATGAGGTCGGCATAGAAATCGTGCCGGTTTTGGAAAATGCGACGGATTCGGCATAGTTTTGACACATACCGACTTGCAGGATGCGACAGATCCCGACGTATGAAACCGATGCAAACGTTTATTGCGTTGCAAGTTGCTTCCCCTAAAAAACGTGCAACCTCTAAAAATTTCCAAAAAATTGAAAAAATGAATCCAAGCACTTGAAAAATCTGAAATTTAATGGTATTTTATAACTATAAGATTTAGGGGGGAACCGTCACAATGGATAAAAAATTGAAAGTATTGGTTGCTGATAACAGTGCGGAGATGGGGCAGGTTTGTGCCGCCACATTACGTACCTATGGGATGGATGTCGTCACCATTGCCAAAGACGGCCAGGAGGTGCTCGACAGCTTGCAGGGAGAAGTACCTGAAGTTGTCCTGATGAACGCGTTTATGACCCGGATCGATGCGATCGGTGTCCTGAAGGCCGTGCGACGAATGAACCTTTCGCACCGGCCGGTGATGATCGTGATGTCCACCGACAACAACGGCGCTATCAGCGCACAGGTGATGGAAGCGGGAGCGGATTATTTCTTCCCCATGCCGTTTGATCATGATCTTCTGGCAGAGCGCATCAACCAACTGGCCGGGGGCGAGAAGGAACTGCACACAGCTTCTGCCAAGCCGTTGACTGCGTCGTATGACTCATCCCAGGATGTGGAGATGATTGTTACCAAGATTTTTCATCAGATCGGTGTGCCGGCGCACATCAAGGGCTACCATTATCTGCGGGAAGCCATCATGATGGCCATCCACAACATAGATATCATCAACTCTATCACCAAGCAACTGTATCCTTCCGTGGCCAAAAAATATGGCACCACTTCGTCACGCGTGGAACGGGCCATCCGCCATGCCATCGAGGTGGCGTGGGACCGGGGAGATGTCGATATCCTCAACTCTTATTTCGGCTATACCATCCACAACAGCCGTGGCAAGCCTACCAACAGCGAATTTATTGCCATGATTGCCGACAAACTGCGTCTGCAACTGCATATTTCGTGATGTGAACCTTTGGCGCGGGACAATCGAGGCGGTTTACGCTTCATAGCAGTCTGCCAGGTTGGTACAAGGTATTGCGTGCGGGCGGTGTGCGAAAAACGCTTCTTCATAAAGGAATAAAATTCCTTTATGAAGAAGCGTTTTGTTTTGGTGAGCCATCCGAGATTCGAACTCGGGACACCCTGATTAAAAGTCAGGTGCTCTGCCAACTGAGCTAATGGCTCAAATAAGCGGCTTGAATAGTATACCAAAAATCGACGGGCATGTCAAGAAAAATTGAAAAATTGTTCTGTGGCACATCGCTGTGTGCAAAACGCAAAAAAATGAAATGATCTTCCTGCTTCCGTGCACATGCCCCGGTTGGCCCCGGAAGGAGTTTTCGCCGAGATATCGGACGCGTATGAGAAAAAAGCGTACCCGCTGGTTGGGATGGCAGGACTCGGACCTGCGGAATGACGGAGTCAAAGTCCGTTGCCTTACCACTTGGCTACATCCCAATATACAACTGCACGCGGAAAATCCGCGCGCAGATTTTTTGCAAATGGGGTGGATAATCGGATTCGAACCGATGACCTCCAGGGCCACAACCTGGCACTCTAACCGACTGAGCTATACCCACCATATATTTTTTTAGGCCGGAACAAAAACCGGCAAGCTGCCTGCGCCCGGCACGCAGTGGACATGGATGCGGGCTATTCCGCATGCTGGTGCGCCTGAAGAGACTCGAACTCCCGACCCACTGCTTAGAAGGCAGTTGCTCTATCCACCTGAGCTACAGGCGCATGAAAAGGAGATGAACCACAGTTCTGAGCAAAGGAAAGCAACCGGTATGGCCTGCGGCTGCCTGCCTACGCGAACCGCTGTGAACGCAACTGCCGCGGCACAGCCATTGGAGCGGGTGATGGGAATCGAACCCACGCGACCAGCTTGGAAGGCTGGAATTCTACCATTGAACTACACCCGCTTATTAAGCGACGAATGGTATTATAGCATGGTTTTGACGAGTTGTCAAGGCTGTTTTCGGGATATTTTCCACAGGTATGCTGCCGCAGCTTGCATTTGGGGGTGGAGTACGGTATAATGAAAGCTATTGTAAAATGATTGGAACAGGTGATGAACGCAATGGCATCTTCCGCGCAGATCACGGTGCCGCGCTATTTGAAGATCGCGGTGGATCTGGCCGCCCGCATTGCTTCGGGCGAGATTCCCGAAGGTGAAAAGCTCAAGGGCCGCTCCATCCTTTCAACAGAATATCATGTTTCTCCCGAGACGATCCGCAGGGCCATGTCCATCCTGGCGGATAAGCAGGTGGTGGAGATTTATCTGGGCAGCGGTATCATCGTTGCGTCCAAAGCCAAAGCCATCCAGTTTGTCAACAGTTTTCAGGATGACGAGAGCATCTCGCATCTGCGCCGGGAACTCGCCCAGCTTTTTGCGAAACGTGAACAGATGGACGAAGAGATTATGACCTTGACCAGTCGGATCATTGACATGTACAAATACAAGCGCTCGGACCTGATCTCTCCGGTGGAGGTGGCTATTCCCGATACGTCCGGCGCCATCGGGAAGAGCATCGGGCAGTTGGAGATCTGGCACAATACCGGTGCCACCATTATCGGCGTGATTCAAAATACCCATATTCTGATCTCACCCGGTCCGTATTACGAATTTGTGAAAGGTGACAAAGCACTGATCGTGGGCGATGAAAACGTCATCGGTCGCTTCAATGCATTCATTCAGGGGCTTGTCTGAAAAAGCAGTCCGGTTTCTTTCATGCAAGATGGTTCGCATATGCCAAGCTGCGGCGGGCAGGCCGGTGATTACCGGTCTGTCCGCCGCTTTTTGAATGTCACCGGCCCGGCTTACCTGTTGTAAACTCTGTACATTTTCCATTTCGCACAAGATTATGGCTCGGCTTTTGGCAGATATACTATATAAAAAAACTCCAAAAGCCCGTTGACATTTATGCAAATTACTATATAATATAGACATTACAAAATAATATAGACATCACGAAACAACATGCGTGTCACTGATTCGATCAGGCATCAGCATTTTGGCTTAAACAAGGCTGAATGTTGGTGCCTATTTCTATTTTTAATTGAGGTGTATTAATAATGAAAGAACTGCAGTATGTAATCAAAGACAGCGCGGGCATCCATGCACGCCCGGCCGGCCTGCTGGTGAAAAAAGCCGCTGAGTTTTCGTCCAAAATCACTCTTAAAAAAGACGGCAAATCCGCTGACGCGCGCCGCCTGTTTGCCATCATGGGCCTGGGGGCCAAGCAGGGCGAAAACCTGACCATCGAGATCGACGGCGCCGATGAAGACGCAGCCGCAGAAGCGTTCCAGGCATTTTTGGCGGAAAATTTGTAATATATTTGCCGCATTTATACATCATGTGTGACTAGCAGGGGGAAACAATGGAAATATTAAAAGGCAAAGGGATTTCCGGCGGCATCGTGTTCGGCAAACTGTATTTTTACAAACGCACGGAACTGACGCTTACACGCCGCCACATTGACGATGTGGAAGCGGAGATCGCGCGTTACCACAATGCCAAACAGCGTGCGCTCGACAGCCTAAAGGCGCTCTATGAAAAAGCGCTCAACGAGGCCGGTGAGCACGAAGCGGCGATTTTCGAAGCCCACCAGATGATGCTGGAAGACCTTGACTATGAAGATACCGTGGTTGACATCATCACGAAAGAACGCGTGAATGCTGAATTCGCGGTGGGGCAGACGGCGGATCGCTTTGCGGAGATGTTTGCTGCTATGGAAAATGAGTATCTGCGCGGCCGGGCGACCGACGTGCGCGACGTTTCCGAACGACTGATTTCCATGTTGCTCTCCAAAGGCGACGACAGGCTGCTTCAGACCGATGAACCGGTCATCGTAGTGGCGGATGATCTGATGCCGAGCGAAACGGTGCAGCTCGATAAAGACCAACTGCTGGGCTTTGCGCTCTTGCAGGGCTCCACCAACTCCCACACCGCCATCCTCGCCCGCACCATGAGCATTCCGGCGGTCATCCATCTCGACGGCCAAGTGGATGAGAGCTGCACCGGCAAAGACGCGATCGTGGACGGGTTCTCCGGCACGGTTTACCTTGAGCCGGACGCCACTACCGTGGAGCAGATGACCAAGCTGCGTGAGCAGCACCTCCGGCATCTGGAAATGCTCGAGCAGCTCAAGGGCAAGGAAAATATCACCAAAGACGGGCAGACGGTGCGCGTTTACGCCAATATCGGCCATGTGCCCGATCTGGACTATGTGCTCGAAAACGATGCGGGCGGCATCGGCCTGTTCCGGAGCGAGTTTTTGTATCTGGACAGTGCCGACTATCCCACCGAGGAAGAGCAGTTTGAGGCCTATAAAACGGTGCTCGAAGCCATGAAAGGCAAGCTGGTCATCATCCGCACGCTGGACATCGGCGCCGACAAGCAGGTGGATTATTTCGAACTCCCCAAAGAGGAGAACCCGGCGATGGGCTTCCGTGCCATCCGCATTTGCCTGCAGCGTCCGGATGTGTTCAAAACCCAGTTGCGCGCACTGTTCCGCGCTTCGACCTATGGCAAGCTGGGCATCATGTTCCCCATGATCATCTCGGTGGAGGAAGTCCAGAAGATCAAAAAGATTGTCGAGGAAGTCAAAGCGGAGCTCAAGGCCGAAAACGTCACGTTTGCGGACGATGTGGAGCTTGGCATTATGATCGAGACCCCGGCCGCCGCCGTTATCAGCGACGACCTGGCCAAAGAAGTGGACTTCTTCAGCATCGGCACCAACGACCTCACCCAGTACACACTGGCGGTCGACCGGCAGAACCAGGAACTGGAGAATTTCTACGATCCGCATCATAAAGCCATCCTGCGCCTTATCAAGCGCGTGGTGGAAAACGGCCACAAGCATGGTACCTGGGTGGGCATCTGCGGCGAGCTCGGTGCAGACCCCACGCTGACGGAAACCTTCCTTTCCATGGGTGTGGATGAACTGTCGGTGTCGCCGTCCAAAGTGCTGGAAGTGCGCGCTAAAGTCCGCGAGGCGGATGTCGGCAAAGTGAAAGACGACATTCTGAAATCAATCGAGGGCTGAGTTTCATGGATTATCGCGTGGTCACCGCTATGAACAATAATGTTGTGCTGGCATGCGATGAAAAAACCAATGAGCAGATCGTTCTGATGTCCAAAGGGATCGGTTTTGGCCGGAGACCGGGCGACATCGTGTCCGATGACGGTGCGAACCGGCAGATATTCAAACTCTGGGCGGGCGAAAAAGACATCGGGCCGCTGCAGGCAGACCGCGTGGCAGTGGAAGAAGTGGTTCGCGATGTGGTGGAACTGGCCAAAGCGCAGTTGGATGTGGAAAACCCCAAACTGTATGACGCGTTGCTTGACCATATTCAGTTTGCTGTTGACCGTCTGCGTTTCGGTCTGCCAATTGAAAACCCGTTTATTCACGAGACCGCCGTCCTGTATACACGCGAGTACGAAGTGGCTACCACGGCGGCCCAAATGATTCAGTCGCGTCTGCATGTGAATGTAGGCGAGGCGGAAATCGGGTTCATTGCCTTGCATCTTCATTCGGCAGGCAAAACAGGGCAGATTGACCGATCAATGCGGTCGGTGCAGCTTTACAAAGAGGTCATGGAACTGCTGGAGCGCGAGCAGATAGGCAATACGAACAGTCGGCGCGTGTTCCTGCAGGCGTTGTTCGATATACTCGATACCGTGCGGCATGGAATCCATTTGCAGTTTCCCTTTCCTGCGGTGGTTATGCAGCGCCTGTATGCCGCGAAAGCGCAAACGGATGAAATCTGCCGTTGCATTGAAAAATCCTGTAAGCTGTCGCTCGACGAAGATGCTATTGATTTCCTGATTCTGGATCTGGAGCGCTTGCGCCAGACGAATACGCCATAATGCGGATCGCAAACTTTTCTGTATTTACAATTTTTACATGAATCCATCCGAATGTACCATCTTTCTTGAAAGAAAGGATTTTGCATCATGTTTCATTTTGGCCGCAAGAAAAGCGAACCCGCCCGGGTGGTTGCCACCCAGACCGGCAAGGCTGTTGCGCTGAGTGATGTGCCGGACGAAGCGTTTGCCCAAAAAATGCTGGGCGACGGCGTTGCCATCCTGCCGAGCGAGGGCACCGTGGTGTCTCCGGTGGAAGGTGAAATCGTAGAAGTGCTCGATTCCCTCCATGCCTATGGAATCCACACCAAAGACGGGCTGGATATCCTTGTGCACATCGGCATCAACACCGTGGAGCTCAAAGGCGAAGGATTCAAGGCATTCGTCAAAGTGGGCGACCAGGTCAAAGCGGGCGACAAGCTGGCGGAAGTTGACCTTGCCCTGCTGAAGGAAAAAGGCTTCCCGGCCTATACCCCTATCATCATTACCAACAGTGATGCGGTCAAGTCTATGGAAACAACGCTTGGCGACACCAAAGCCGGTGAAACGGTGGTTCTTACCTACCAGGTCTAACGGTGTGCCTTTCAGCGTGCCGGATGTTCTGCGGGCTGTGTAAGGCGGATCGGCTTTCATAAGTGAATAGATCCATGTGAGATGGAAAAGGCAGGGTTTGCCCGTAGTGCAGGGATGCGCGTTAAAAGCGGAGAAGCCGCGCTCCCTGTCGCCCTTTTTTAACCTTAAAATGGATTTTATTCAATAGATAATCAATTTTGTAATCTGTTGCCATCGAAGTGCGGTGGCACACGGAAAATCATTTCCGTGCCGTATACATCATTTGTTTTGAGGAGGAAAATACTCATGAACAAAAGCGGAGCTTTTGGGGTTCTGCAGCGTGTCGGGCGTTCCTTCATGCTGCCGATCGCACTTCTGCCGGTTGCAGGTCTGCTGCTCGGTATCGGTTCTTCGTTCAGCAACACGACGACCCTGACGGCCTATCATCTGTTGGGAGTTCTTGGCCCGGGCACGGTCGGCAACGTCATCTTCACCTTGATGGCCAACACCGGCAATATTATCTTCAGCAACCTGGCGCTGCTCTTTGCCATGGGCGTGGCGCTCGGCATGGCTGAAAAAGAAAAAGGCACCGCCGCGCTGGCTGGCGGCATCGCGTTCTTAGTCATGAACCAGACTATCAACACCATGCTCCAGATTTTCGGCAAAATCGACAGCACGGGTAAAGTGTTGGACAAGACCGTGCATGCGGGTGCCATCGCACCGGTGCTTGGCATCACAACACTGCAGATGGGCGTGTTCGGCGGCATCATCGTGGGCCTCGGTGTCGCGGCCCTGCACAACCGGTTCTATAAAATCAAGCTGCACGATGTGCTTTCGTTCTTCGGTGGTGTGCGTTTTGTGCCCATCATCTCCACGGTCGTATACATCGGCGTGGGTGTGGTCATGTTCTTCCTCTGGCCGATCATCC
Source organism: Ethanoligenens harbinense YUAN-3 (assembly GCF_000178115.2). Classification (NCBI taxonomy): domain Bacteria; kingdom Bacillati; phylum Bacillota; class Clostridia; order Eubacteriales; family Oscillospiraceae; genus Ethanoligenens; species Ethanoligenens harbinense. The sequence goes on from NC_014828.1 coordinate 778,285, forward strand.
AGAACGGCATCTATGCACTGGGCGGTGCGGTGCTCGGTTCCGGTTACATCGGTACCTGGATCTACGGCATCATCGAGCGCGCGCTCATCCCGTTCGGCCTGCACCACATCTTCTACCTGCCGTTCTGGCAGACCGGTGTGGGCGGCTCCATGGTCATCAACGGCAAACTGATTCAGGGCGCGCAGAACATCTTCTTCGCGGAACTGGCCGATCCGAACTGGACACAGCACTTCAGCGTGAGCGCCACCCGCTTTATGTCCGGTAAATTCCCGCTGATGATGTTTGGTCTGCCTGGCGCTGCGCTGGCTATGTATGTCACCGCAAAAGACAGCAAGAAAAAAGCGGTGGGCGGTCTGTTGCTCTCCGCAGCTCTGACCTCGTTCCTCACAGGCATCACCGAGCCGATCGAGTTCACCTTCCTGTTCGTCGCACCGGTCCTCTACGGTATCCACTGCATTCTGGCAGGCGCTTCCTACATGATTATGCACATTCTGGGCGTCGGCATTGGCATGACGTTCTCCGGCGGTGTCATCGACTTTATCCTGTTTGGTGTGCTGCAAGGCGCGAACAAAACCAGTTGGCCGTGGGTACTTGTCGTTGGCGTGGCCTACTTTGTGATCTACTTCTTCCTCTTCCGCTTCCTCATCCTCAAATGGCAGCTGAAAACGCCGGGCCGTGAGGACGATGATGAAGAGACCAAGCTTTACACCCGTAAAGATGTGGAAGCGAAAAAAGCAGGTGGCACGGCTGCTTCCACTGCGGCCGGTAGCAAAGACGATGAAGTCTCCATCCTGATTGTGGATGGCTTGGGCGGGCCCGAAAACATCTCCAATCTGGACAGCTGCGCCACTCGCCTGCGTGTGACAGTCGAGGATGCTTCCAAGGTGGAGGACAGCGTCCTCAAACAGTCCGGTGCCGCTGGCATCATTAAGAGCGGCAATGGTATCCAGGTCATTTATGGCCCGAAGGTTACCGTTATCAAGAGCAATGTGGAAGACTACCTCGAAAAGATCGGCAAAACACTCAACAGCTGATTCATTACAATCGCGAAAAAAATCCCCGGCGGATATCCGCCGGGGATTTTTTTTCGGTTTGCAGCAAAGGAAAAATCATTTGTTCTTGTATGCAGAGAGATCATAGAGGGTGCCGGAGCTGTCGCCCATACGCGTAAACGAGCCGGCGTCGGAGGAAGAGGATGTGCTGTCGCTATATTCGCTTGTATCGACTTTGGTGCCGTTTGCTTCGACCCATGCGGTTAGCTCGCTGGAAGAACTGCCGCCTCTGCCGCCGACCATAAAGTATTTGATTTCGCCCGCCTTGACCATCTGTTGCAGTTTGGAAACGGAGAGGGTATTGTCGTTCCCGCTGAACCCGCCGATGGCCATGACCGGTTTTCCGGTGGCGAGGATGATGGATTCTGCTTCCGAGGCGGACGGCACGGCAATCAGCCATTTTTCACCGGTGTTGTTTTGCAGAAGGAAAGAGATCAGCTTGCTGCTGGAACTGCTTTCGGAGTTTCCGCTGCTCTTGCCGCTGCCGCCAAATCCAGCTCCACCAGTACTGCCTTGGCCCATTTGTGCGCCGCCTTGACCCATCTGTGTGCCGCCAAAGCCGCCGCGGCTGCTGTTGCCTTCGCTTGCCGTGGGTCCGGCGGATGGGATGGAGGAACTGAAGCTGTTGGTGACCACGGACGAAATGGTCCAGACCGCAGGTGTAAGGAGCAGCCCCGCAAGCGTGATACCGCTGACGGCCGCCATGCCGAGTTTGCCGATTTGCTCCTTTTTGAATGCTTTGGCGACGAACAGCACAGCGGTGGGAATGCCCACAAACACGAGCACCAGCGGGATGAGCACTTTGGCGTAGGTTGGATAGTATGTTAGCATGGCGATCTGCACGGCCAGTGTGACGGCGGACGCCACGGGCAGCAGGAAAGAAACAACGCCTTTGGTTTTATAGAGCTTCCACATTTCCACAGCGCCGATGCCCACCAGCGCGGCAAGCACCGGGCACATGACGGAAATATAGTATGGATGGAAGAAACTGGACACGCTGAAATAGCCGAACATGATGAGAAGTGAAACGCCCCACAGGAGCGTATGGCGCAGCAGCTTCCGGCGGGTGTCCGCATCCTCTCCCATGGATTTACGCATGCGGAGGATCAAAGCCAGGATAGCAAAGAACCCGAATGGGAGGAGCCAGCTGTCCTGCCCGCCGATGGTGGAGTTGAACATGCGGAGAATACTGGCGCTGCCGCCGCCGTTGAACATGCTGTTGCCTCCGCCGAAGGTTCCGCCAGGCGTGCTTTCGCCTCCAAAGTTTCCGCGGCTGAACCCGCTGTTTTCACCGCCGCCGAAATTGCCGCCCCATTCGCCGGCATTGCCGCCGGGTGCGCCATTCCCGTTGCCGGAGCCGCCGCCGGGTGCGCCGCTGAAGCCGCCGCCGTTGCCGGAGCCACCGCCGGATCCGCCGCTGAAGCTACCGCCGTTGGTGGACGGCGGGGTGGTGTTTCCAGCCGCTGTGGAGCCGCCGGCAGACGATTCCCCGGTGCCGCCTTGTGGTGCCTGCATCCGGTCGCCGCCGGCGCCTCCGTTGCCGCTGGTTTGCCCGGTGATGCGCTGGATGCCGTTATAGCCCAGCGCCAGTTCCAGTTCGGAGTTGGTGGTACTGTTGTCCACATACGGCCGCTCGCTTGCGGGCGTGAGGTCCACGATTGCCGACCAGGAGAGGGAGACTACCGCGAGCACCACCGCAGCCGCCACAAGATGCAGGATGCGTTTCTTCCATTTGATGTTGGTTGTGAGCAGATACGCCAAAAACATGGCGGGCAGGATGAGGAACGCCTCAAGCGTTTTGGCGTTGTAGGCGATGCCCAGCAACACCGCAGAGAGGAGCAGATAGCGCAGTTTGCCCTTGTCCGCAGCGGTCAGCAGTGCCCACGTGGCCAGCGCCATGAAGAAGATGAGGATGGAGTCGGTGTTGTTGGTTTTGCTCACGACGATGAAGATGGGGGAGAGTGCAAGTACGAGTGCCGAAATCAGCCCGGCGGCTTTGCCGAACCGGCGCCGCACCACATGATGGATGACGGCCACTGTGCCCACGGCCGCCAGACATTGCGGCAGGATAATGCTCCAGCCGTGGAAACCGAAGAGCTTGGCAGATGCCGTCTGTATCCATAAGGAAACCGGCGGTTTATCAACCGTTACCCATCCACCCGGATCGAGTGAGACGAAAAAGAAATTTTTCCAGCTCAGGGTCATGCTTTTGACTGCGGCCGCGTAAAATTCGTTGCTGTAGCCCTGGTTCCAGATGCCCCAGACGGAGAGAAATGCCGCCAGCGCCAAAATGGCCGCCAGCGCCAACTTGTCCCCGTGTTTTCGAATGATAGTCATATTGCTGCAACACCTCTTGTGACGGATTGGTTTGTTCGGTCGTAGCGGAGGAAAAGACGCCGGAGGAGCCGCGAAGGGTACAACCCGGCCACCTGTAAAGAGTATAGCCCGCTCATGTGAAGAGAACATGACGCGCCGGTGAATCTTTCCGCATGGACTTTTTCAGAATAGCCCGGCTTTGTGATGGGTTTGTGAAAGCCGGGTGAAACTTTGCACAAGAGGGGGGGTCCTCATTTTTCCACAACGAACATGGAAGGCAGGTAACGTTCCCCGTCGCCGCCGCTGGGCTTGTTCATCAACTGCCCGTTATAATACATCACGGTGGAGGCACCGCCGTCCAGGTTGGCGGCATTGTAGGCACCGTATTGCTGCATGATGTCCTGCACGTCCTTCAGCGTTGCTCCCACACTGTAGCCCGGCTGTCTGCCGTCGATGACCAGCAAGAGGATCTTGCCGTCTTTGGTCTGCCCGATGGCGGTGCGCGGCGCGATACCCCACCCGCCGTTGCCCGAGCTGATCATGGCTTGTCCGTTGACGATGAGGAATGGTTTGAACGTGACAGCCTCGGTGATGCCCTGAGCGAGAGCTTCTTTCGGCGTAAAGCTGCCCAGTGTGAGCACGCCGGTGTCGGTGAGGGCGACCATGCTGTAGCTGGTGCCCATGTCCCCATAAACAAGCTTTCCATTCGCGATGATACAGCCCAGCGGCACGCCGCCCGTGCTCTGGTCGTTTTCAAAGCCGCCCGCATTGACGCCGGCGGCCAGGTCAGCGTCGGACGCCATGACGGTTTTGAGCTTTTCACCCTTGGTGCCCAGTTGGTTGGAATAGGCCACATGCACTTTGGTCGGGTCGCTTATGATAAGCAGATGGCCTACATAACCATTCCCGCTGATATCGACCGACTGGATGGTATTGGTGCTCTCGCTCTGGGTGTCCGCCACCTGGATGGCCGCGATATCGGTGTTCTCGCTGGAGGTTTTCACCTGGTTGCTCTTCATGATGGCGTCGATGTCCTTGGCGCTGAAAAAGAGCTTTGCGAGATACTGGTGGTTGAGGGAAGTCATCGCCGAGGTGACGAACAGATCGCGGTAGGTGGTAAAAAACGGCGAATACAGCACCGTGAAGATGCCTGTTGCGGCGGCGACCAGCACCGCCGCAAAGACAATGCCGATCTGAAAAACGATTCGTTTGATGCGCATCGGTATCTGCCCTGCCTTTGGATCATAAAAGATCCTGTCGAATCCTGTGTGTTCATGCAGCAGTATACCAGATGCCCGGGGCGATTGTATAGATAATATGTAAATTTGACCGGTACCAGTAGGTGGAAGTTTCCGGAAAATGCGCCGCAATGCAAAAGCCGTCCTGCGCGGCGGCGGCCGCGCAGGACGGCGGGGAACAGCGGCGTTCCGTGTCAGTACCGGATGCACCGATCCTCACAGCGGATGAGGCGGTTGCTGTTGTGGTGCCTGGTGTGAAGCACCACGGGGTGCTTCCAGAGATCGTAGAGGTATTTCAATGTTTCTTCCGTGTATCCGGCGTCCAGTTCCCGCCCGTCGTAGACATGCTCCAGTGTGAGGGTCTTGTCCCGGCGGGACATTTCGATCACCCGGATATACGGGACCGTGCCCATGCCGGTGGTGTCCGCCAGCGTGTCGCGGATCTTTTTCCAGCCGGCCTCGTCGGCAATCTCCTCCACGAAGTAATCGGATGCCTGCTTGGCATATTTAAATAGATGGAGCTTTTCGCAGAGCTCTCTTGTGAGATATTTGCGGATGAACGACGCGTCGCGTTCCAGCGCGCGCACTTCGAAGATTTTTTCTTCCCCATAACGGGCCGCGATGTCACGCAGCATCTCAAACCCCAGGAAATACGGATTGAGGCCGCCGGGAATTGGCCGGACCACATCGTTGTGCCGTTTGATGAATTCCAGGTGCAGGGCGGGCGGCAGGTCCAGACGGCCGAGGGTGGTATAGTGCCAATAGCTGGCCCAGCCCTCGTTGAGGATCTTGGTCTCAATCTGGGGCAAAAAATAGGCGGCTTCTTCCCGCACGGCGCCCAGAATGGTCTGCTGCCAGTCCTCCAGATCCCCATGCGCCATGATGAACGCCAACAGGTCGTCTTCCGGCTCGAGCGGAATCTTTTCCAGTTCCGGAGGAAGGGCGGGCGTGTGCGGCTCCAGCAGGCTGCGGGATTCGCTCCGCCGGTTGTATTGGTCGATGCGTTCCTGGCGGCGTTCGGCATCGCTTTTGCGCTTTTCGCCCGCGGTGCGGCCGATTTGCAGCTTGACTGAATGCGCGGCGTTGAGCATTTCCTCCACTTTGGCATAGCCGATGCCGGGGTCGTTGATATAGCTGCGGATCATGGCGGCATGGCTGCGGAACGACTCCAGTGTGCGGCTGGCGTCGGTGCCTTCTTTGAACAGGCGGTTGTTCTTGAAAAAGTCGTTGTGCCCGTACACATGCGCCATGGTCAGAATCTGGAGCAGGAGCGTGTTGTCCCGGATGAGGTAGGCGATGCAGGGGTCGGAGTTGATGACCATTTCATACGGCAGACCGGAGAGGTTGTACCGGTAGAGCGTTTTGATCTTTTCGTAGGACTTGCCGAAGCTCCAGTGCGGGTAGCGCGAGGGCATGCCGGTATAGGCTTCGTAGCCGATCATCTCGTTGTAATCCACCAGCTCGAACTCCTGGGGGTAATAATCCAGCCCTGCGGTGCGGGAAAGCGCTTCGATCTTTTCATTCCAGTTTTCCAGGTCGTCCAGCGTATATGCCAACGTTATCCGCCTTCTTTCCGGTCTGACTTGAGCACGTTTTTGAACACGGGCCAGACGTCTTCTTTCTGCGTGATGCGGCCGACGGCAAAATTGCGCGACTGGATGCGGGAGGTGTAGAGCCTGCGGATGGCGCTCTCATACGAACCGGGTGTGATCTCGATATACCCGAACAGGTTGGCGATGTCGCATAGCGCCTGCACCGCGTTTACGGCGCGTTCGTTGTCGTCCGTCCAGTTGTCTCCGTCGCTCGCGTGGAAGACGTAGATGTTCCAGAAATCCGGGTTGTACCGCTGTTCAATGAGGTTCAGTGCCAGTTTGCAGCCGCTGGAAAGGTAGGTGCCGCCCGATTCCACCTTGTGGAAAAATTCCGTTTCGCTCACTTCCTTGGCCACGGTGGAGTGCGCGATGAACACCACGTCCACATGCAGGTACCGCAGCTTGACGAACCGTACCATCAGAAAATAGAATGAGCGGGCCAGATATTTTTTCGTTTGGTCCATCGAGCCGGACGCATCCATGATGCAGAAGACAACGGCGTTGGATTCCCGCTTTTTGGTGACGTGTATGCGGTAGTATTTGATGTCGTCTTCCTTGAATGGAAAGCGTGTGATTTTTTTCTGGATACCCTGGGCTGCGAGCGCACGCTTCATGCCCTGTTTGCGTTTGAGCTTTTCAATGACCGAGCGCTTTTTTGCGAGTCTTGGCGGAATGCCTTTGCGCTGGTAGCCGGATTTTTTGCGCGCGTGCTCGGTCCAGACCTCCGAGAGACGCTTGCGGTCGAGGAAGGGGAGATGCAGATCCTCGAACAGGTAATCGATAATCTCCTCGATGGTCAGCTCCGTTTCGTAGATGTCCTCGCCGTCCTCGTTGCCGGCCTTGCCGCCGTTTTTGCCCGGGCCGGCCTGGTCGCCGCCGAGCTTGTCGCCGCGTTTTTCGCTGCCGGTGCCGCTGCCCACGCCGTTGCCGTTGTTGCGGCCGTAGATGAACGTATATTCCTTCAGGCCTCGGATAGGAATCTTGACCTTGCGGTTCTTGCTCTGCCCGATGATGGCTTCCTCCGAGAGAATGTCGGGCAGGTTTTTCTTGATGGAGTCTTCGACCAGCTGGCGGTGCCTGCGCCGGTCTTCGGCCGCGCGGTCGTGATGGAACGGGTCGGACTCTCGGAATATAGCCATATCCCTCAGTCCTTCCACAAATTGTTCGCGGCGTATTTTAGGATAACATCGCAGCACTGGTCGCAGTAGCCGTTGGCTTTCAGTTGTTCCACCATGGCGTTGTATTTCTTATCCTGCTCGTTGTCGCGTATTTTTGCTTTTGTGATGATGCGTGAAAGTTCCCGGACAGACTGGGTCAGCTTCTTTTCGATGGCGTCTTTCAGCGGCTCGTAGCAGGTGTAGGTGATGGTTTCCCCCTTGCGCATCAGGTAAAACATATACGAGGTGACGTCTTGCCGAAATCCTTTGGCCGAGCTTTCCGAAATGCCGATATGCTCCTCGATGGAACGCAAGAATTTTTCGTCCGGGTCAAGGATCTCGCCCGTGGACGCATCCTTGATCTTGGTTTTGTTGACATAGGCTTCGGCGTGGTCAAGGTAGTTGTTGAACAGGCTTTCCGCTTGGTCCCGGAAGCTGTGGATGAACGCCTTGGTGATCTCTTTTTCTAACATCTTGTGATATTCCTTGCGCACGGTGTCCTGCATCAGGGTGAGGTAGCGCTTTTTATCGTCTTCGCTGATCTCCAGGTCTTTCACCGATTTGATGATGCTTTCCATCACGCCGAGCGGGTTGATGCAGCCGTTTTCGGAAGTGGAGAGCGCATTGTCGATCGCCTTGATGATGAACCGTGTGGATACGCCGGAAAGGCCTTCACGCTGGCCGGCCTCCTCGCGCAGTTCGCTGATGTCGATGCGCATGGTGGTGCCTTTTTCCACGATCTCCTCGCCGTTGTAGATCTTCAGCTTGGTCAGGGGGTCCACCTTGGCCGAGGGAGTCAGGCGGGTGAGGATGGCGAACATGGACGCGACTTCGATGGTGTGCGGCGCGATGTGGGCGCGGAAGCGGCTTTTTTTCAAAATCTTCTCATAGATTTTGGATTCTTCGTTCAGTTCCAGGCAATAGGGTACCTCCACCCGGACGATACGGTCGAGGATGGCTTCGTTGGTGTGGTCGGATTTGAAGCGGTTCCACTCGGATTCGTTGGAGTGCGCGAGGATGATGCCGTCAAAGTAGATCATCGAACCTTTGCCCGGCGATGGGATGGATTTTTCCTGCGTGGCCGTGATGAGGGTGTGCAGGTATTCCACGTCGTTCTTGAACACCTCGATGAATTCGACGATGCCGCGGTTGCCCACGTTGAACGCGCCGTTGAGCGAGAGGGCGCGCGGGTCATCCTCGGCATAGAGGTCGAGTTTTGAAATGTCCACACTGCCGGTCAGCACCGAAGTGTCTTGGTTGTTCGGGTCTACCGGCGGCACCACGCCGACGCCCTTGCGCGCCCGGATGGAGAAGTCCGTCGTCACCACCGGGAAGCGCTCGTATTCGCCGTGGTATTCTTCCTTGAGCCGGTAGCGGCAGACCGGGCAGAGGTCCCCTTCGATCTTTACGCCCAGCAGTTCTTCAAATTGTTCACGCCGATGCTTGGGAATAAGGTGCAGCGGGTCCTCCCGCATGGGGCAGCCTTTTAGCGCGTAGATCGGCTCGCTGGATTCCAGCGCCCGCTTGAGCGCCTCCACCAGCGAAGATTTGCCGGAGCCGACCGGCCCGACCAGATAGAGTACCTGCCGGGATTCTTCACCCTGCATGGAAGCGGAGTAAAAATAGTCCACGATTTTCATGATGGTTTTGTCGATGCCGAAAAAATCGTTTTTGAAAAAGGCATAGCGTTTTACACTCTCGTTGCCGTAGAGCTTTTTGACACGGTTGTTTTCTTCTGGCTTGATGGTTTCGACGCCCTTGCCCACGATGATGTCATACATCCGTTTGTGCGCCAGCTTTGCCACGTCCGGATTTTTCTCGACTATATGCAAATAATCCAGTAAAGTCCCCTCAAAGTGCCGCTTTTCCCGGTTGGCGCGGTCTTCCTCGAGCAATTGGTTGAAATCCATAGGACCCTCCCCTGTTTCATGAAACCTCTAGAGATGTTGTGAACGTTACAGTATATGAAAATTTCAGAAATGTTACAACTTGTTTCCGGGAATTGCATGAAAACGGGAGCCGGACTGCAAAAAATTCTCCGGCTGCCCGGTTGAAAACAAGCACACGCAAAAAGAGCGGGATGCCGATAAACGGCATCCCGCTCTTGAGCAGAGAAGAACGGTCAGGAACCTGCGCCGGGGATGGGCGTGGCCGAAAAGGTGTAGTTTCCTCCCGCGTCCGAGGCAAAATAGAGATAATTGGTGTTTGCGGGGTTGGTCGCGGCGTCCAGCGCCTGTAGGCCGGGGTTGCATATGGGGCCGGCAGGCAGGCCGTGTACGCGGTTGTCGGTGTTGTAATAATATTTGTATGTATCGACCAGATCGGAGCCCATTGCCGTATCCACGCCGTGGATATACGTTGTGAGATATTTCACGGTGGCGTCCGAACCGAGATAAGGGAACTGCTTGGTGTCGTTCAGACGGTTATGGAAAACGGAGGAAACGTTTTTCATGCCGGTGGGGTCCGGGATCTCCTTTTCAATGATGGAGGCAAGAATGACGGTTTGAAAACTGTATTTGCCTACGATTCGGCTGTCGGCGTTGGCGAGCATTTTGCCGATGGCATCCTGTGCCTTCATGTTCTGGTAGAATTGATAGGTGTCGGGGAACAGGTAGCCTTCCAGCCGGAAGCACATTTTGGAGGAATCGTACGGGATGGCGCCCAGACTGGCCTCGGTGAAAGGGTATTTGTTGACGGCGGAAAGGAAATCCGTCTCGCTGCAAACGCCGTTTGCCTGCAGCCGTTCTGCAATCTGCGGTACCGAGAACCCTTCGGGGATGGTAACCGTTACGGTGACCCGAGGAGCAGACGAGGCCGGCTGTGCCGCGGATGCCGAGCTGTCGGTGCCGGACGGCGCGGGTTGGGAAGACGCGCCTGTGTCCGAGCCGCCGGATGCGGAAGAAGTGCCGGAAGAGACGGAAGAACTTGGTGATGCCGTTTTGGAACCGGACGCGGTGTGTGTCGGTTTGCCGCACGAAACGGCGGACAGGCAGAACAGGATGGCCAAGCAGCCGGCAAGCAGGCGCTTATACAACATGACGGTTTCCTCTCGTTGACTCAAAAATATGTCAGAATACGTAGATGGCGATTCAGGTAATGGACGCGTTATAGATGGCCTGAATGGAGTCGGCGAGCGCACGGTTGAATTCCGCGTCGGTCTGCCAGGCGGTCAGTCCCTGGGACAGTGCACGGGAGAAGCTGGCAATCAGCCCGTGGTTGCGCGCCAGCCGTTCATTGGCTTCTTTCTGGGAATATCCGCCTGAAAGCGCGACCACCCGCACAACATGCTCATTTTCCATCAGGTCTTTGTAAAAATCGTCCCGGGTGGGGATGGAAAGCTTGAGCATGACCTTGACCTGTGGATCAAGCACGGCGAGGTGGTCGAGGATTTCCTGTTTTAACAGGGCTTCGGAGGCTTCCTTGTCGGCACTCTGGATGTTCACTTCCGGTTCCAGGATGGGTATCAGACCGGCGGCGAAAATCTGTTTGCCGACCTCGAATTGCTGCGCCACGATGGCTTTGATGCCCTGCGGGTTGGCTTCCAGTATGACAGAACGCATCTTGGTGCCGAAAACGTGCTTTTGAGTGGCTTGCTCCAGCAGGTTGTCCAACCCCGTAATGGGCTTCATGAGCTGCACGCCGTTTTCCGGCCCGGCAAGGCCCTGATCGACTTTCAGAAACGGGACAACGCCCTTTTGATTCCACAGGTAATCCGCAGTGGGTTCGTCGTCGATAGTGCGGTAAAGGGTATTTTCAAACAGGATGGCACCCAAAATAGAGTCGGAATTGAACGCGGGGCTCTTGATGATGCGCGTCCGCATGAGATGCACCAGATAGAACATCTCCTCATCACTGTGGTATTTGTTCGTATCAATGCCGTATTGCAGGAGAGCTTTCGGTGTGCTGCCGCCGCTTTGGTCCAGGGCGGCAATGAACCCTTTCCCGGTATGGATGCGGTCGAACTGCTTTTGATCCATGACGATTCTCCTTCCATATTTGGGTGATACGGTTGTCCCCCTTGCTATTATAACACGTTCCTATTGAAATTTCGTTGCGTCGGCCCCAATCTTCTTCAAAAAATATATGCGGCAGCCTGGTTGTCGGCATTTTCCGGCTGCTCATGCAAACGTACCGCCCGTCGGGCACCCGCACAATTTACACGCATTTTACATGGTGTTTACTAGCTCTTGATGGTGCGTTGTCCGTAGGGCTTTTATAATAAATAGAATGAGATACTTTTTTGATCGGGCAGATATTTCGAAATGTATACAAACAGTATATTTATTAACAAACACACAATCTGCCTGATGTGGGATTTGACAAAACAGTATGGAGGAATTGGAATGAAAAAAGCCCGAAAACTGCTTTCCGCCGGGTTAGCGGTCGCCATTGCGGCATCCGTGTTTGGCGGCGTATCCTTTCAGGTGCACGCTGCCGGCGCGACGGCCGGCACCCCGTATTCCAGCACGGGGACCTATGATGTGGCGGTGCCGCACGTCATCATCAACCAGGTCTATGGCGGCTACAACTCCAGCAAAGACAAAATCACCAACAACCCGGACGGCACCTTCAGCATTACCTATAAAGACAAAGGGCAGGCGTGCTCGAACAGTTTCATTGAGCTTTACAACCCCACTTCCGCGGATGTGAACCTGAACGGCTGGTCGGTGCAGTATGCCACCAGCCCGTATTATCCCACCAACCAGCCGACGGCCGTGCAGAACGGCCAGTGGGCGGTGCTGCCGCTGACAGGCACGATCAAGGCGCACAGTTCCTATCTTATCCGCGGCGCCGCCACGGGTTCGACGGCGGTTGCCCCTGGTTTTGGGCTTGACCTCACCGGCATGGCGGCCGACCAGGACTGGAACATGCCGATCAATACAAAAGGGCTTGCGGTGGCGCTGATGAGCAATACCACACAGCTTACCGCAAACTCCGACCCGTTTGACAACACCGCACATGCACCGGCAGCGGCCGGATATGTCGATATGATCGGCGTCAACGGCAATGACGGCACCACCACCAGCCCAACCAACGAGATCATTTCCGCCTATGAAGGGGACGTGACCAACTCGCAGTCCAAGCAGAAAGCCATTCGCCGCATGGATTTTGCTGATACCGACAACAACGCGACGGTGGACGACGCTTCCGGTAACCAGGCATATGACACACAAATCATCGGCTATAATACGTCCGACCAGAACTTCCTTAACTGGGCCAGGCCCCGCTGCGGCGCGGACGGCGCGTGGTCCGCATCCGAGGAGCCAAACCCGGTGGAAACGACCACCCTCAGTTCCACAGCCATCAACTGCCTGACCAACAGCTTCGGTTCCGATCCGCGCACGACCCACACCTTCACCTGGGAAATGCCGGCTTCCGTCACCAGCGGTCTGGTGCGTATTTCCAAAAGCGGTGATATGAGCAACGCTAAAACATACGCGGCTGCCGCCACATCCAGCGACAGCGGCACGGCCAATACCTTCCGTGTGACGGCAACGGGTCTGACCGCCGGCACGACCTACTATTATACGGCCGAAAACGGCGGTGTGACAAGCAACGTGTACTCTTTCACCACCGAGGACCAGACGGTCAATTCGTTCAGCTTCCTCCACATTTCCGACACGCAGGCGGATGTGCAGACGGATACCACGGGCGCAAAGCTCAGCTATTCCACATGGGGCAACGCCATCAGCACTGTGCTCAAACAATACAAGCCCGACTTCCTGTTTGAAACAGGCGACATCGTCGACCAGGCCAACAGCGAAGACCAGTGGCGCTGGTTCTTTGGCGCCGCGCAGGATGCACTTGGCGACTGCCCGTATCTGCCGGTTATCGGCAACCACGACCAGAGCACCGCTTATCCGGCCACCGCGTTTCGGGAACATTTCACCGTGCCGAACGCCTGCACCGATGCGAATGTGACCCCCGGTACCACCTATTCGTTCGATTACGGCGCCGCGCACTTTGTGGTGCTGGACAGTGAAGACAAAGGCGACGGGTTTGCCGCGCAGCACGCATGGGCCGATGCGGACATGGCCAAGACCAAACAGCCGTTCATCATCGTCGCCCTCCACCGCGGCATGTACGGCGGCAGCGGCATCAGCGATACGTTCACCGCGTTTGGCGATCTGCTCGATAAATACTCCGTTTCCCTGGTGCTGCAGGGCCACGACCATGCTTATATCCGCACCAAATCGATGAAGTCCAATAATGGCAATCCCATCCCGGCTACAGACGGCACGGGCACTATCTCGCTCGAAACCGGCGGCAGCGGCAGCAAGCAGGACAATGCGCCCACACTGCAGGATTATATGGACACGGTGGCCACGCCAAACGCTCCCTGCTACAGCCTCATCACCGTGACCAACTCGCAGATTCAGGTGCACACCGTGACGGTGCAGAACGCTACCAACCCGACGGCGGACAGCCCGGCCACCGTGGAGCCGCTGCAGACCAGCGCGAAGGACATCAACCCCACCGACGCGCAGATCGACTTCACCATCAACGCGCCCGCAGCCAGACAGAACCTTGGCGCGGACAACACCACTTCGAGCGGTAACGGGGACGATTCCGGTTCCTCGACCAGCAGCGGGAATGCCAACACCTCTGCGACGTCCGGAAGCAGCGGTTCTTCCACCGTCAGCGGTTCTTCCGCCGTCAGCGCTTCAAGCGCCTCCAATCCCTATACTGGTACCAGCGGCGATCCCACTGCCGCCGCAGTCTTTGCACTGTCCGGCCTGGGCGCGCTGGTCGTCCTGATGGTGGCCAAAAAACGCTCGGGAGCCGTCGGCAAAAAATAAACGGTACCCGCTTGTTCCATAGCGGTAACAGGAAGCCCGTCCATTTTACAATGGACGGGCTTCCGTGCGTTCTGCGGAATGCTCAGTGCGTGAACCCTTTGATGTCCCCCCGCTTTGCCCGATCGGCCCGGGGATGCGCGCGTCCCAGCGTTTCGATGGCAAGATGGATATCTTCCATCAGCCTCTGCGCCAGATTCAAAGACATATCGCTGCGGCAGACCAGGCGGCAGACGATGATATTCTGTGCATGATTTGGCAGCGGATAGACCGGAACCTGCCACCCGTTTCGCTCCAACTGGTCGGACAGATCGTATAGCGTCCAGTCTGCCGCCTGCTCTTTCATCGTGAAGCAAACGACGGGGATGCTGTCGCCGCGGTTGATAAGGGCGAACAGACCGGTGGCATCCAGATTTTCCGCGAGGTAATCCGCGATCTTCCGCGTGTGCCGGTGGACCCTGCAATATCCGTCGTAGCCCAGCCGCAGAAAATTGTAATACTGACCGATGATGTGGCTGGCGGAACGTGAGAAGTTGATCGCCATGGTGGGCATGGTGCCGCCGAGGTAATTAACCTCGAAGATCAGCTCTTTGGGCAGGCAGGTTTTGTCCCGCCACACCACCCAGCCGATGCCCGGATAGACCAGTCCGTATTTATGCCCGGAGGTGTTGATGGAAACCACATTTTCCAGCCGGAAATCCCATTCCAGCTCCGGTTGGGAAAACGGTGCGAACAGCCCGCCGGAAGCCGCGTCCACATGAATGTAGACCGTTTCCTCCGTTTGGCTGTTGTATTGCCCGACCGCCTTGTCCAGCAGCCGGATATCGTCGAATTTTCCGGTATAGGTCTGCCCCAGAATACCCACTATGCCGATGGTGTACGCATCGACCGCCCGGATGGCCGCATTGACATCCAGACTCAGATGCTCCGGGTCCATCGGGACGGCGCGCAGTTCCACATCCCAATAGACGCAGAATTTTTCCCAACAAACCTGATACCCCGAGGAAATGACGAGGTTCGGCTTTTTTTCGCAGATGTCCAGCCCCAAGCGCTGCGCCCGGTTGCGCCAGCGGAACTTCATGGCAAGGCCCGCCAGCATGCAGGCTTCGGACGAGCCCACCGTGGATGTGCCGATGAACTGGTTCTCGGGCGCGTGCCACAGGTCGGCAATGATATTCACACAGCGGTTTTCCAACTCGATGGTGCTGGGGTATTCCGATTTGTCGATGGCGTTTTTCTCGAGAGTGTCCGCCATCAGCCGGATGGCTTCGTCTTCCATGAACGTGGAGCAGAACGTCGCCAGGTTCAGGCGGGCGTTGCCTTCGTCCAGCAGCTCGTTTTTAATCAGTCGGCAGGCGACGTCGGGCTCGATGGGCTGTTTTCGGAGTGTGTATTTGGGAATGTCAACGTCGTCATAAAGAGACAGGGTGTTCGCCGGATGAATCTTCTGGAGCTTTTCGTTGTTTTTGTTCTGGTGCAGCATATTGCAGCACTCCTTTCGTGCCTGTGCCCGATTGGAACGGCGGCTGTGGTGCCCGCCGCTATTCTTTATTGTATTCGCCCGCGCGGGTGTTTTCAACTGCAGGAATACAGAAAAACGCGTCCACAGATGTGGGCGCGTTTTTGTGTCCGATTCAGGACAGCCTGCATTTGAAATCATTGTAGCCGAAGCGGTGCAGAAGCTTGCAGTCGCCGTCTGCATTGCGCAGGGCGATGGACGGCAGGGGCATGCCGTTGAACGTGTTGTTTTTTACCATCGAATAAATGGCCATGTCGCCGAACGTGAGCCGGTCGCCGGGCGCAAGCGGCCGGTCGAACGAATAGTCGCCGATGACGTCGCCCGCCAGGCAGGTGGGGCCGCCTAACCGGTAGGTGTACGGTTTCTCATCCGGTATACCTGCCCCCAAAAGCGGCGGGCGGTAGGGCATTTCGAGTACGTCGGGCATGTGGCAGGCGGCGGAGGTATCCAGAATGGCGATGTCGATGCCGTTGCGAAACGTGTCCAGCACTGTGGTGACGAGGAAGCCGGCGTTCAGCGCCACCGCTTCGCCCGGCTCCAGATAGACCTGCACGCCGTAGGTCTCCTGCACCCGGTGGATGCAGGCTTCCAGCGCGGCGAGGTCGTACCCTTCGCGGGTGATGTGGTGCCCGCCGCCGAAATTGAGCCATTTCATCCGGGGCAGCCACGGCCCGAACTGTTCTTCCACCGCTTCCACCGTGCGGACGAGCGGGGCGGCGTCCTGTTCGCAGAGCGTGTGGAAATGCAGGCCCTCTACACCGTCCAGCCGGTCGGGGCGAAAGTTTTCGCGCGTGACGCCCAGACGCGAGCCGGGCGCACAAGGGTCGTAGAGCTCATGCCCTTCCTGCGTGGAGTATGCGGGGTTGATGCGCAGGCCCACGCTCTTGCCGGCGCGCAGCGCCCGGTTTTTGAATTTTTCCAACTGCGAAAACGAGTTGAAGATGATGTGATCGCAGAGCGACACAATCTCGTCGAAGTCTTCGTTGCGGTAGCCGGGGGAGAAGACATGGTTCTCCTTGTCCATCTCCTCCCGGCCGAGCCGGGCTTCATACAGGCCGCTGGCCGCCGTGCCGCTGAGGTATTGCCCAATGAGCGGATAGAGCGCATACATGGAGAACGCTTTTTGCGCCAGCAGGATGCGGCAGCCGGTGCGGTCCATCACGCCGCGCAGGATATCCAGGTTGCGCACGAGCAGGGATTCGTCCACCACATAGCAGGGGGTGGAGAGCTGTTCCGTCCGCATCTCAGTCCACCAGATCGGGGTGAAAGCTCTCTTTCCACGGCAGGCCCCATTTGTTCAGCGCGGCCATGAACGGATCGGGATCGAACTCCTCGATGTTGTGCACACCGGGCGTGTTCCATGTGCCCGAAAGCAGCATGGATGCCCCGATCATGGCGGGAACGCCGGTGGTGTAGGCCACGGCCTGCATCCCGGTCTCTTTGTAGCAGGCCTGATGGTCGCAAATGTTGTAGAGGTAGTAGGTCTTTTCCTTTCCATCATTCACACCGCGGAAGATGCAGCCGATGTTGGTCTTTCCCTTGGTGCGCGGGCCGAGAGAAGCCGGATCGGGCAGCACCGCCTTGAGGAACTGGAGCGGCACGATCTGCATGCCCTGGTATTCAATGGGCTCGATGGAGGTCATCCCCACGTTCTCCAGGCAGCGCAGGTGAGTGAGGTAGCTCTGCCCGAAGGTCATAAAGAAGCGGATGCGCTTGATGCCGGGCATGTTCAGCGCAAGGGATTCGATCTCCTCGTGGTGCAGCAGATACATGTCCTTTTCACCGATCTCGGGGAAATCATAGACGCGCTTGATCTCCATTGGTTTGGTTTCCACCCAGTGCCCGTCTTCCCAATAGCTGCCGTTGGCCGACACCTCGCGGATGTTGATCTCGGGGTTGAAGTTGGTGGCGAACGGATAGCCGTGGTCGCCCGCGTTGCAGTCGAGAATGTCGATGTAGTGGATTTCGTCGAACTGGTGCTTGAGGGCATAGGCGGAGAACACGCTGGTCACGCCCGGGTCGAAGCCGCTGCCGAGCAGCGCGGTGATGCCGGCCTGCTCAAAGCGCTCGCGGTAGGCCCACTGCCATTTGTATTCGAACTTGGCGGTGTCTTCCGGCTCGTAGTTGGCGGTATCCACATAATTCGTTCTGGTGGCGAGACAGGCGTCCATAATGGTGAGGTCCTGATAGGGCAGGGCGAGGTTGAGCACCACGTCCGGTTTTTCCCGTTGAATGAGGGCGACGAGCTCGTCCACCTTGTCGGCGTCCACTTGCGCGGTGGTGATTTTTGTTTTGCCGCCGTCGAGCTTGGCTTTAACCGCGTCGCATTTCGATTTGGTGCGGCTGGCGATGCAGATTTCTTCAAACACGGCGCTGTTCTGGCAGCATTTGTGAATGGCTACCTGAGCCACGCCCCCGCAGCCGATGATGAGTGCTTTTCCCATGATGTTCGTTCTCCTTTGTTGTCTGTTTTATGCTTCTTCGACCTTTTGCAGAATCTCCTGCACATAGGTCGGCAGGGCAAACGCCGCGCTGTGCAGGTTCGTATTATAGTAATGCGCCGGGATGCGCAGGGCATTCCACGCGTCGGGGCGGAAATCGTGCGTGGGGTGATATTTTTTAGACGCAAATCCAAAGAGCCAATGCCCGGACGGATAGGTGGGGATATGCGCCTGGTAGACGCGACTGATGGGGAACCGGGCCCGGATGCGCTGGTGCGCGCGCTGCATGGCGGCGGCATCTTTGGCGTAGAACGGGCTTTCGTGCTGGTTGACCATGATGCCGTCTTCCCGCAGGGCCTTGAAGCAGTTGCCGTAGAACTCCTTGGTGAACAGGTCCTCGCCCGGCCCGAACGGGTCGGTGGAATCGACGAGGATGACGTCGTATTCGTTTTCGTGCGAGCGGGTGTATTTCAAGCCGTCTTCATAGCGGATGTGTACGCGCGGGTCGTTCAGCCGACAGGCCGTTTGCGGCAGGAATTCCCGACACGCGTCCACCACCACCTCGTCGATCTCAATAAGGTCGATGCGTTCCACCGAGCGGTACTTGGTGAGCTCGCGCACCGCGCCGCCGTCGCCTCCCCCGATGACGAGGATGCGCCGGGGGTTCGGGTGCACCGCCATGGGCACATGCGCAATCATTTCGTGGTAGATGAATTCGTCCTTTTCGGTAAGCATGATATAACCGTCCAGCACGAGGATGCGGCCGAACTCGATCGATTCAAAAATATCAATGCGCTGGAATTGGCTCTGCGCGGAATAGAGCTGCCGGTCCACCTTGATGGAAAACCGCACGTTGTCCGTATGGAGCTCCGTAAACCAAAGTTCCAAGTTTAAACTCCTTTCAGCACGTTCAGATGCTTGATCTCGAGGTCTTCCGGCCCCGTCATGGAACAGCCTTTTTCCTTGGCGTAGGCGATGTAGTCCAAAATATCCCGGGTGATGCGTTCGCCTGGCGCCAGCACCGGGATGCCCGGCGGGTAGCACATGACGAACTCGCTGCACACGCGGCCTTCCGTTTTCTCGAGCGGCAGAGATTCTTTTTCTGCGTAGAACGCGTGCTGCGGCGTGGTGACCACCTGCGGGCTGATATATTCCTGCGTGAGCATGCCGGCTTTGTCCTGCCGATAGAGCCGCCGGACCTCGGAGAGCGCGCTCACCAGCCGCTCCACATTCTGCCTGCTGTCGCCCAGCGAGACATAGGCAAGGATGTTGCCGATGTCGCCGAACTCGATCTGGATGTCGTATTCGTCCCGCAGCAGGTCGTAGACCTCCACGCCAGCCAGCCCGATATCCAGCGTGTGCACGGAGAGCTTGGTCACGTCGAAATCGAACACGCTGTCCCCGTTGATGAGCTCTTTTGAGAAAGCGTCGTAATCGCCGATGGCGTTGATTTCATTTCTGGCGTACTGTGCGAGTGCGGCAACCTGTGCAAAGACCGCCTCGCCGCGCAACGCAAGGTTGCGGCGCGAAATATCCAGACTGGAGAGCAGCAGATAGGAGCCGCTGGTGGTCTGGGTGAGGTTGATGATCTGCCGGACATAGCCCGCGTTCATGGCGGGACCGGTGAGCAGGATGGAGCTTTGCGTGAGGCTGCCGCCTGATTTGTGCATGCTCACCGCAGCCATGTCCGCTCCGGCCGCCATGGCGGACACGGGCAGATCTTTCCCGAAATAGAAATGCGTACCGTGCGCTTCGTCCGCCAGCACCTTGATGCCGTGCGCGTGCGCCAGCTTCACAATGCCGCACAGGTCGGAGCAGATGCCGTAATAGGTGGGGTTGTTGACGAGGATGGCCACCGCGTCCGGGTTCTCGCGGATGGCCTGTTCCACTTGTGCCAGGGACATGCCCAGCGAGATGCCGAGCCTTGTGTCTACTTCCGGGTTGACATAGACCGGCTCCGCGCCGCAGAGCACCAGTGCGTTGATGACGCTGCGGTGCACGTTGCGCGGCAGGATGATCTTGTCGCCTTTTTTGCTGACGGAAAGCACCATGCCCTGCACGGCTGAAGTGGTGCCGCCCACCATGAAGAATGCGTGTGCCGCGCCGAACGCCTCGGCCGCCAGCTCCTCCGCATCCTTGATGACGGACACGGGGTGGATGAGATTGTCGAGCGGCTTCATGGAATTGACGTCCACCGACACGCATTGTTCCCCCAGAAAACGGGTCAATTCCGGGTTGCCCTTGCCGTGCTTGTGGCCCGGTACGTCGAACGGGACCACACGCATCTGTTTGAAACGCTCCAATGCCTCATATATGGGCATGCGTTCCTGAGAAAGCTGCTGCATGCACTTCCCCCTCCGTTTTTCTTATTTTTGGCTGGATGCCGGAGATTAATCCGCGCGCGGGTTTGCCGCACCCTCCGGGCATGTTGCGGGGGGATGGCAAAACAAAAAACGCAAGCGCATAGCGGCAGACCGCGTATCACTTGCGTTTCGATTCAACAGCGATTTTGTCCGGCGGAAAGCGTGTCCCGGCAGGGAGCCGCTTTCCGACTTTCAAAATGCAGGACTTTCAGAGTCTATACAGCAAAAACTTACTTTTACTACTCTTATTGACCGTTTCACAAGTTGAGCGCGCGATCGCACCGGTTATAAGTAACCAACTTATAAAATCTGAGCGTTTTGCTCAATCAATAAGGCAACGAAAGTTGCCGGACGGCAATTGACCCGGCTGCCATAGCCCTGCCTTTCTTTTGGAAAGTGGTCAAAAAATTTTTGCTCATAATCTTTTGAAAAAACAGATATTCAAAAAATTACAGCTCTCATTATATGGGCTTGTCCCGCAAAAGTCAAGGTTTTAGCCGCCGCGTACAATAATTTTACAATGCGGGGAGCCGTTTGAAATATCCCTGTCCATGTGCTATCATAGCGTGGATATGTGTGTGCCGGGAAAGGGCGCGGTTGCCACTTTTTTCCGGCGCAGCGGAACGATATTGCGCCGCGCGGCTGCGCGGCCGGACGGGAAGGTGA
Organism: Ethanoligenens harbinense YUAN-3; assembly: GCF_000178115.2. NCBI lineage: Bacteria > Bacillati > Bacillota > Clostridia > Eubacteriales > Oscillospiraceae > Ethanoligenens > Ethanoligenens harbinense. The sequence continues at coordinate 799,426 of NC_014828.1, forward strand.
GCAGCCTATGCGGGAAATCAGCGCAGAAACCATCCGTGCAACGGTAAAAGACCTCTTTCTGCGGGCCAATTACAACATCAGCCCGGAGATTCTCGCCGCTCTGAAAACGGGATTGAAAACGGAAGAATCCCCCACGGGCCGGGCGGTTTTGCGGCAGATCGTTGAAAACGACGAGATTGCGGCGGCGGAGCGGGTGGCCATTTGCCAGGATACGGGGATGTCCGTCGTGTTCATCCGGCTGGGCCAGGAGGTCCATGTCGTGGGCGGCGGGTTCAACGAGGCCATCGAACAGGGTGTGCGCGAGGCATACGCCGACGGCTATCTGCGCAAATCCATCGTGACCGACCCGGTCTTCGACCGGAAAAACACCGGCGACAACACGCCCGCCGTGGTCCATGTGGACATCGTGCCGGGGGATACTTTGGAAATCGAGGTGTCGCCCAAGGGCTTTGGAAGCGAGAACATGAGCGCGCTGAAGATGCTCTCGCCGTCCGACGGCGAACAGGGCGTGCGCAGTTTCATCCTCGAAACCGCCCGCAAAGCGGGGCCGAACCCCTGCCCGCCCGTCATCATCGGGGTGGGTATCGGCGGCACCATCGAACTGGCGGCCAAAACAGCCAAAAAGGCCACGCTCCGGGAACCGGGGCGACACAACGCCGACCCCCGCTACGCCAAAATGGAGCGGGAACTGCTTGATGAAATCAACCGCATGGGCTTTGGCCCCGCGGGGCTGGGCGGCAGCACCACGGCGCTGGCTGTCCACATCGACTGGCTGCCCGCGCATATCGCCTCTCTGCCGGTGGTCGTCAACGTGTGCTGCCATGCCGCCCGCCACGCCCGAGCGGAGCTGTGACGGAGAGGGTATATAATGAACATGGACACAGTAAAAAAAATCCAAACACCCCTGACGGACGAAGCGGTGGACGGGCTGAAAGCAGGGGACAGCGTACTGATCTCCGGCACGGTGTTCACCGCGCGCGACGCCGCGCATAAACGCCTGTTTCAGCTTTTGCAGGAGAACAGAAAACTGCCCGTGGACCTCAAAGGCCAGATCGTGTATTATGTAGGCCCTGCGCCTGCCAGCCCGGGACATGCCTGTGGCTCCGCCGGCCCAACCAGCAGCTACCGCATGGACGCCTACACGCCCGCCCTGTTGGACATCGGTCTCAAAGGGATGATTGGCAAGGGGCTGCGCTCGCAGGTGGTGATCGACTCCATGCGGAAGAACCACTGCGTGTATTTCGCAGCCACGGGCGGCGCGGCGGCGCTGATTGCCAAAAGCATCCGCGCGGTTGAACCCATCGCATATGAGGACCTGGGAACAGAGGCCCTGCAAAAAATGATGGTGGTGGATTTCCCGGCCATCGTGGTCATTGATGCGCAGGGGAACAACCTCTATGAGACCGGTGCGGCGGCATACCGGAAGCTGTAAAAAGAAAGGCGGAAACGATGGACATTCGACAGGAATCGCTGAAAAAGCATTACGAGTGGAAAGGGAAGATCGAGGTGACTTCCCGCGTATCCGTGCATTCCCGGGAGGAGCTGTCTCTGGCGTATACGCCGGGAGTGGCCGAGCCGTGCATGGAGATCCACAAAAATATTGATAAATCTTTTGAGCTTACCCGGCGCAGCAACCTGGTCGCCGTGGTGACGGACGGAACGGCCGTGCTGGGGCTGGGGGATATCGGGCCCGAGGCGGGCATGCCGGTCATGGAGGGCAAGGCGGCGCTGTTCAAGGAATTCGCGGATGTGGACGCGTTCCCCATCTGCGTGCGCAGCAAGGATGTAGAAGAAATTGTGCGCACGGTCTACCTGATTTCCGGCAGTTTCGGGGGCATCAACCTCGAAGATATTTCCGCCCCGCGCTGCTTCGAAATCGAACGGCGGCTGAAAGAGCTTTGCGATATTCCGGTCTTCCACGACGACCAGCACGGCACGGCGATTGTGGTGGCGGCGGCTGTGCTCAATGCGCTGAAAGTGGTGCGCAAAGAGATCGAAAGCGTGCGGATCGTGGTTAACGGTGCCGGTTCGGCGGGCATCGCCATCGCCCGGCATTTGCTCAATCTGGGGGCGGCGGACCTGACGATGGTGGATCGCTGCGGCATCCTCTGCGAGGGCATGGAGGAACTCAACCCCGCGCAGGCGGACATGGCGCGGCTGACCAACCGGGCGCATAAGCGGGGCCTGCTGGCCGACGCCATGCAGGGAGCCGACCTGTTTATCGGCGTTTCCGCGCCGGGTATCGTGACGGAAGACATGGTGCGCTCCATGGCGGCGGAACCGGTCGTGTTCGCCATGGCCAATCCCACGCCTGAGATCATGCCCGACCTTGCCAAAGCGGCGGGCGCGAAGGTGGTCGGCACCGGACGGTCGGATTTTCCAAACCAGATCAACAACGTGCTCGCATTCCCAGGCATCTTCCGCGGGGCGCTGGACTGTAGGGCGAAAGAGATCAATGAGCCGATGAAAGCCGCCGCGTCCCATGCCATCGCCGGGCTGGTGAGCGACAGCGAGCTGTCGGAAGAGTATATCCTGCCCAGCGCGTTTGACCGGCGGGTCGGAGAGGCCGTTGCAAACGCGATCGTGCAGGCCGCCCGCGACGCCGGCGTGGCACAAATCTGAATACACCGGGTATTATAGGTGCAAAACCCGCCTTATGGTTTATTCATAAGGCGGGTTTTTATGTGAAAAGGCATCGGGTATTTTGTAAGCGGGCCGGTGGTATGAACCCGGCCGGGCAGGCCACACTATGAAAGGCAACCAGAATCATATGGGCCGCAGGAGGAATGCATATGGCAAAAGCGGGCATGCGCCGCCCCGATCCGGAAGACCCGCACGGGACGGAAAGCCGGGGAAAAAGACAGAAATTCCCAAAAAACGAGCAACCCCCGGTTCCGGAATTGCAGGGGGCTGCCAAAACCGGGAAAAAGCATGCGAAGAAGTGATTGTGGCATGCAGTTCGCCGCCCGTTCGGGCGGCTTTTTCTGTTGTGCGTCACGGTTCTTTTTCAAACGTATCAGGCGCGGCCGCATGCGTCAAGGTCCGGTTGCTTGTCCTGTTTTGCCGGCGGGGGATTGGGCCGTAGGGAGACGATCTGATTTTGCAGCAGTGTGGCGGCCGTGCCGATGGTGAAAAGCGTGCAGAACATCATCTGAAAATAGGCCGGGGACATATACTGCGGTGAGAAGGGAACATCGGATCCGACGGTCCCGTACGCAAAAATCGACACCCGCAGCAAAAAGGTGAGAAATACAACTGTGCTGATCAGCCAGGAGGGACAATGATCCCGTTCTGTTTCCGGCGTAGCGTGAGGATAAGGCGGATGGTGAGGTATGCGTAACACAAAACGGCCAGTGCAAACAGCACGGGAAAACAAACCTGGTAGAGTTCTGTAAAGCGATGCAATATTCCGATCCGTTTTCCGGTGAGGCTGGAAGCCTTTTGGTAGAGGGAAGGACCGTTTTCCATCGTGACGCCCTCTCCGCCCGTGGTGGGTGGAAGCTTGCCGGGGTCGGTGAAATACGGCGTACTATCCAGATTTGCGATGTCGTAGGTCATGGCCTGATAGAGCGCGATGCCGGCGGGAAACGGATCGCTCGGTTCCGGATACGGGCTGCAGTCTCTGAATGTGATGTTGTAGCGAATCCCGGCCAGAGTCGCGTTCAGCGTAGGCAGCAGATATTGGCTGCGCCAGGGTGAAAGCATCCCCAGACTGATGGAGTTCGGATAACTCTTGAGTTCGCCTTTTGCAAATGCATCGTTCAGTTCCGTTGCCAGGCGCTTATAGTATGCACTGGCGGCGGCCGGGCTTTTATAATACCCTGCGGCTGCCACGGCGTTGCGCAGGTTCCAGGTGAAAAGCGTGCCGGGCGTTTCGCCGTCCAGATACGGCTGGAGCTCCCGGAAAGCCGGGCTGACAGCATAGGCCTGCATCCGCGCGGCTTTGGTCACCGTTACTCGGGGGATCGTTTTCCCGGTGTCGATGCGGCCAAGGGCGCTGTATGCGTTAAGGAAATTAGGCTCCGCATATTCGTTGGTGATGAAGATGCCGTATGCAAAAGCGTTTGCGCCCGCGACCAGCGCATTGCACGCACCGAAAATGAGAAACGGCAGAACCAGCACGGCAATGGTCTGCGGCGCCGCCGCTTCTTTCCGGCGGAGGATGACCAGAACCAGACACAGAACCGTGACCACGACAAGAAAAGGCAGGACCCAGGCGGAGTCCTCGCGTGTCAGCCAGGCACCTGCAAAAGACAGGCCCATCAGGACGGGCCATACCATCCGAATGCTTTTTTGGGCAAAAAGCCGGATATACATCGCCGCCATGCAGGAAACAGCGAGAAGCGTGCAGGAGCCGCAAACAAAATCACGGATGACGCGGGTGGTCGCCATGGATGTGTATCTGCCGGGGTTGAACAGAAAGACCACGTAGCAAACGGCCAGTATGAGGGGATTTCTGACGAAAGGGGCAATGGCGCGTATGGATACCGCACAGGCGAAAACAAACAGCAGTTGCTGGGTGAGCAGAAGCGGCAGCCCGATGTAGTGGTTGGCGGCGATGAACAGGGGGTAAAACACGCCTTTTACCAGGGTGTTCTGGTCATAGGCACCCAGCCAGTGCCCATGGGCGATATTGACCGCATGCACCAGAAACAGCATGTCGTCGTATCCCATCAATGGAATACAGCGCATTGTCTGCGCAGATGAAAGCCAAAGCCTGAAAAGTGTGAGAATGAGCAGCCCTGCAAAAAGCGCTCTCTTTCTTTTATTCGGACAGCTTCTCCCGCATACGTCTAATAGATAGCCTATGTTCTTTCCCTTCGATTATCTTCCCGCGTGAAACCGCCAAATCTGGATTTTTCTATTTTTATAACGGGCCGCAGTTCCAAATGGGTATGGAACGGTTCCGTTCCAGATCGTTTTTCAGAAACGGATGCGGTGTCGGTGCACAAAGGCACGAAAGCCGGCGGCGGAGGGATTTTTCTCTTTCCCGCGGGCATGCCGGCTTGTCCGGTCAGGCAACACACGCCTGACACATACCTTTTCTTATATCACATCGAATCCCATGTGCCCATGGGGCCTGGAACGGAGCGGCACGATGCGATCGGAAAATGCGTATCCGCGCGTCCTTGTGTTATAAAATATTTTCAGCCACAAGGCAGATCCGAACACTTTCCAACTGCAGAAAAGTTCGCATCTGTCTTGTGGCTGAAGAAGCTTCTGTTCAGATCCGGTCAGGCAAGGCACAGCGCCGCGGCGCCGACGATTCCCGCTTTATTGCCCAGCGCGGCAATTTTGACGGTTGTGACAAAAGCATATGGGGCGGCGTAACAGTTCTTCCGTACATATGCGTTCAGGCGGTCGACCAGAGGCTGCCCCTCTCCGGAAATGCCGCCGCCAATCAGCAGAACCTCAGGGCGGAAGATATTCACCATATTCACGGCCGTCTCATCCAGATAGTGCTTATACTGCTCAACAACATGGGTGGCCGTCGGATCGCCCCGATGCATGGCATCGAAAATGCTGCGGCCGTTCAGGGCCTTGCCTGCCAGGATACTGTCGGGGTGTGAAGCAACCGCTTCGCCCGCCTGGCGGACGAGCGCCGTGGCAGAGGCATAAACCTCGATGCACCCCTTGCGCCCGCAGGTGCAAGGCAGGCCATCCATTATCAACGTGCAGTGGCCCAACTCTGCGCCGGCACCCTGCGTTCCCTCATAAATCTTTCCGTCGATGATGACGCCGCCGCCTACGCCTGTGCCCAAGGTGAGCAGCACAACGTTTTTCCGCCCTTTTGCCGCGCCGGCGACCACTTCTCCCAGTGCGGCGCAGTTGGCGTCATTGCTCAGCCGAACGGGAAATCCCGTTGCTACGGCGAGTGCGTGCCCCAGCGGCACATGTTCCCAGCGCAGGTTGTTGCTGAACAGCACGGTCCCTGCGGAGCTGTAGATAACGCCCGGTACGCCTGCTCCCAGTCCGATACAAGAGGATGGGTCGAGGGCGTTGTTGGCAAGCAGTGTGTGTACGCAGCGTGCCATATCTGCGACGACCTGCTTCCAGGGACGGTTTGCCTGCGTGGGGACACTGAGGGTATCCACCAACTGAAACTGCTCATCCACGATGCCGACGGCGATGTTTGTGCCGCCGAGATCAATGCCGATCGAATAGCGCATGTAAATTCCTCTTTATCGTTGTTTTTTCGATGGGGTCCGGAACGTTTTGGACCGGCCGAAACCAATAACGGCCGGTAAACGGGGCATCCGGGGTGTCAGTAACGCAAGAGCAGTTCCACTGTGTCCGTCTCAAATGGGCAGGCCACAGCTTCTCCGGGTGAGGCGGCCTTGCCGGCCGAGGTCAGGATAGCGGCCGGTTTGCCCACACACCGGATATGGAGCGTGCGATATCCGTTCCCGTATCCTGCGTGTGTTTTTTTCACGCGCAGCACAGCGGCGCCGGGGCCGTCCGGTCGAACGATGGCCTCATAGCGGTTGTATCCGCCTTCGCGATACGCGAAGGTTTCGCCGTCGTCGGTAAAGTGCGTGCAGGATGCCTCCTCACCGGGTGCCGGCAGACAGACATCGAGTATCAGCGTATCGGCGGCCTGCTCGCCAACATACTGCCGGACCGGCCAGCGCGGCAGGATCGAGCCCTCTTTCACATAGATGGGGCAGAGGTCGAGCGGCGCGTCACGCAGGATGTTCTGCCCGCCGGCAAATGTCTCGTTTGTCCAGAAATCGATCCAGTTGGCGCCTTTCGGCAGATATACGGAACGCGCGCGTTGCCCCTGCTGTACTACCGGCGCCACCAGCAAAGCACTCCCGCAAAGGAATTCGTCGTTGATGTCGGTTACGGCCGGGTCGTCCTGAAACTCCAGTACCAGCGGACGCATCACCGGCAGCCCGGTCTGCTCCCCTTCGCGCAGCGCGTCGTAAAGATAGGGCAACAGCGTATAGCACAGCTCAATGTATTTCTGGTTGATGGCCTTGGTCTGCTCATCGAATGCCCAGGGCTCCTGGCTGCGCGTTTCATAACTGGAATGGTTACGGAACAGCGGGGTGAAACAGCCCACCTGCACCCAGCGCGAAAGCAGTTCAGGCGTGCAGTCAAACCCGAAGCCGCCCACGTCGCATCCCGCGTAAGCGAAACCGCTCAAGCCAAGGTTCAGCAACTGTGGGATCGACATACGAAGGTGCTCCCACAGGCTCTGGTTGTCGCCCGTCCAGATCGTCGAATATTTCTGCGTGCCTGCATAGCAGGCGCGTGTGATGACAAAGGGCCTTTTGTCGCTGTGCTTCCGGAACCCTTCGAACGCAGACCGCGCCATGTAGTGGCCGTAGACATTATGCATTTCGGCGTGGTCGGTGCGGTACCCGTCGTTATGGAACTGCACGTCATCCGGCAGAGGTCCGTGGAACGATGCCGGCTCGTTCATATCGTTCCAAACGCCGGCCACCCCGTTTTCAATCAGAAATTGCTGCTTGTCGGCCCACCATGCGCGCACCTTCGCGTTGGAAAAATCGGGGAACAGCGCATCACCGGGCCACACGGCATTGACGTAGGGAATCCCATCCGGATCGGTGATGAAGTAACCGTTTTTCAGTCCTTCCTCATATACGGCGTATCCCGCGTCTTTTTTCACGCCCGGGTCGATGATGGTGACGACCTTAAAGCCGTCGTCTTTCAGTTTCCGGATCATGCCCTTGAAATCGGAGAAGCGTTCCCGGTCGTAGGTGAACACACGGTAGCCGTCCATATAATCAATATCAAGATACAGCACATCACAGGGGATATGCTCTTTACGGAATCGTTCGGCCACTTCAAGCAGGCGCTCTTTCGGCGCGTAGCTCCAGCGGCACTGCTGATAACCCAGCGCCCAAAGCTGCGGCAGCGGCGTGCGCCCGGTCAGGGACGTATAGCCGCTCACCACGGATTTGAGGGACGGGCCATAGATGAAGTAATAATCAAGGTTGCCGTCTTTCGCCCCGAAATAATAATAGGCGCTGTTGTCACGACCCATATCGAAATAGCTTTCGTATGTATTGTCAAAAAAGATGCCGTAGGCCGTTTCCCCGTGCAGGGCGATCAAAAACGGGATGGACTTGTACAGCGTATCGAAATTTTCGGTATGCGGCAGCGGATTGTCGGTGTTCCACATGCGGTAGTGGTAGCCCTTTTTGTTCAGCGGCCCGGTTTTTTCGCCCAATCCGTAAAAATGCGTGTCGCCGTCCAGTTGTTTGTAGACCGATACCTTCATAGGCGCGTTTTTGCCGGCCTCCTCGTGCCCTTCCGCGCTCACAAACGACTTGCCGGTGGCGCTGCCGCCATAGCGGATAAACGGTTCCGGCTCACCCTGGTAATCCCTGCAGACCGCGCGGCCCTGTGTGTCGAAGATGTCGATATGAAAATCCCTGGATATTTCGACGCGCAGTTTGGAGGTGGTAATCACGACGAGTCCGTCCGCATCCTCAACATGGAAGTCCGTGTTGGACGCAGGCGGGTTCTCCACCGCTTTGGAAAGGCGGTGCTCGTCTTTTTGAGGAGCGAAAAAGTGGACGATATCGGGCGCGATGACATCGACCTCAGCCCGGTTCTGTTCAAATGTCAGCCGGACGGTGTGGCCCGTTTGTTCAAATTTTTGCAAGTTGCCAAACATTTCGATTCCTCCAAACATATAAAAATGCATTCTGTTTTTTGTTTTGCGAAAGATGTGAAGCCTGCCGGCAGGACGGAGGGCATCTTGTTCAAAAAAGAAAACGGCATAGCCGTAACTATGCCGTTTTCAAGAAAAGGAAGGTGCCGGTTTCAAACAAAAAATCGCTGGACACTGCGGTTTTCAGTTATTTGATGCTGCCGGCCGTGACTGCTTTGATGATGTATTTCTGGGCGAAGAGATAGAACACGATGACGGGGATGATGCACATGACCAGCGCCGCCAGCGCCATATCCCACTGCTTGGTGAACTGGCCGAAAAAGAAGAAGGTCTGCAGGGGGATGGTCATGGTGCCCGGATTGTTGATGGTCAAAGACGGCAGCAGGTAGTCGTTCCAGATCCATACCACGTCGAGCACGGCGATGGTAAAGGTGGCGGGCTTGAGCAATGGGAAGATGATGTACCAGAAAGTCTGGAGGGTATTGCAGCCGTCCATCATCGCGGCCTCGTCCAGTTCCTTGGGAATGCTCTTGACAAAGCCCGAAAAGATGAACACGCCCATGGAAGCGCCGAACCCGAGGTAAACAAAGATCAGGCCGGGGATGTTGAGCAGGTTCAGCTGCCCCATCTCGCGCATCAGCGGAAGCATGATGGCCTGAAACGGGATGATCATGGAAGCAACGAACACCAGATAGAGCACCTGACTGACTTTGGTCTTGGTACGCGTAATCATCCATGCGGCCATCGAGGTGAACACGATGATAATGCCAACGCTGCAAAGCGTGATAACCAGTGAGTTGCGCAGCGCCGACAGAAAATTCATGGCGTCGAGTGCGCGGGAGTAGTTGTTCCACTGGGGGATGGCGGGGAGTGCCAGTGTGTTTGTGAAAATCTCCTTGCGGGTCTTGAATGAGTTGACTATGAGGATGTAGAACGGGGACAGGAACAGGATCGCCAGAAAAATCTTGACTACGAGAGAGATGACTTTGAGGAAAGCGCTTCCTGCCTGGCTCGAGCCGGATGAGCGTGCAACGGGCGCGGGTTTCAGGGGTATTTTATTTGCTTCAATCGTTTGCATCACGCCTCAATCTCCTTCCTCGATGTCAGATAAACCTGCGTGATGCCAATCAGGGCCACCACAATGAAGAAGATGACCGCTTTGGCCTGCGCCTGCCCCATCTGATTGTAAGAAAATGCTGTTTTGTAAATGTTCATGGCGAGCATGGTGGTGGAGTTGGACGGCCCGCCGTTGGTGAGCGAAAGGTTCTGGTCATAGAGCTTGAACGAGTTGGAGAGGGTTAAAAACAGGCAGATGGTGAACGCGGGCCGGATGAGCGGCATGGTGATGAACCAGGTGCGCTGGAACGAGTTGGCGCCGTCGATTTTGGCGGCTTCGATGATCTCGGGCGACACGCTCTGGATGGAGGAGATGTAGATGAGCATGTAATACCCTGCCATCTGCCAGATGGTGAGGATGATGAGACCTGCCATGCCGGTTTTCTGATCCGAGAGCCATCCGGTCAGCCACGCCTGATGTGTGAATGTGCCCACGTTTTGGAACACCTGCATGAAGATGAACAGCCAGATAAAGCCGAGGATCAGTCCGCCGATGAGATTGGGCATGAAGAAAATAGTGCGCAGAAACCGGCTGATGCGGGATTCTCTTGTGGACAGCATCGCCAGAAGGAAACCGAATACATTGAGGAGAATAACGGCCACAATTGTGTATTCGATGGTGAAGATGAAGGCGTTCCCGAAATCTTTGTCCTTGAAAATGGCCAGATAGTTTGTCAAGCCATTAAAGGAAACATTTGCCGACACGCCGTTCCAGTTGGTGAATGAGTAGAGAATACCCATGATGAACGGGATGATCTGGGCAATTGCGAACGTGATGAGTACGGGCGCCAGGAACGCCCAATAGGTTATGCGTTTTTTGACCATGACGTTTCCCCCTCTTTTTGAGCCGTCAGTGCGCTGCCACGGGCACGCGGTTACTGGCGCAGGCTCGACCAGTTGTTTTTGGTATTGGTCACGAACTGATCCCAAGAGAGTTGACCGGCGATGTATTTACTGATGTCGGCGCCGACTTTATCCGTGTAACCGCTGGGATAATCGTTGAAGACCCACGAAATGGTATTGCCGGCGCTCGCGTATTTCTCGATATCCTGGCTGAGCGGGTCGAGATTGCTCACGAGGCTGGCGGAATAGTTCTTGAAGGGCGGGATGAATCCGAAGTTGTTCACGATCATCTTTTTGCCTTCATCGGACTGATAGAGCCAGTTGAGGAACTTCTTGCAGGCTGCGATGGTATCCGCATCTTTGTCTTTGTTGATGGCCCAGTAAGCCGCGACGCCCACTGGAATTTTGCCGGTGATGGTGCCTGCACTGCTTTCCACCGGGATGGGGATGATGCCGACGTTTTTGGCCAGGTCGGGATCAATGCCTTTGATCGTCGGGATGACCCAGTTGCCCTGCTGGATAACGGCCACTTTGCCCAGTGCAAAGAGCTGTTCCACCTGTGTCGTGTAATCGATGCTGTTGATGGAAGAAGCGCTGCCGTTGGGCTTGTAGGAATATTTGATGTTCAGATCTACATATTTTTTGAAGCCGTCGCTATAATTGAAGGCCAATGTTTTGGAATTGTATGCCGCCTCGTCGTCTTTGAATTCCGGCGCGACGAACGGGTTCATGCCGTGGTTGGCCGTCACCCAGGTTTCCTTGGCCGCCCAGGCGGTCACGGCGGTCAGGCCGAGTTTGGATTTCTGGGAATCCAGCGTGGCGTATGCCTGCTCGATCGCGTCCATCGTGGTGAGCTTGCTGGCGTCGATGCCCGCTTTCTGGAAAACGGTCTTATTGTAAAGCAGGCCGTAGCCTTCCAGATCGAACGGCATGCCATAGACTTTTCCGTCCAGTGTCGCGCCGCCTAAGGTTCCGGACACAGCCTGCGACACCCAGGACTCATTGGAAAGATCAACGTCTTTGTCTTTCCAGGTGTGTGTATCTGTCTGCCCGAAGATATTATAGATGGCCGGTTCCTGCCCGGATGAGAACTTGGTTTTCAGAGTGCCGGCATAGTCGCCGCCGCCGCCGACGGTCTGTTCGTTGATGGTCACGTTCGGATTTTCTTTCTCATACTGGGCGATGGCTTTGTCCAGCGCGCTCTTCGTTTCCACCTTGAACTGATAGATGTCGATGGTCACTTTTTTACCGCTTGTGGTGCCGCTGCTGCACCCGGCAAATGTGCCCACCATCAGGGCTGCCGCAAGACCGAGAGCTGCCAATTTGCTTTTTTTCATAGAAACCCTTCTCCTTTCGAGTCGGCAAAGCGTATGTAAACGTTTACTTAACGCATACAGCTTATTTACCGATCGTTCCAAAAACTACTTTTGCGTGAGTAAGACGGGGAACCATATCCCATGAAGCAAATTTAATAAAAACCGCCGTATGTAAACGTTTACTGTAAACGATTATACTTGCTATTTTGTGAAATGTCAATAACAAATTTTAAAATATTGCGAATAATATATTTATTTTGTGCGTTTTGTATGGCGGATATATAGTGGAAAGGGCTTTGGCAAGGGAAAAAACCACGCGGAAATCGCTGCTGAACAAGGAAGGCAAGCGATTCGTGCTCATTAAACAAAAAAATAATAGATATGCAAACGAAAATGTAAAAGTGGCTGAAAAACAGAGTTGACTTCCCAAACAAACAGTGTATAATTGCAAATGTAAACGTTTACTTTTGACTGGATTGTGGGTGAGACAAAGATGACAGAGAACGCAACGATCAGAGATGTGGCCAGAGAGGCTGGCGTTTCCATTGCAACGGTTTCCCGCGTACTCAACAATCTGGGCGGCTACACAGAGGCCACCGAAAAAGCGGTATTGCAAGCGATTCAAACGTTGAACTATCATCAGAACACCCTTGCGCGCAGTTTAAAGACACAGCGCTCCAACCTTTTAGGATTCCTGCTGCCGGTGGCGGTGACCACCTCGCTCGACCGCATCCTGTATGCATTTGAAAAAGAGGCGGCCGAGTCGGGTTATCAGGTGCTTGTCTGCCACTCCGCAGAAACCGTTGAGGATATCGTCAAACACATCAATATGCTCGCCCGTTTCCAGATTGACGGATTTGTTTTTTGCGGGCACCAGCCCCGGGAAGCTTTGGGGGAGACGCTTCACAACAAAAGCGCTCCTTGTGTGCTCATCAACAGCTATCAGAACGACGACAGTATCCCGTGCATCCGTGTGGATGATTACGCTGCTGCCTATGCTTCGGTCGAATATCTCTATCGCAAAGGACACCGGCGCTTTGCTTTGCTGGTTGGCCCGGCCGATGATGCCACCGCCGGGCATGCGCGGCTTTGCGGCTATCGGCAGGCGATTGCCGACCACGGTCTGACACTGGATGACGACCTGGTTTTTTACGGTGATTTCAGTTATCACGGCACACTGGAAACAGCGGGCAGGCTTGTGCGGCAGGCGGACCGGTTCACGGCGGTGGCGGCCGCATCCGACGATATGGCACTGGCGGTGCTGTCGCAGGCGCATGTGCAAGGAATTGCGGTGCCGGGCAACTTCTCGATCATCGGGTATGACAACGTGGTCACATCCGAAATGGGCATTCCCCCGCTGACCACGCTCGCGCAGTCTTTTGAGGAGATGGGGCGGCAGGCGGTGGAGATGCTGCTTGAGCAGATACGCACCAGCCAAAAGCCGCCGAGCCGCCTGATCCCGTTTGACATCGTTGAGCGAGGCTCGGTCCGGGAACTGTTGGAACAGGGCGGGGGAGCCATTGCTTTGGGCGGCCCGATCACGGGATAATGCGGCAGCATCGCTTTTCGGCAATTTGTCTTTTATGAAAACGAGGTGTAAACAATGGAAAAAGCATGGTGGAAAGAAGCCGTTGTCTATCAAATTTATCCGCGCAGCTTTCAGGATTCCAACGGAGATGGTATCGGTGATCTGCCGGGCATCACCAGCCATTTGGGTTATATCCGGGAACTGGGTGCGGATGTGGTGTGGCTTTGCCCCATCTACCAGTCCCCAAACGACGACAACGGGTATGACATCAGCGATTACCGTTCCATTATGAGTGAATTTGGCACCATGGCCGATTTTGACGAGCTGTTGAAAGCAGCGCACAACCTCGGTTTGAAGATCGTGATGGATCTGGTGGTCAACCATACTTCGGATGAGCATGCCTGGTTTGCGGAAAGCCGCAAGTCCAAAGACAACACCTACAGTGATTATTACATCTGGCGAGACGGAAAAGATGGCAAAGAGCCCAACAACTGGGGCAGCTATTTTTCCGGTTCCGCCTGGCAGTATGACGAGGGACGCGGACAGTATTACCTGCACTTTTTTTCCCCAAAGCAACCGGATCTCAACTGGGATAATCCGGCGGTGCGCGGCTCCGTTTTTGATATGATGACGTGGTGGCTCCAAAAGGGAATCGACGGATTCCGCATGGATGTCATCAGCATGATCTCCAAGCAGCCGGGCCTGCTGGACGGCGAGGTCGCGCCGGGCGCTTTGTATGGGGACGGCAACGTCTTCACCAACAACGGTCCGCATGTGCACGAATACCTGCGCGAAATGAACCGGAAGGTTCTCTCGCAGTTTGATATCATGACCGTCGGGGAGACCCCGGGCGTGACGGTGGAGGAAGCCAAAAAATACGCCGGGCTGCACACCGGAGAACTGAATATGGTGTTCCAGTTCGAACATGTGGATCATCAAGGCCCGTACGGCAAATGGAACGATGATCCGCTGGACCTGCCCAAGCTCAAGGATATCCTGTTCCGGTGGCAGACCGGGTTGGACGGCGTGGCCTGGAACAGCCTGTTTTGGGATAACCATGACCAACCCCGCGCGGTTTCCCGTTTCGGCAACGACAGCAAAGAGTGGCGGGAACGCTCGGCCAAAATGATCGCAACCGCTCTCCACATGCTGCAGGGCACGCCGTATGTTTATCAGGGAGAGGAACTGGGCATGACCAACGTGCCGTTCCGGACGCTGGAGGAATACCGCGATATCGAAACACGGAATGCCTACGACGAGTTGGTGCATAAGCGTGGGCTGTCCCACGAGCAGATGATGCGTTTTCTGCACCGCATCAGCCGCGATAACGCCCGCACTCCCATGCAGTGGGACGACGGTGCGAATGCCGGTTTCACCTCCGGAACGCCGTGGATCGGCGTCAACCCGAATTACACCGAGATCAACGCCAAGGCGCAGGTGGGCGACCCGGATTCCGTCTTTTCGTATTATCAGGAACTGATTGCGCTGCGGCACAGCCATGAGATCATTGTCTATGGCTCGGTTGAGCCGTGGCTGGAACAGGATGAACATATTTTTGCCTATCGGCGCATCCTGCGTGATGAAACTCTGCTGGTTCTTTGCAACTTTTCCGACCAGATGCTCACCGTGCCGCTGCCGGATGGCTGTGCCGACACGCCCGCGCAGCTTATCGGCAACTATGACGACGCGGCTCCGACCGCCGCGTTGCGCCCGTATGAAGCAAGAGTCTACTTATACAAACAATGAGGGATATCGCTATGCAGAGCAAATGGTGGCAAGGTTTGATCGCTTATCAGATCTATCCCAAAAGTTTTCTGGACACCAACGGCGACGGGGTGGGCGACCTCCCCGGCATTTTGCAGAAGCTGGACTATATTGCCTCGCTGGGCGTGAATGTCCTCTGGCTCAGTCCGGTCTTTCAGTCTCCCATGGTGGACAACGGGTATGACATCTCCGACTACCGTAAGACCGATCCGCTTTTTGGAACGAACGAGGATATGGACCGCCTGATCGCGGAGGCGGACAAACGGGGCATCAAAATCCTGATGGATCTTGTGGTCAACCATACCTCGGATCAGCACCCATGGTTCCAGGAAGCGATCCGCGATCCGGGCAGCAAATACGCCGATTATTACATTTTTGAGGAAACAGAGGACGGAAACCCGCCCAACAATTTGCGCGCGTATTTTTCCACTCCGGCCTGGACGCGCGTGCCCGGCACGAACCGCTGGTATTTCCATGCCTTTGCCGCCGAACAGCCCGACCTTAACTGGGAAAACCCCGCTTTGCGCGCGGAGATCGCCGATATGGTCAACTGGTGGCTGGACAAAGGCCTTGGCGGGTTTCGTATTGATGCTATCAGCAACATTAAAAAATCCCCGCTGGTGCGTGCTCATCGGCTGTTTGAAGCGGATGCTCCCGACGGCACGGCGTTTATAAGGGACTGGGTCGTCAACCAGCCCGGCATCACGGACTTTTTGAGTGAACTGGCGGATCATACCTTTCGTCCGCACGACAGCATGACGGTGGCGGAAGCGGATGTCCCTCCCGATTTGCTCAAGGCGTTTATCGGGCCGGACGGATTTTTCTCCATGACGTTTGATTTTACCTATGCGGATATCGATGAACGTGGTCTGCCGCCGTTTTCCAAACCTGTTTTCACGCTGGATGACCTGCGCGCCGCTCTGTTCAAAAGCCAGATGCACACACAGGATGTCGGGGGATGGGCGGCGCCTTTTCTGGAGAACCACGACCAGCCGCGTTCACTGAACAAATACATCCCGGCGGAAGACATCGGTTATGCCAGTGCGACCATGCTGGCCACGCTGCTTCTGACATTGCGCGGCACGCCGTTTATCTATCAGGGAGAAGAACTGGGGATGACCAACTGCCCCATGGAGCTTGGGGAGTATGACGATCTGGCTGTCTCCAACCAATACGAGGATGGACTGCGGAGAGGGCATGCACATGAATGGATGCTCGAATATTTTAACCGCAGAAGCCGCGACAACAGCCGCACGCCCTTTCAGTGGAATGATGGGCCAAACGCGGGCTTCACCACCGGCAGCCCCTGGCTGAAAGTCAATCCCAATTATGTTGCGGTCAACGAAGAGCAACAGGCGGGCGACCCGCATTCGATCCTCAGCGATTATCAGCGACTGATCGGCCTGCGCAGGCGGTCTTCCGTATCCGACCTCCTCACCTACGGGACGTTTGAACCGGTGGAGTGCGGCGGAACCATCATTGCGTACCGCCGCGCGCTGAAAGGGCGTTCGGTGCTGGTTCTGCTCAACTTCGGCAGCTCCCGCACGGATTTCAATCTTTCAGGCTGTGAAGGGCTTGTATTTACCAATCTGGAGGGTACGGCCCGCAAAGGCCATATGCTGGAACTCCTGCCGTATCAGGCTGTCCTGCTCACGGAAACGGAATAAACGTATCCACATCCGGTATAAAAAACGCATGAGCCGCTTCCGGCGCCCACATAAGTGCATGATGTGAGGATTCACGTTTTCTGTGCCGGGCAATATGCATCCGCCAACACCGCCGGCAAAATGGAATCAATGTCCCTTGGCCGCATGGATAAAAAGGTGTCTTACAAAAAGCGTAGGGCACCTTTTGCTGACGAACCGGATCTGCCGCTGCCGGTGGTTTTGCTTTTTAAACTGGTATATAATAAAGTGGTGTGAAATCGCTTTCGGGACAGGAGGCAATCTCTTTGAGTTTTTTTAATATGCGCTATGACAGACCGGGCCCCGGCGTAAGCAAAGACGAAAAGCCCAAATCGGCGCCCGGCCGCTTTTTGGAAATCTACACGCGGAAATTTTGGTACCTGGTTAGGCTCAACCTGCTGTATGCGGTTTTCTGCATCCTTTTCTGCATTCCACTCGTTTTTGCTGTCTCGGCGCATATCGTCGGCAGTTGGCTCTTTTATCTTTGCACGCTTCCGATTATATTCACCGGACCGTTCACGGCAGGTTTTGTCTATGAACTGCGGGATTTTGCTCGCGAAAGGCCCTCTTTTATCTGGGGGGATTTCAAAGACGCTGCGCGGCAAAACTGGAAACAGGCACTGGCGGCATCAGCGATCGCTGTAGTCGGATTCGACTGCTTGGGGGTGCTGCTTCAATTTTATTCCGCTCTTTTGGGTACACAGCGTATCGCTTATTTTCTGTTGGCATTCCTGTGTTTTGGCGGCCTGTTGTTCCTGTTCATGCAATATTATGTTTTCCTGATCATCGTTACGTTTGAGATGAGGCTCAAAGACGTTTACCGCAATGCCCTGATTTTTGCATTTGCCGGCATCGGGCGGAATGTTCTGGTTACCGTTCTAAGCGCGGTTATCCTGTTTGTAACCTGCATCCTGGTGCCGCCGCTGCTGGTCTTGTTTCCGTTTATTACAGCCGGCACCATTGGTTTGCTGGTCAATTTTACGGTATGGCCGCTGGTGAAAAAACACATGATTGATCCGCACGCCGGACAACCGTCCGCTCCGGCCGCGGAAGAGCCCATTTTTAAAGACCCGGACCCAAAACGCTGAAGCGGACAGGCCGCCCGGCAACCGCTTTCCATTTGTTCGGCGGCATGAGATGCTGAAAATGAATGCGACGCGGCTTTTATGCTAAAGGGGGTTCTGAGAGCGGAGTAGGGATGCGGATAAGGCAAGCGGGTTCTCTTGAATATTGTTTTTTGCGGTTCCTTTCTGATTGATTGAACATGCGGTTTTCAGCATGCCAAAACGTCGCCATCCAAAATGGATGGCGACGTTTTGGCATCAAGAAGCTGAATGAGGAGCATCGGACGGACGCATCATTCAGCCCCCAGCCGTAGGTGTATAGAATTGCGGTTGGGGCGCTTTTGGATTTGGCGGGATGTTTTCCTTTATATGTTTTGTATGCTTTTGCGGTATACTGGCGTACCGTTGAGCAGAATGGTTTCCTGTGGCATATTAGGGTTTGCCAATCGTTCTTGAAGCAACTTCAGCGCCGTTTGGCACATAAACGGTATATCAATGTGGAATGTTGTCAGAGGCGGGGAAACATATTTACTTACGATTACATCGTCAATACTAAAAAAGCTGACCCTTTGGGGAATGGCAATCCCTTTTTCATGGAATGCCTGCAACGTTCCCACCGCCAGTGGATCGCTGGCCACACAGAAAGCGGTGGGCAGGTCGCCACTGCTTTCTTCGATGGCATTCAGGGCGCACTGATAGCCACCGGACACAGATCCCGTGGCCGAACGAAAAATATACTTTTCGTTTAGAATCCCCAGTTCTTCCATATATTCGCGGAAGGCATTTTCCCGGATATCCAAGGTTTCAACACGTTTTTGCTGTCCATAATCGTGCCCGCAGATCAGGCCGATTTTGCGATGCCCTTGTGCGAGAAAATGATCAATCATCTGGCGAATCATCAAAGATAAATTTGGGCGCACCGAATCAAAAAAAATATCGTTTGAAGCAGTATCTATGATAACGCCCAACCGCGAAATGGACGTTATTTTCTCAAACTCCTGTTTTTCAAACCGACCGACGATCAAAAAGGCATCTGTTTCGGGATCAATGGCGCCGATGCCCTCTTCTTTGTCGTAACGCCGCATGGAAATGTTGTAATCCTGGAATTTCGTTTCCAGCTCCATGCGTATCTGCTTATAGTATATGTCCTCCAGTTCTTCATTTTCCGTCAACCAATACAGCAGAGCGACGCGATGGGTCACGGAAGCGGGCGCTCTTTTTTTATAAGCCAATTTTTCAGCGGTCTGAAAAATATGCATACGTGTATTTGCACTCACGGTAAACTCGGGATCGTTATTAAGCACCCTTGAAACCGTTGTTGTGGAGACCCCTACGATTTTTGCTATGTCTTTTATAGTTGCCATGTGATTCAGTCCCATCTGTTGGTATATGTCACGTAATACGTAAGAAATAATCAAAAATAAGGTTTCTATTATTATAATACATTGTGATGAATTTAACTATACATTTTCCTGATATTTTATTAATCATTGTGATAAAAATTACGCATGAATCATAAAAAGATAAGTAACACGCCAAGCCTATGGCCTGAAGAAAATATACTATATGTCTATTTTTTTATTATAATACAAAACGATCATCTGCATAATAAGACAACTACGCTAAATTAGTTAAAATATTTTTAAAAAAACTATTGAAAAAAGATAAATATCTGGTATACTCTAGTTGCACAGAACCAGCAATACATTAACTAAATTTAGTAAAACTCAAGCCGCCATACCAAGAACACTCTGGAAACGCTCCAGCATTACAACAAAGTGCACGAGATTCAAGAGAAGTATTTTTAAACGACTGACTGGAGGAAAATATCATGGTAAAAAGTGGATTAAAAAGAATTTGTGGGTCGGCGGTGGCGCTGTCAATCCTGTGCGGGGTTGTGCTGAGCGGCTGCTCCAACAGCACGGCGGGCAGCACCTCGGGCGCGAGTTCTTCGGGCAAACTTTCGGGCACCATTTCCGTTGCGGGATGGAATGACGCGGCTGATGCGCTGTCGGCCGAGGCAAAGGCGTTTATGGCCGAAAATCCGGGTACGACGGTCAATGTTCAGAAGGTGGACGGCAACTACACCAAACTGTATACCGAGCTGGCCGCCGGTTCCGGCGTTCCGGATGTCGTGCAGATGCAGAACCGCGACGTGCAGAGCTTCGTCAACAAATACCCCGACGCATGGGCGGACGTGAGCGATATGATGAAGTCGGAAGAGAGCAACTTTGATTCTTATGTGCTCAATTTGACCAAAATAAAAGGGAAATACTACGCGGTGCCGTGGGATCTGGGACCGTGTGCGCTTTATTACCGCAAAGACATTTTCCAGCAGGCGGGTGTGGACCCAAGCAGCATCAAAACCTATGACGATTACATCGCTGCGGGCAAAAAGATTGTGCAGGCGACCGACGGCAAAACCAAACTGCTCGGCTTTGACTACAGCGGCTCCACCTCAAACGATATGCTTCTCCTCCTTTTGAATCAGTTGGGCGGCCAGTTTTATGACAGCAAAGGCAAAGTCAAGCTGGATTCGGACGAAATGGTGAAAGCAATGAACCTCTGCAAGCAGTTTATTTCGGAAGGCGTGTCCATCAACCTTTCCAATGAGTGGAACGACCGCATCACGGCTACGGAAAACAATCAGATCGCCACAATCCCCTATGCGGTTTGGTATGCGGGCACACTGGAAAGCTCCAATAGCGACCAGAGCGGCAAGTGGGGCATCATCCCGCTGCCGGCGTTCACTGCGGGCGGCAACACGCAGGCCAACGAAGGCGGATCGGCGCTGGCAATTTCGTCTAAAACGAGCAACGCTGCCCTGGCAAAAGCGTTCGTTAAGTTTTCGCTGATGAGCAGCGAAGGAAACAAGATCAACCTTGACGCGGGTAAACTCTTTACCTCGTACAAAAAATCATATAGCGACCCCGAATATAAGGAAGTTGATTCGTACTTCGGTGTTTCCGTGGGCGCGACTTTTGCCGGCCTTTCCGATAAGATTCCGAGCGTGACCTATGGCCCGTATTTTACAGATGTGAACAATGCCCTCAAAACGGCGGTCGGTTCGATCCTTCTGAAAAGCGGAGATGTCTCCAAGACACTGAGCGATGCTACTGCTTCCGCGCAAAAAGCCGTCGATAACGAATAAGCTAACGCTTCATATTCTTTTGAATCGCCAAAACATAGTGTAAGGAGGTGCTCCGCATGGGTTATACACTAAGGAAGAAACTATCACCTCTTATTTTCGTCGGGCCGTTTCTTGCTCTGTTCGCTATCTTTATGTTGTACCCGATTATATACTCTGTCGTACTGAGCTTCAGCAAATACCGTGCAGGAGACATTGTTTTTGTAGGGCTCAAAAATTATACGTATCTGTTGACCGAGCCGTTGTTTTATAAGTCCCTGCTCAACAATTTTATTATTCTGCTGATACAAGTGCCGATTATGATCCTGCTTGCGCTGGTGTTTGGCAACCTGCTGAATTCCGCGCTGATTCGCGGCAAAGGGTTCTTCCGCATGTTCACCTTTATGCCGGTTTTAATCGACGCCGTAAGCTACTCCATCATTTTTTCTCTGTTTTTTAATGAAAACAATGGCCTTGTCAACAATGTCCTCGGCGTATTCGGTGTCAGCCCGCACCACTGGTTTTCCAACGGCCCTCTTGCCATGATGGTCATTATTCTGGCGCTTACCTGGCGGTGGACCGGCTATAACAGCATCATTATTCTTTCCGGCCTGCAAAACATCTCAGCCGATCTTTACGAAGCGGCGGACATCGACGGGGCGAACTCGGTCGTGAAATTTTTCCGGATCACCATTCCGCAGCTCAAGCCGGTGATCATGTTCTGTGTCTTCAACTCCATCAACGGTACGCTTCAGCTTTTCACAGAGCCGCAACTGCTGACGCAGGGCGGCCCGGCAAATGCCACCCTTACCTCGGTCCTTTATCTGTATCAGATCGGGTTTAAAAACTTCAACTTTGGCGTTGCATCGGCCGGCTCCTACATCCTTGCTATTATCATAGCAATCATGACGCTCATCCAATTCCGTGTAACGAAGGAGGATTAAAGATGAAACGCACCGGTACAAAAGCTGCTATTTACATCATCCTCACGGCAGCCTCCATTATCGCTATTTTCCCTTTTATCTGGACATTCATCGCTTCCACCCACAACAACACGGAAATTTTCAATTTAAGCAATACGCTTATTCCAAAAGGTAATTTTCTAAGCAACCTTACCAAGCTCCAGCAGGCGGTGCCTATTTGGAACAACCTGCTCAACAGCCTGTTTATTACCATTGTCTTCACGGTTCTGACCCTGTTGATTGATTCCATGGCCGGCTATGGGTTTGCCAAGTATCGCTTTAAAGGAAAAAACGTCATCTTTTTTGCCTGCCTGATCACCATGATGATTCCGCCGCAGGTCACGATGGTGCCGTTGTTTATCCAGATGACCAAGATGAACTGGGTGAACACGCCCTGGGCCATCATCATTCCAAACCTGGCCGCGATGTTCGGCGTGTTTTTGATGCGGCAGAGTTTTGAGCAGTTCCCCAACGATCTGATCGAATCTTCGCGGATTGACGGGGCAGGGGAAATAAGCACCTTTTTCCGCATCGTTTTGCCTACCATGAAACCGGCATTGGCCTCCTTGGGAATCCTGACGTTTGTCAGCCAGTGGGGCAACTATATGTGGCCGTTGATCGTGCTCAACAAAGCGGACAGCTATACGCTGCCGCTGGCGCTGGCCATGCTGGTCGCACCGGGCAATGTCATCAACTACGGCGCCATTATGGTGGGTGCGGTCATCGCGTTGATTCCGGTATTGGTGTTCTTCCTCGTCTTCCAGAAGAACTTCATTCAAGGGATGCTCAGCGGGGCTGTGAAGGGTTAGAGAAGAGGTCTGCATAATGAATCTGCCAAACTATTACGAAAATCCTGAAATCACCAGCATTGGGACCATGCCGGATCGGGCCTATTACATCCCGGTCCCGGAGGGAACGGCAGACGCGGGCGGCCGGCTGGCCGATTCCGGCTGCGTGACCCCGTTGGATGGAACATGGCTTTTCCGGTTGTTCCCCAATGTGCTGGAAGTGCCGGAATGCTTCCCGCAGCCATCCTATGATGAGTCTGACATGGAACCGATCACGGTGCCGTCTGTCTGGCAATGCGGCGGGTACGATGCGCACCAGTATACCAACACGCGGTATCCCATCCCGTATGACCCGCCGTATGTGCCTTTCCAAAACCCCTGCGGCGCCTATGCCACTTGGTTTGACTACGCCGACCAGCGGGATGGCTCGCATATGTTCTTGAATTTTGAAGGGATTGATTCCTGTGCGTATGTCTACATAAACGGACAATTTGCCGGTTTTCATAAAATCTCGCATGCGCATGTGGAATACGACATTACCCGTTTTCTGCGGGAAGGCCGTAACAAACTGGCTGTTTTGGTATTGAAATGGTGTGATGGCACCTATTTGGAGGATCAGGACAAATTGCGTATGTCCGGTATTTTCCGAAGTGTTTATCTCCTGCGGCGTGCGCAGAACCATTTGCGGGATTTTACGGTTTCCCAACAGTTTTCAGAAGATCTGAAAACCGCATGGCTGCACGTAAGCGCCCGGTTTTTAGAGGGTATCGGATCGATCGCATACCGATTTTGGGACGGCAATACGCTCTTGGCGCAGGGAGAATCCGCCGACGGAATCTTTTCTCTGCAAGTGGACGCACCAAAACTCTGGAATGCGGAACAGCCTTATCTCTATAACCTGGAGCTGTCGTCCTGCGGAGAAACGATCCGGGAACCGGTGGGGCTGCGCAAAATCGAGATGCGAAAAGGCGTGGCGCTCCTGAACGGCAAATCGTTTAAAATCAAAGGCGTCAACCGGCACGACAGCGATCCGGTGACCGGTTATACACAATCTGCGGAACAGCTTCTGCGTGACTTGACATTGATGAAAAACCACAACATCAATGCCGTTCGCACCAGCCACTACCCTCCTTGCCCCGAACTGCTGTACCTGTGCGACCGGCTGGGATTTTATGTGATCGACGAGGCGGACATCGAAGCGCACGGCGGCATTGATCTCTATGGCGCGGATGAACGGGAGATCGGCAGGCTGGCGGCGGACAGCCGTTTTGCAAACGCCATCCTCCGCCGGGTGCAGCACCTGGTCGCACGGGACAAAAACCGCCCCAGTGTCATCATGTGGTCGCTTGGGAATGAGTCCGGATATGGGGACAATTTTGTAAAAGCCGCCGAATGGGTTCACGCAGCCGATGCTTCCCGCCCGGTCCATTACGAAAGCAGCGTGCATCCTTATCCGGGCACGAACACCGATCTGTCGGTGTTGGATGTCTACAGCCGCATGTATGCGTCCACCCAGTTTGTGGATACCTATTTCAGCCAACCGCAGCAAAAACCGTTTATCCAGTGTGAGTTCTGCCACGCGATGGGCAACGGCCCGGGGGATCTGGAAGATTATTTCAAACAGATCTATCGTTATGACGGCTTTTGGGGAGGGTGTGTTTGGGAATGGTGTGACCACGCCGTCTATGCCGGGGAAACGCCGGATGGGAAGCCCAGGTATCTGTATGGCGGTGATTTCGGTGATTTTCCAAACGACGGAAATTTTTGTGTGGATGGTCTGGTCTTTCCGGACCGCACACCGTCCACGGGGCTTCTGGAATATAAAAACGTTCTGCGGCCGGTGCGCGCAGAGGCTGCGGATACGCGGCAAGGTATTTTCATTCTGAAAAACTGCCAGGATTTTTCCGACACGGGCAATACGGTGGACATTGTTTACGAACTCACGCGCAACGGCAAAACGGTGCAATCCGGCTCGTTGCCGACTCTGTCCATTGCGCCCCACACGGCAGAGACCGTCAGCATTCCCTACGTGCTGCCGGAAGACGGACGCTGCTTTTTGCGCCTGCGCTATCTGAAAAAGGGCGGCGCCGATTGTGTCCCCACGGGGACAGAGCTGGGTTTCGACCAGTTTGAACTCCCGGTCAGTGGCGGGTTCCAACTGCCGGAGCTTGTGGTGACCGCTCCGGTCTCTTTTGAGGAAGGGGAACGGTACATCTCTATCTTCGGCCGGGACTTCCGCTATGGCTTTGACCGTTATGAGGGGACGTTCACCAGTTTGACTTCTAAAGGCAAAGAACTGCTCACAGGGCCCATGAGCCTGAATATCTGGCGCGCGCCTACCGATAACGACCGAAACATCAAACACGAATGGTATGCGGCCGGATATGACCGGGCGCTTCCCAAGGTGTATGAGACGGATGTGAAACGAGACAGGGACTGTGTGGTATTGCATTGTCGGTCATCACTGGCGCCCCTTTTCATCCAGCCCGTCCTGCACATCGACGCTGCCTACCGCGTACACGCGAGCGGTAGGGTGGACGTTTCTTTTGAGGTCCGCAAAAACCCCGTTATGCCCGTTCTTCCACGGTTCGGTGTCCGGCTGTTTTTAGATCGCGCATTTTCGCATGTGCGCTATTTTGCCTACGGGCCGATCGAAAGCTATGCCGACAAACATCAGGCGTCTTACCGCGGCTTGTTTGAAAGCACAGTGGAAGAGCAGCATGTGCCGTATATCCGTCCGCAGGAAAACGGCTCCCACTTCGGCAGCGAATATCTGGAGCTGGCCGGGGGCGGTACGGCTCTGGCATTCACCTCGAATCGGCCATTCAGTTTTCAGGCATCGCCGTACACCCAGGAAGAACTCACGCAAAAAGAGCATGAATTTGAACTGGAACCGGCCGGGGGCACGATTTTGTGCGTGGACTATAAACAGAACGGCATCGGCTCCAACAGCTGCGGCCCGGAATTGCTGCCAGACTATCGTTTTGATGAAAATGCGTTCACTTTTGCATTTTCCTTTCTGCCCTATGCATTGGATTGATGTAAGGAAACCGGGGCATCCGGCTGTACGACAGCATGTTTAGCCCGGTCGGAGGCCTTTGGAGGATTGATATATGATACAGAAATATATGGATTTATCGCATATCCAAACAGAAAGCCCGGTTTCGCTGGGCGCTTTCGGAGGCAGCAACGGGCAGGAATCTCTTGCCGTGAACAGCCGCTATTTTACGCGAAACGGCCGCCCGGTTTTTCCTATCATGGGTGAGTTCCATTTTTCCAGATATCCCGCGGCGTATTGGGAAGAATCCCTGCAAAAAATACGCGCCGGCGGTATCCAGGTCGTCGCCAGTTATGTGATCTGGATCCATCACGAGGAGGAACAGAACGTTTTTGAATGGTCGGGCAGTAAAGATCTGAACAAGTTTGTCCGGCTCTGCCAAAAAACCGGCCTGCGCGTCCTGCTGCGCATTGGTCCGTGGTCCCACGGGGAATGCCGCAACGGCGGCTTCCCCGACTGGCTGGTGCATGCGGGTGTTCCACTGCGGGAAAGCAACCCGCAATATCTGGCACATGTCAAACGGTTTTACGCGCAGATCTACGAGCAGGTCAAAGGCCTGTTTTTCGCCGAGGGCGGACCGATTGTCGGTGTTCAGATAGAAAATGAATACGGACATTGCGGTGGATTGCAGGGTGAGCCGGGCATCGCGCATATCAAAACGCTCAAGCAGATGGCAGTGGAGATTGGATTTGTCACACCGTTCTATACGAGCACCGGCTGGGGCAACGGTGTGGTGGTGGAGGATGAAACCCTGCCTGTTCTTGGCGGATACGCGGAGGCCCCCTGGGATCAGCATACCGACGAACGGAAAGCCGCGCGGGAATATCTGTTCACCCCCATCCACCGAGAAACGGATATCGGAACGGATCTTTCCGACGGGATGAGCGGCGAATACGCATACGACATCAGCCGATATCCCTATCTGACGGCGGAGCTGGGCGGCGGGCTGGAACCGACCCATCACCGCAGGCCCATCGTCAGCGCGGATGACACCGGGGCGCTTGTGCACGCTTTTCTGGGCTCCGGCGCCAACCTGCTGGGATATTATATGTACCACGGCGGGACCAACCCGGCGGGCAAATTTTCCACATTGCAGGAGTCGCGCGCAACAGGCTATCTTAATGATGTTCCCGAGTATTCCTATGATTTTCAGGCGCCCATCGGGGAGTACGGCCAACTCCACGAATCCTATAGCCGTTTAAAGGCGTACCACCTGTTTTTACAGGATTTTGGTGAAGAAATGGCCTTGTCTTCCTGCTGCCTGCCGGAAGATAACGCGGCAGATGCCGAAGATATGGACAGCCTGCGTTATTGCGCGCGGTATGGCGCCAAAGGTGGGTTCCTGTTTTTGAGCAATTACCAGCGCCGCCGCCATATGGCGGAGAAGCAGGATGTCAATATCACGGTAAACACGGCCAATGGCACCTATGCGTTTGAGCACATCGCTCTTCCGGATGGAAGATATGTGTTCTATCCATTTGAGATGGATCTGGACGGGATCACGCTTGCATCGGCGACCGCACAGCCGCTCTGCCGAATACGCAACAGCGGCCAGACCACCTTTGTGTTTTTCGCCGACGAAGATACCCCCGCCATTTTCCGGTTCCGCGCCGAAACGGTGCGGCCGGATTCCGTTGGCGGCGGGATGTGTTTCACGGAGAAAGATATTTTGGGACTGCGCGTGGTTCCGGAAGCGTTTGCGAAGGCGCTTGAACTCACGGGGGTCGACGGCATATCCGTCCGCCTGTTGGTTATCCGCCGGGCCGACGCTTACCGCGCGTGGAAAGTGGGGGAGCGGGGGGAACAATACCTCATTCTTACGGACGCTGCTGTCCGGCAGGAAAACGACCGCCTGGTTCTGAGCAGTACCCGTCAGCGGACCGACTTGTTTTCCTATCCGGCTTTTCCGGAAAAGGCATCTGCCGTATTCCAGGCGGCCGGCACATATGGAGATTTTGCGGGCGGCGTTCTGCATTTTCCGGATGCGATGTGTTCCCCGTTTGTGTCCGTTCAGGCTGCCGAAAAAACGGCGGACGGAGCAATGGAATACACCCTGTCGGTCAAGCGGTCGTGCGGCGCGGCAGTGGACGACGACTTTCTGACCATCCGCTTTGCGGGCGACCGCGCCAAGCTGTTTATCGACGGCGCCGTGGCGGCCGACTGGTTTTATACAGGCACGGGCTGGGTGGTCGGGCTGAAGCGTTTCAGCACATTGGAGGGCCGCTCGTTGCACCTGCGCATCGAACCCCTGAAAGACACCGACAAGGTGTTTCTTGAGAAAAAGCCGGCATTTGAAAACGGTGTGGCCTGCATGCTGCGCGATATCCGCATCACCCCGGAATATGTCTGCCGTCTCCCGATCGCGCATACCAAACCATGAGAGGGTGAGAAGATGCCCGAACCAAAACGATTCGGCACGACCAAAGACGGGCGGGAAGTCCGGTGCTTTTTGCTGCGGAACGTTTCCGGCATGTGTGTGGAAATTCTGGACTATGGCGGAACCGTGCGTTCCTGCAAGGTGCCGGATAAAACGGGCGCAATCCGGGATGTCGTGCTGGGCTACGATACGGTGGAAGCCTATGAAGCCGGTTCCTGCTATTTCGGGGCGCTCATTGGGCGATGCGCCAATCGTATCGCCGGAGGGCGGCTCCGGGTGGATGGCCAAAACTATCAGTTGACGCGGAACGACGGTCCCAATCATTTACATGGGGGCAAAAACGGCTTGAACCGTCACCTTTGGGAGGCACGGCAGATTTCCGATTCCACGCTGGTGCTGCACGCCGAATGTCCGGATGGAGAAGATGGGTATCCCGGCAACCTGTCCGTTACCGTGATCTACGATCTGTCGGACGATGGAGAGCTGTCCATCGATTACCACGCCGTTTGCGACCGGGACACGGTCTGCAATCTTACCAATCATATGTATTTCAATCTGGCGGGACATGACAGCGGCGCCAGCATTCACGGGGAGAGCATCCGTATCGACGCCGATTCCTATACGGAGACCGACGCTGCGAGCATCCCGACCGGTGCGGTCCTGCCGGTGGAGAATACCCCCATGGACCTGCGTGCCCCGGTTGCCATCGGGGCGCATATCGAGGATGATTTCCCGCAGTTGCGTCAGGCCGGCGGATACGACCACAACTGGATCGTGCGCGGATATGACGGGCGCTTAAAGGAAATGGCGTTCGCCTGCGATGAATCCTCCGGCATTGTGCTCCGTGTGTCTACCACATTGCCGGGCGTGCAGTTTTACACCGGAAATTTCATTCCGCGTCACCAGGGGAAAGACGGTGCGTGGTACGGCAGGCGCTCCGCGTTCTGTTTGGAAAGCCAGTATTTTCCCGGGTTGTTGGAAATTCCGCCTTATCCGTCTCCGTTTTTGTCGAAAGGCCGGGAGTATCACCAGACGACGGTCTATCGCTTTAGCTTACGATAATCATTTCAGCAAACAACCAAACAGAGCGAGGAGGAATTTACATGCATACATCCGAAGCAGCGGAAAAGATCCGATCCGGCGCGCTGGATAACACATTCATTACCTTGTACGGAGCCGATGCCGTTACGGCGCAGCGCGCGCGCTACGACAAAGCCATCACGTCATTCGTTAACCAATTCGGCGACGGCGATGTGCAGATTTTGAGCGTGCCGGGGCGCAGTGAGGTAGGGGGCAACCACACCGACCATAACCATGGACGCGTGTTGGCATGCGCGGTCGACCTGGATATCATCGCGGTCGCCGGAAAAACGGATGCGCCAACGATTCGCATCCTGTCGGAAGGCTTCGCACTGGATGAAGTGGACACGGGGGCCCTTTCCCCATCCGCAGACGAACAGTACACGTCCAAAGCGCTGATACGCGGGGTGACCGCCAGGGCCAAAGCATTGGGATATGCGGTGGGCGGGCTGAAAGCCTACACGACTTCCAGCGTGCTGAAAGGAAGCGGCCTGTCTTCTTCCGCGGCTTTTGAGGTCATGTGCTCGAACCTGCTCAGCCATCTGTACAATGAGGGAACG
The DNA here is from genome assembly GCF_000178115.2 of Ethanoligenens harbinense YUAN-3. Lineage (NCBI taxonomy): Bacteria > Bacillati > Bacillota > Clostridia > Eubacteriales > Oscillospiraceae > Ethanoligenens > Ethanoligenens harbinense. The sequence goes on from NC_014828.1 coordinate 829,341, forward strand.
ATTGACGCCGTCACCATGGCAAAAGTGGGCCAATATGCCGAGCGCGAGTTTTTCGGAAAGCCCTGCGGGCTGATGGATCAGACCGCCTGCGCCGTCGGCGGCCTGATCTGCATTGATTTTGCCGACCCGGAAAATCCGGTGATTGAAAAAGTGGACGTTGATTTCCGGCAAAGCGGTTACACGCTTTGTATTGTGGACACGGCAGGAAACCATGCCGATCTCAACGATGATTATGCCTCCATCCAGTCTGAAATGAAAGCGGTGGCTGCGCTGCTGGGTCACACCGTCCTGCGGGAATGCGCAGAGCGCGATTTTTACGACCGGCTGCCGGAGATCCGTAAAAAATTGGGCGACCGCGCCGCTTTGCGCGCCGTTCACTTCTTCGGCGACGACCAGCGTGTTTTGAAAGAGGTGGACGCCCTGCGGACACAGAATTTTGCATCGTTTTTGGATTTGGTGGCAAAGTCGGGACGCTCGTCTTTCCAGTGTCTGCAAAACGCTTACTCCATCCAGGAACCCAGGCAACAGGGCTTGCCGCTGGCGCTTGCCCTTTCGGAAAAACTGCTGGACGGAAAAGGCGCATGGCGTGTGCACGGCGGCGGATTTGCCGGTACGATCCAGGCGTTTGTGCCGAATGCGCTGGTGGATGCGTATGCTTTGGAAATGAACCGCGTGTTTGGGGCGCGCGCGTGCTACCGGTTGCTGGTGCGGCCGACGGGAGCGACCCGCGTCTTATAAAAAATTCACCCGACTGCCCTTGCATGGGACGGCCGCTTCAACAAACAACTGCCGATTTGGGGGATTATTATGGCTGAACTTCGCTGGCATCCGTTTATCCGCGACTGGGTGATGATCGCGTCATCCCGTCAGAACCGCCCGCAAATGCCGAAGGACTGGTGCCCGTTTTGCCCGGGTTCCGGAAAAGTACCCGATCATTACGACGTTCTAAAATACGACAACGATTTTCCTGCGCTTTCGCAGACGCCGCCGGAGCCGGATGATGTCGCCACCGATTTCTTTAAGGTGCGCCCGGCCTACGGCAAGTGTGAAGTCATCCTGTATTCGCCGGAGCACACCATCACGCTGCCGGAACTGCCGGTGCCGCATATCCGCAAACTGGTGGACCTCTGGGCGGAGCGGTATGACGCGCTGCGCCGGGATGAGAAGATCAAATATGTTTTCATTTTTGAAAACCGCGGCGATGTGGTGGGTGTGACCATGCCGCATCCGCACGGGCAAATCTACGGGTACTCGGTCATTCCCAAAAAACTGCGGTTGGAGCTGGAGGCGAGCGAAGCCTACTACAACGAAAATGACCGCTGCCTGTTCTGTGACAGCCTGAAAGCAGAGCAGGATTTTCAAAAGCGCGTCATTTTTCAAAACGACCATTTTGTCTGCTTGCTGCCGTTTTATACGGAGTATCCATATGGCGTGTATGTCTACAGCAAACGCCACATCGGCGCCATCGCGGATTTCACGGGTGAGGAGCGTGACGCGCTGGCGGCTATGCTGAAAGAAACCACCGGAACGCTCGACAGCCTGTTTGGCTATAAGTTTCCATATATGATGTGCATGCACAACGCGCCGGTCAATTCCGGCAATACCAGTGCGTATTACCATTTTCATATCGAATTTTTCCCGCCGATGCGCTCGGAAAAAAAGCAGAAGTTCAACGCTTCCAGCGAAACCGGCGCATGGGCGCACTGTAACCCGACTTGTCCCGAGGAAAAAGCGGAAGAACTGCGGCAGGCGCATGCGCGTTTTCTTGCATCCGCAGCCGGGCAGGCGGACAACCATTGATCCGACCATAGAAGGAGGAACCGTGACATGCGTATATTGGTGACCGGAGGCGCGGGCTTCATCGGCAGCCATACCTGTGTTGAACTGTTGCAGGGCGGGCACGAAGTCATCGTGCTGGACAATCTCTACAATAGCGCTGTGACTGCCCTGCGCCGCGTGGAAAAGATCACGGGCCGCAGTCTGACGTTTTGCAAAGGGGACGTGCGGGACGGTGCGCTTCTGAAAACCATTTTTGCCAGGCATGCCGTTGATGTGGTGATCCATTTTGCGGCGCTCAAGGCTGTGGGCGAATCCGTACAGAAGCCTCTGGAGTATTATGACAACAACATCGGCGGCGTGGTGACGCTTTGCAAAGCCATGCGCGAAGCGGGCGTGCACAGTATCATTTTCAGCTCGTCCGCCACGGTGTACGGCGTGCCGGAAACGGTGCCTGTAAAAGAGGATTTCCCCTTATCCGCCACCAGCCCTTATGGACGCACCAAACTGATGACGGAAGAAATACTGCGGGATGTTTTTGTGGCGGATAATCGCTTCAGCGTGGTTCTGCTGCGGTATTTCAATCCCATCGGCGCGCATGAGAGCGGGCTCATCGGCGAATACCCCAAGGGCATTCCCAACAATCTTACGCCGTATATCGCACAGGTGGCCACCGGTAAACTAAAAGAATTGAAAGTGTTTGGAAATGACTATCCCACGCCGGACGGCACCGGAGTCCGAGACTATATCCATGTGGTGGATCTGGCGAAAGGACATGTCTGTGCGCTGAAAAAGGCATCGGAACCTGGCGTGCATATCTATAATCTCGGCACCGGTGTTGGATATAGCGTCCTGCAGGTCATTGCAGCGTTTGAAAAAGCGTGCGGCAAAACGATTCCCTATGTGTTTGCGCCCCGGCGGGCGGGCGACGTGGCGGAAAACTACGCCGACCCGTCCAAGGCCCTGCGCGAACTGGGCTGGAAGACGACGAAAGGAATCGACGATATGTGCCGTGATTTGTGGAACTGGCAGTCCAAAAACCCGGATGGGTATCCGGTTGAAGACAAAACCGGCACGGAATAGATAAAATTGGATTTTCAAAGCAAAGCGGCGTGGGTGTGCCGATGGTTTGCAATGGACGAAAGAAATGGCAAAAGCGCACGTAATCCGAGCCCCTTTCCAACAGGAAAAGGGTTCGGATTACGTGCGCTCGGCAGGTCTGGCCCCAAAAGATGCGCGGTACAGACGCAGGCACAAAGCAAAACTGGTGCCGCTGACGAGACTTGAACTCGTACGATGTTGCCATCGAGGGATTTTAAGTCCCTTGTGTCTACCGGTTCCACCACAGCGGCTTATCGAAAAGCAGAATCCATGATAGCATATTTGAGACAAAACCGCAAGCGTTTCAGCCGGTCCGCATGGCAAAAGCCTTATTGCTTTACGAAACGGTAACAAAATTCCATATTGTGGTAATCGACGTTGTAAAGCCGCCGAAAATGTGGTAATATAATACGACGGGGGTTCCGGCTGCCGGACAAAATCTTCGGCGGCGTTTCCTTTAGAATGAACGATTTGATTTGAATATTGTTATGCGGAGATGAGCATTTTGAAAAAACCGCGTGTAGCCGTCCTGTTTGGCGGCATGTCCTCGGAGCATGCAGTTTCTCTTGTTTCGGCCACTTCGGTCATTGCCAATATTCCGCGTGATCGGTTTGATGTAGTAATGATCGGCATCACGCGCGACGGCGAATGGCGGCTGTTTGAAGGCGATGTTGAAAAACTGGCCGGTTCCGGCTGGGAAAGCGACCCGTCCAACCGGCCGGCGTTCATCGCGCCCGATTCGCGCGTGCATGGGATCGTGGCGCTTTCACCGGATGGTCGGATCGAAACCATCCGTCTGGACGTCGTGTTCCCGGTGCTCCATGGTCTGAACGGCGAGGACGGCACGGTGCAGGGGCTGCTGACCCTGGCGCGCATTCCGTTTGTCGGCTGCGGTGTAACGGCTTCCGCAGTCTGTATGGACAAAGCGATCACCAAAGCGCTGTGCGATACGTACCAGATCCCGCAGGCCAAATGGGAAACGGTGCGGGTCTCCGATCTGAAAGACAACGGCAAAGCGGTTGTGGAACGCCTGGAAGCGCATCTGGGCTACCCGTTGTTTGTAAAACCCGCGAATGCGGGCTCTTCGGTGGGGATTAGCAAAGCGGCCGACCGTGAAACACTCTACAAGGCCATCGAAACCGCTGCGACGCATGACCGTAAGCTGGTGTTTGAAGAGGCCGTGAACGGCAGAGAAATTGAGTGCGCCGTGCTGGGCAATGAGGAACCGGTCGTGTCCTGCTGCGGAGAAATCAAACCCTGCAACGAATTTTATGATTATAACGCCAAATATCTGGCCGGCCGCACGGAACTGGTTATCCCGGCGAGTCTGCCGAAAGATGTATCCGAACGCGTACGTCAGACCGCAATGCGCGTGTTTCGGCTTTTGGGCTGCCGGGGTCTGACGCGCATGGACTTCTTTGCCTTGGAAGACGGGACGGTGCTCCTCAACGAGCCGAATACCATCCCCGGGTTTACGTCCATCAGCATGTACCCCAAACTGTTCGAAGCCGGTGGCATCTCTTATGGCGAACTGTTGGAAACCCTGCTGCGGCTGGCGATGGAAGGGTGAGAGACTGTTTTGGATAATCGGCCTATCGGCGTTTTTGATTCAGGGCTGGGCGGTTTGACGGTGATTCGGGCGCTGGAGCGTACTCTCCCGCATGAGGACCTGATCTATTTCGGAGATACTGGCCGCGTGCCCTATGGCACCAAAGGGAATGACACCATCGTCAAATATTCCGAGCAGATCGTGCGCTTCCTTCGTGGCTTCGATGTCAAAGCGATCCTGATCGCCTGCAATACGGTCAGTTCGGTCGCATTTGAAGAGGTGTGCGCGCAGGCGGGCGTGCCGGTTTTCGGCGTGGTGGAGCCGGCTGTGGAGGCGGCTGTGCGCACGACCAGGGGCGGGGAAATCCTCGTTTTGGGTACCAGCGCCACGGTGCGCAGCGGTGCGTATGAACAGGCGATCCACCGGTATCTTCCCGATGCGGGAGTGCGCAGTCGGGCTTGCCCTCTGTTCGTGCCGCTGGTGGAAAACGGTCACTTCGCGGCGGGCGACCAGTTGGCCGAACTGGCAGCGCATGAGTATTTGGATTCATTCATCGGGCAGGGCGTGGATACCGTCATCCTCGGCTGCACGCATTATCCCATTCTGCGTTCGCTCATCGCGAAGATTATGGGCGGGCAGGTAGAACTGGTGGACTCCGGCTGTGAAATGGCCGTGCGGGCTGCGGTGGCAATGGATGAGCGCGGCCTGCTCACCGACAGGGAAGAACCCGGCAGGCAGAATTTTTATGTTAGCGACTATTCTGAAGATTTCACCCGGCTGGCGGGCGTACTGCTGGAACACTCGCTGGCGGGGTATGTGGAAAAGACCAATATTGAGAAATATTGACGGAGGAAACCATGCAAAAGGATGTGCTCATCAGCATCACCGGTACGGTCATTTCGGAAGAAGGTGTGCCGGACGTGATCGAACTGGTGACAGCCGGGCGTTATTACAGGCGTGACGGCAAATATTATATCCGGTATCTGGAGAGCGAGGCCACGGGCTTTGCCGGAGTGACTACCACGGTGAAAGTGGAGGGCGAGCGCTCGGTCACGCTCACCCGCAGCGGCCCTGCCGCGTCCCGGTTGATCCTTGAACACGGCAAACGCCATCTCTGCCAATACAACACGGGCTTGGGACAGATGATGGTCGGTATTTCCGGCTGCCAGATCCACAGTGATCTGGGGGAGCTCGGCGGCGAGCTGGAGTTCCACTATATGCTGGACGTCAATTCCAATCTGGTCAGCCGCAACGAAGTGCGGATCAGTGTCAAGGAGGCAAACGGGCATGCAGAACCTGATGTATACAGCAACTGATGAGATCCGCCATGTTGTGATGCAGGCAATGGGGCGCCTGGTGGCGAGCGGGAAGCTGCCGGCCGAGCCGCTGCCGCCGTTCGGGGTGGAAGTGCCGGCCGACCGCGCCCACGGTGATTTTTCCGCCAATGTGGCCATGGTGAGCGCCCGTGCGCTCAAAATGCCACCGCGCAAGATCGCCGAAGCTGTTTTGGGAGAACTGTGCCTAAAGGGCACCTATTTCACGCACGCCGAGGTGGCGGGACCGGGATTCCTGAATTTTTTCCTCGCGCCGGCATGGTATACGGCCATTCTGAACGCCGTGCAGACCGAGGGGGAAGGGTATACCCACACCGCGCAGGGCGGCGGTAAAAAGATCATGGTTGAATATGTGTCGGCCAACCCCACCGGACCCATGCATATGGGCAATGCGCGCGGCGGCGCACTGGGCGACTGCCTGGCAGCGGTGCTGGAGCACGCCGGCTATGATGTGACGCGGGAATTCTATGTCAACGACGCGGGCAACCAGATCGCCAAATTCGCCGTTTCACTGGAGGCGCGTTATTTCCAGATATTCAGGGGTGAAGACGCGGTGCCTTTCCCGGAGGATGGTTACCACGGCGACGACGTTCGTGAGCGCGCGAAAGAGTTTGCAGCGCAGTACGGCAAGCAATATCTGGACGCGCCGGAGGATGAACGCCGCAAGGTACTGGCGGCGTTCGGCATCGAGCGCAACGTAAAGAAGCTGCACGACGATCTGCTCAAGTATCGCATTGAGTACGATGTGTGGTTCCGTGAGAGCGTGCTGCACGAGGACGGTGAGCTGGCCGACGTCATCGCGCTGCTCAAGGAGCGGGGCGCAGCTTACGAAAAGGACGGCGCGCTGTGGTATGCGGCCACCCGTTTTGGTGCGGAAAAGGACGAGGTGCTGGTGCGTGCCAACGGTATTCCGACCTATTTCGCGGCGGATATCGCCTACCACCGCAACAAGTTTGAAAAGCGCGGGTTTGCCAAAGTGGTGGATGTCTGGGGCGCGGATCATCACGGCCATGTGGCGCGTCTGAAAGGCGCAATGGACGCCATCGGCGTCGGCGGTGACAAGCTTGATGTGGTGCTCACCCAACTGGTGCGGCTCATGCGCGGCGGGGAAGTGGTGCGTATGTCCAAGCGCACCGGCAAGGCCATCTCGCTGGACGACCTGTTGGAGGAAGTGCCGGTGGACGCGGCGCGTTTCTTCTTTAACCTGCGTGAAGCCAACAGCCATCTGGATTTTGATCTGGACCTTGCGGTGGAACAATCCTCGCAGAACCCGGTCTATTATGTCCAATACGCCCACGCGCGTATCTGGAGCATCCTCAAGAACCTGGCGGCGGAAAATATTCACCCGCGCGCCTGCACGCCGGAGGAATTCGGCCTGCTTTCCGCCAGCGAGGAGCGGGAATTGATCCGGCATCTTGGGCTCCTGCCAAACGAGATCGACGAGGCCGCGAAAGCCTACGATCCGGCACGTATCACCCGTTATGTGCTCGACCTGGCCACCAAGTTCCATAAGTTCTACAATGCGCATTATGTACGTGGGGAGGACGAGCCGCTGATGCAGGCTCGGCTGAACCTCTGCCTGTGCGTACGCGACGTACTCAAATATGTGTTGGATATGCTGAAGATCACCGCACCGCAGACCATGTGATCCATATGCCGCGTTTCACGCCCGCCCGTTTGGGCGGGCGTTGCCTTTGATCGGTCGCGTTTTGGGGACAAATGGTATAGCGGGTGGGACAGCTTCATATCATGCCAACAGGCGGGCTGTTCATGATTTTGCAAAAACTGTATGCTATTCTGAACGCAAGAAGCCCGGGGGACGCGTGCACCGAGATGCGGCGCCGGTAAACGAGATCATGGTGAAAAATGCAGGATGTTTGGACCCGCGCGGCACAAAGGGGTTCTGAACCGACGGCACGGGGGTGCTTTTTTGCTTACAGTTACATCTTTGGAAATCCGTTTGAGCTGCTTGCCCGCTGCGTTTGACGGATTTCGTATCATCCATTTGTCCGACCTGCACGGGCGACGCTTTGGCAAGGCAAACAGCCTCCTGTTGCAGGCGGTGCTGGAACAATCGCCGGATCTTGTGGTCGCCACGGGAGACATGCTCGACCGCAAACACGAGGGCGGCGCCGCATTTTTGGAACTTGTGCATCCGCTGGCGGTCCATGTGCCGGTTTATGCGATCCGGGGCAATCATGAACAGTATATGGCCGACCATATGGATGAAGCGCCGTTTTTGGCGCAGTATGAAAAAGAGCTGCGTGACGCGGGCGTGACCCTGCTGGACGACCGTGCGGCGCTGTTTTTCCGTGACGGTGCACACATCCTGTTTTATGGCATCACGCTTCCGCGATTCTGCTATAAACCGCAGGCGGCGAAAGCCCCCTATGCTTGCCTGCCGCCGGATGCAGTGGCCCGGCATGTGGGCCTGGCCGATGAAAGCCACTGCGGCATTCTTCTTGCGCATTCGCCGTTGTTTTTTCATTCCTATGCCGACTGGGGCGCCGACTTGGTTCTTTCCGGTCATATGCACGGCGGTCTGATTCGCGTGCCGGGGGTGGGCGGTCTGCTTTCCCCCTATCACCATTTTTTTCCCCGATATGACGCCGGGCTGCATGTGCTGGGAGATGCCAAACTGGTGGTTTCCCGCGGGCTGGGGGACAGCCCGTTGCGTGTGCGTATCTGCAATCCTCCGGAAATCGTCGTCGTCACGTTGCGCGCGGAGCATGCGCAGGCGGCGGATGAACCTGTTTGAAGGCTTTTCGATATTATGCGAAAAACCTGGGTGGCTGTCCTTTCAACGGGCAGTTGCCCGCTTTTTTGTGTGAAAAACCAGTGCAAGAGATGGCGGAAACGGTTTACAAAAAATTACATAGTATTTTTATATTGAAGGTATGGAATGGGTTTGTTATAATGAGTGGTAATAGACAAATGGCTGCAAATTTGCAGGATATCCTGCAAATACATATGCTCAGGTGCGCAAAGGGGAGAAGCATTCATGCCCATCAAAGTGCCGGACGGTTTGCCGGCGATCGGAGTGCTGGAAAAAGAGAATATCTTTTTGATGACCGAAGACCGCGCCGTGCATCAGGATATCCGCCCCATCAAATTGATTATCCTGAATCTGATGCCTACCAAGGTGGTGACCGAAACACAGCTTTTGCGGTTGCTGAGCAATACGCCGCTGCAGTTGCAGGTGGATCTGCTACAGACCGCGACGCATGAAGCCAAGCATGTTTCAGGCGAACATCTGGTGGAGTTTTATAAAACGTTTGACGATATACGGAAAGAGCGATACGATGGCATGATCATCACGGGTGCGCCGGTGGAGCAGATGCCCTTCGAGCAGGTGGACTATTGGCAGGAGCTTTGTAAGATCATGCGCTGGTCCAAAACCAACGTCTACTCCACCCTGCATATCTGCTGGGGTGCGCAGGCGGGTCTGTATTACCATTTCGGCGTCCCCAAATATCCCTTGCCGCAAAAGCTGTTCGGTGTCTACCCGCACCGGCCTCTCCGGCGTAACCATCCGCTTCTGCGCGGGTTTGACGACGAATTTTATGTTCCGCATTCCCGGCACAGCGAGGTCCACGCGGAGGATATCGAGAAAGTGCCCGAGCTGGTGATTTTGGCCGACTCCCCGGAAGCCGGCGTGAACATCGTGGCCAATAAAAACGGGCGCCAGTTTTTTGCCACCGGCCATCTGGAATATGACCGTTACACGCTTGCGCGCGAATATGACCGGGATGTGAAAAAGGGCCTGCCCATTGCGGTTCCGACGAACTATTTTCCGGGCGACGACCCGTCGAAGAAGCCGCTGGTCAAATGGCGCGGACATGCCGCTTTGTTTTACACCAACTGGCTCAACTACTATGTCTATCAGGAAACGCCGTATGATCTTGCGGATCTGAAATGATCCTGCGGTAAGCGGCCGAACAGAAAAGCGGACCGGCAGGGCACAGTATCTGTGCAGCTTCCGGTCCGCTTTTTATGCGAGGGTACGCGGCGGTGGGCGCTTCGGTCACCGATCGCGGTTCAGGCGCGAAAGATGGATGAGTCCATCTTCCAGGATGTTCAGATGTTCCAGCGCGAGGCCGGTGCCGCGCGCTACACAGGTAACGGGGTCGTCTGCCACGCGGGTGCTGATGCCGGTGTGCGCCTCGATGCGCTTGTCCAGCCCGTAGAGCAGGCTGCCGCCGCCGGTGAGTACGATGCCGTTGGTGACGATGTCGCCCACCAGTTCGGGCGGTGTGCGCTCCAGCACCGAATGGATCGCGTCCAGAATACTGCGCAGCGGCGGTTCCAGCACCTCGCGGATCTCTTCCGAATCGGTTTCCACCATTTTGGGCAAGCCGGTGACCAGGCTGCGGCCTTTTACGTTCATCTGCTCCTTGGTTTCGCGCGGCGCTACGCAGCCGATGGCGATTTTTACATCTTCTGCCGTGCGCTCGCCGATGAGTACGTTGTATTTGCGGCGGATGAATTTGACGATCATCTCATTGAACACATCGCCCGCCACTTTGATAGAGGCGGCGACCGCCGCGTCCTTGAGCGAAATGACCGCAATATCGGTGGTGCCGCCGCCGATGTCGACGATCATGTTGCCGTTTGGCTCGGTGATGTTCAGCCCGGCACCAATGGCGGCGGCGATGGGCTCCTCCACCAGATAGACCTTGCGCGCACCCGCCTGCATGGCGGCGTCGTATACCGCGCGCTCCTCCACTTCGGTGATCATGCTGGGCACGCAGATCATGATGCGCGGCTTGAACAGGCGGTAATTGCAGACACGCTTGATGAAATAGCGCAGCATCTCGCCTGTCAGGTCGAAATTGGAAATCACCCCGCCGCGCAGCGGGCGCACCGCTACGATGTCCGCCGGCGTGCGGCCAATCATCTTCTGTGCCTGTGTGCCGGTGGCTACCACCCGGTCGTTCGTTTTGTCCACCGCTACCACGGATGGTTCCTGCAACACGATCCCTTTGCCTTTTATGTTGATGAGTACGGTTGCCGTACCCAGATCGATTCCGATGTCGCTTCCCGCCATTGTTCTCTCCTCTGTGATCATGAGCGGCGGGACCCGTAGGCCCCGTCCGCGCGGTTCCTTTGTGTCGATGCCGGCCTCCGGCCGCCGTTCTGGCCATTTGCCCGCAGGCACCATCGCGGTATGTAGTAGGTCGGCCTTTTTTATTATAGCGCATTTGCGCGTGGTTTCCAATGCCTTTTGTGCCGGTTTCCAGCACTTACCGCACGCAGGCGACGGCGATGCAGCGCACGTCCGCCGCGCCGGCGAGCATTAAAATGCGCGCGCATTCGTGCAATGTGGCGCCGGTGGTGAGGATGTCGTCCGCCAGTAGGATGCGCTTGCCCTGCACATCGGTGCAGACGGCGAACGCCCCGAACACGTTGCCCCAGCGCTCCGTGCCGCCGCAGGTGTGCTGGGGTTTGGTGTCGAACGGCTTTTGCAGTGTTTCGGCGTAGGGAAGTGTCAAATGCCCGGCCAGCGCGCGGGCAAACAGTGTGGACTGGTTGTAGCCGCGCGCGCGCAGCCCCTTTCGGCTGAGTGGCACGGCGGTAACCAGATCAACCGCCGCGTCCGCCGTGACGCGCCGCGCCGCCGGGAGCGCGAGGGCGGCAAAGCCCGCCGCCACACCCGGATGCCCGTGGAATTTCAGCCGGGCAATGCCCCGTTTGACGGCGTCTTCATAATAATAAGCCGCCGCGCAGGCCGAAAAAGCAAAGCTTCGGCGGCAGGCACAAAAGGCCTTGCCGCGCCCGCAGCCGGAGCAGACAGGTTCTTCCACGCGGGGCGCTTTGCCTGCGCAGGCAGGGCAGGCGAACGTGCCCTGCGGCACCACCGCGCCGCAGAAAACACACCGCGCGGGAAAGAGCACGCCTGCGACCCGCTCGAGCAGGCTCATGGTTCCTCACCCGCCTGCAAAAACGCGCAAAGCCCGGTGTATCGCTTGGAGCGGCGGTCGTTCTGCACCATCTGCTCGATGGTCTCTTTTCGCCCCACGAGGATGGTGATTTCTTTGGCGCGGGTGACCGCCGTATAGAGCAGGTTGCGGTAGAACAGCATGGGCGCGCCCGAAAACAGCGGCAATACCACGGCCTTGAACTCGCTGCCCTGACTTTTGTGCACCGTTACCGCATAGGCCAGTTCCAGTTCCTCCGCATGGTCGGGGCCGTATTCCGCCAGACGGTCGTCAAAGCGCACCCACAGCGTGCCGGTGCGGCGGTCGATCCGTTCAAGCAGGCCCACGTCGCCGTTGTAGACGCCCGCGCCCTGCTCGCCGTTGTCGCGCTGCCACGCGAGATCGTAATTGTTTTTCACCTGCATGACCTTGTCGCCCTCGCGTAGCACCCCGAACACCGTCGGGCGTTCTGCCTTACCGCCGCCCGCGGGGTTGAGCACGTCCTGAAGCAGTTTGTTGAACGCGCCGGAGCCCAGTTCACCTTTTCGTCCCGGTGTGAGCACCTGCATATCCCACAGCGGGGAATAGCCGTAGGCGGCGGGCAGGCGGGTGTGCATCAGTTCCACTACGGTGGTGCTTACCTGCGCGGCGGTGTAGCGCGGCATGAAGAAAAAGTTGCCGTCGCGTCGGGCGAGTTCGGGCATTTTGCCGCGGACGATGCGGTGGGCGTTGGTGACGATGAGGCTTTTGGCGGCCTGACGGAAAATCTCGTCCAGCACCACGGTGGGCACCTTGCCGGAGTCGATCATATCCCGCAGGGCGTTCCCCGGGCCCACCGGCGGCAACTGGTCGGCGTCGCCCACCATCACAAGGCGGCAGTTTAGTTTCAGCGCGCGCAGCAGCGATTCAAGCAGCATCACATCCACCATCGAAAGCTCGTCCACGATGACGGTGTCGCAGTCAAGCGGGTTTTTCTCGTTGCGGGTGAAACGCGCGGTATCCTCGCTTTCAAACGACATTTCCAGCAGGCGGTGGATGGTTTTGGCTTCCCGCCCCGAAACCTCCGACATCCGCTTGGCCGCCCGGCCGGTGGGCGCGGCCAGCGCCACTTTCAGCCCCATGCCCTCGTAAACATGGATGATGGCGTTGAGGGTGGTGGTTTTGCCGGTGCCCGGCCCGCCGGTGAGAATCATCACGCTGTTGCGGCAGGCGGTCTCGATGGCTTCCCGCTGCTTGCGGGCATAGGTGATGCCCATGCGTTCCTCCGCTTCGCGGATGCGGGTGCCGGAGTCGCCCATTTCCGGCAGCCTGATGCCGCGCATGAGCAGCAGCCGCCCGGCGATGTAGCTTTCGGCGCGGTGTGATTCCGGCAGGAACAGCACTTGCCGCCCGCCGATCTCCTCGTCTTCCAGTTCTCCCTCGGCCGCCATATCGTCGATGGTGGAGGCGGCCGTGTCTGCGTCGATGCCGAGCAGAGCCTGCGCCAGCCCGGCGAGTTTTTCCCGCGGGATGTAGGTGTGGCCGCCGCTGTAAAGGTTGTGGCGCAGAATGTGCGCGATGCCCGCGTGGATGCGAAAGGCGTCGCCCTTGTCCATGCCCATCTGCATGGCGATGGCGTCCGCGCGCTCAAACCCGATGTACAGTCCGGATTCACAGAGGGCGTAGGGGTTGCGCTTGATGATGTCCACGGCATTGGCGCCGAAGCGCTTCCAGACACGGATAGCCTGCGCTGCCGTGACGTTGTATTGCTGTAGAAACAGCATGCAGGTGCGCACGCCGAACTGGCTTTTGTAGGCTTCGCTCATCTCCTGCGCCTTTTTTTCGGAGATGCCCCGGACCTCCGTGAGCCGTTCGGGGTGGTTTTCAAGAATGTCCAGCGTGTCCACGCCGAACACGTCCACGATGCGTTTGGCGGTGGCGGGGCCGACCCCTTTGACTGCGCCGGAGGAGAGATAACGCAGCATGGCGGACTCGGTGGCGGGCAGCTCGCGCTCGAAGGTTTCCGCCTTGAATTGCCGGCCGTAGGAGGGGTGCTTGCCCCATTCGCCCTTGACGGTGAGCGTTTCGCCTTCGGCGATCTCGAACACATGCCCCACCACGGTGCAGAGTTCCTCGCCGCAGGCCAGTTCAAAAACCGTCCAGCCGTTTTCCCTGTTGCGGAATACCACCGATTCCACGGTGCCGCGCAGCGTTTCCTGTTCTTCCATGCCGCTCCCTGTTTCTGTGCCCGACGGCGGGCGTCGCCGGGCCGTTTCCACAAATTGATTCTGCAATATTATACACCGGGGGCATGGAATTGTAAAACAAAACGCGGCGGCGCGGCAAACGGTTCAGGGTTGACGGCACAGCACTTTTTCAAATGCAAAGCAGTGGAAATGGCCGGGCTCCAGACAGACGGTTCCACGGTTTTCATATCCGTTTCGTTCATAAAGGCGGCAAGCGTCCGCGTTTTGTGCGAACACGTCCAGCCGGATGGACGTGCAGCCCTGTTCCGCCGTGATTTGCTCGGCAAAACGCAGAAAACCGGACGCGATTCCCTGCCGCCGGTATGCCGGATGCACACACAGCCGGTGGAGCACCCATGCGTTGCCGTTTTTGTCGCGCCAGTTCCGTGCATCGCATTCCGCTTCCTGTTCCCGGTTCAGGACAAAGCAGCCGACGATGCGCCCTTTGTCCGTTTGGACATAAAGCGTGCCCTCCGCGAGATCGTCCCCCAGGACCGGTCCGGGGTAGTCGGCGTCCCATTGGTGAATCTGCCGCGCTTCCAGATCGGCAATGGCGGCTTCTACAAGTTCCAGCAGCCGCGGCAGTTCTGCCGGTCGGCCTTTGCGAATCTTCATTGGTATCTGTCCTTCTCGTTTTTCAAAAACAGTATAGCATACCTGTTGAAAGAGAAAAACGGCAGTTTTGCAAAAAAACAACGCCGCCTTCCTGCGGCAGACCACAGGGAAGCGGCGCAAAAGCGTTTTTCCGTTATTTGGACTGAACGGTGACCAGCGGATCGATCGGCTGTCCGTTTTTCATCATGGCAAAGTGCAGATGCGGTACGAGCGAAATCTCGCTCTGTGCGGACTGGCCCACCGCGCCGATTACGGTGCCGGCCTGCACCTGCTGCCCTTTTTTCACCGCCACCTGGTCGCTCAGGTTGGCATAGATGGACTGCAGGCCGCCGCTGTGCTGGATGATGACCTCCTGCCCGAGCATGCTGTCTACCTTCACGTCGAGCACCGTGCCGTCCGCGCAGGCTTTCACCGGTGTGCCCTCGTCCGCGGCAATGTTCACGCAATCGCTTACCCGCCAGTCGTCCATGGTTTTGTCATAGATCGGGGTGTTGGGGCTGTAGGCGGTGATGACATCGCCGGTAACGGGCATGACGTAATAATTGGGCGCGGCAGTCTGGGCGGCGGAAGAAGCGGCGGAAGAAGCGGAGGACGACGGGGCGGAAGACGCGGCCTGCGAAGACGACGCGGAGTCCGCGCCCGACGAAGACCGGCTGCCCGTCACGCCGCTGACCGTGTTGACGGTCTGTTCCGCGCCGTCCCAACCTGCGGCGTCGTCCGAACCGGCGGACGATGCCGATGCGGCGCCGGATGACGAAACGACGCCGACGCCCAGGTTCTTGAACGTCCCGTTGGCAGCGATATATGCGGCGGAACCAATCGCCACGAGGCAGAGAGCAAGGGCTATGTAGAAGCCCTTACCGCTCATGAACTGGGAAAAACGCGATGGTCTCATTTTGAATTTACTCATTTTTTGCACCTCCGGTAGTATTCTGGCCGGAAATGCAGGAGCTTATGCAAAATGAGACGTTTTTCTCGCCGGAAACCGGCTGGAAATCATTGACGGGATTCGGCGGCCAGATGGACCTGTTTTTTATGCAGCGCGCACAGGCCGCACGGTGGGATCGGTTCGCCGCTGTCGGCCGCGGCGGCGGCCTGCCGATAATAGGAAAGCTTTTCGTCTATGGTCGCAAGATTTTCCTCGAACGCGGCGATTCTTTTCAGCACGTCCCGCCTGTGCTGCTCCAGTATCGCGACGCGCCCGTGCAGACCGGCGCTTTCGTCCTTGCGGGAATCCATGAACACACGGATCGCCTGGATGGACATGCCGGTCTTTTTCAGGCAGCAGATGAACAGCAGGGTTTCCAGGGCGTTCTCGTCGAACAGGCGGTTTCCGGTAGAGTCGCGCCGCAGGCGGGGCAGCAGCCCCTCTCTTTCATAATAACGCAGGGTGTGTGCGGCAAGACCGGTGATCTTTGCCGCCTGCGCGATGCTGAAATCCATTGTCTCCTCCTGGTACGGGTGTGAGCGCGTGTCTGCAAACAGTATACCATGTGCGGCCGAAAAAAGTCTGAAAAAAGGCTTGACTTCAAGTGGACTTTAAGCGCTATACTGTGCTCGGACGAAGGAAACCGGCTGTTTCGGACGGAAACGGCGTGCCGGAAAGGAGCATGCATCATGCGCGTAGTATTAATCAACGGGAGCCCCCGCGCGACGGGGAACACCCGCCTGGCGCTGGACACCATGGCGGAGGAACTCAAAAAGGAAAGCATCGAAACCGATATCGTGCACGTGGGCAGCCAGCCCATCCACGGCTGCATCGCCTGCGGCTACTGTGAAACCTCTCCGGAGCACCGCTGTGTCTTTAAGGATGACCCGGTGAACGAAACGGTGGAAAAGATGCGGCAGGCCGACGGATTCATCCTCGGCGCGCCCACCTATTACGGCGGCATTGCGGGCGCGATGAAATGCTTCCTCGACCGTGCGTTCTACACCAGCTCCGGCTATTTCCGCTACAAGGTGGCCTCGGCAGTGGCGGTGGTGCGGCGCACCGGCGGGCTGGACACGCTGCACCAGCTTCAGAACTATCTGGCGCTGGGCGAGACCATCACCCCGCCTTCACAGTACTGGACGGTGGGCTACGGCACCGATAAGGGGGAGCTTGCGGAAGATCCCGAAGGCATGCAGACCATCCGCAAACACGCGCGGGCGTTTGCATGGCTTCTCAAGGTGGTGGACGCCGGCAAAAAATCCGTGCCGCTGCCGCCCGAGGAAGCGCATATCTACACCAATTTCATTCGCTGAACAGCATTACCATGGAAAAGGCGTGACGGCGACGCCGGTGTAATAGTATTTCACGATATCCTGCCAGCTTTTGCCCTGTTTGGCCAGCGCGCAGGCGCCGTATTGCGAAAGCCCCACGCCGTGGCCGTCACCCAGCACAGTGAACGTGAAGGTCCCGTTTGCAAACTGCACGTCAAAATGGGTGGAATGCAGCCCGAACAGGGATTGGATGTTCGTCCCGCTCACCGTCTTGCCGCCCAGACGCACGGTGAGCACGCCGCCCGCGTCTGAGTGGGAAACAATGCCGATCCACCCGGAAGGGTCGGGTCCGAACGCCGCGCCGGAGACATCCGACGCGGCTGCTTTTTGGAACGCGGCCTGTGAAACGCGCACGGTGCTGTGGTAATCCGGGGCGGCACTGTCCCAGGTGCTGCTCACTTCCACCAGATAGGGCACGTCGTCGCCCCAGATGTCGTGGCTGCTTTCCGTTTTGCCTGCCGAACAGGAAAAATAGAGCGCGTTGATGAGCTGGCCGTTCTGGGTGAGGGCGAATCCGTGCACGGCCTGCACCGCCTGGGTGATTTTGGCCCACTGCCAGTCGAAGTCGCTGCCGAAACGTCTGCGTGCGGTCTCCTCGGAAATATACGATTGGTAGTGCGAGGGGTCGTCCGACACATCCGCTCCGCCAATGGACGCGGCCGCGGCCGGGTGAGTCCGGTGGTAGGCGCGCTGCACGGCGGCGTAGGTGAAAGCCGCCGCCGCCTGCGCCTTGAGTGCCTCGCCGGGATATTCCGCCGGCATCTCCGCCGCCACTACGCCGCGGACATAATCATCGGCGGAGAGGGTTTCTGCCGATTTTGTCCGCGTGTGGTAGACGGTGAAGCCGCCGTCCGTTTCGGCCGCAGAGACGGGAACCGGCTGCACGGGGGGGGCCTGCGTGACCGAAGATGCATTTTTTGCTGTATTATATTGCACGTTTGTATTCAAAGCCAGCGCAGCGAGGGGAATTATCAATAAAAAAATCGTAAAAGCTGCAATGGGGAGAATGTAGTCTTTCATTTTTGCTCCCGTCCTCTTGACGCAACCTCTTGTTTTAGGGTAGAATAAACGTATATACACCAAACAATACAGGCGTTGAGCGGCTTACATCGTCGGCATGCGTGCGTCTACACAAAGGAGTGCAGAACAATGCAGGAAACGATTTCGCAGAATCAGACCGATATAGAACATGGCATTTCCGAAGCATCTTTTAAGAAGTTATGCGACGAATTCCGTAAATATAACCACATTGATCCAAAGCTGTTCGAGACCTACCATGTCAAACGCGGCCTGCGCAACGAAGATGGAACCGGCGTGCTGACGGGCCTGACATTGATTTGCAATGTGCACGGCTATATGATCGACGACAATGAGAAGGTGCCCGTGGAGGGCGACCTGATCTACCGCGGCATCAGCATCAAGGATCTGGTGGCCGGCTGCGAGACGGAAAACCGCTTCGGGTTTGAGGAAGTCATATGGCTGTTGCTGTTCGGCCACCTGCCGGATGCCACCACGCTGGAAAATTTCACGAAAATCCTGGCAAATTGCCGGGAGCTGCCCAACTATTTCACCGAGGATGTATTGATGAAGGCTCCTTCGGCCAATATCATGAACCAGCTTGGGCAGGCGGTGCTGGCGCTGTATGCTTATGACAGGAACCCGGATGAAAACACGGTGGTAAACGTGCTGCGGCAGTCTATCTGGCTGATCGCCCGCATGCCCACCATCATGGTCAACGCTTACCAGGTCAAGCGGCGTCATTTCGATCACGAGACCATGTTCATCCATCCGCTGGAATCCGGCCACTCCACGGCTGAAAGCATTCTGGCCACCATGCGCTCGGATAAGAAATTCACCGACCAGGAAGCGAAGCTGCTCGATCTCTGCCTGATGCTCCACGCCGAGCACGGCGGCGGCAACAACTCCAGCTTTACCTGCCGGGTCTTGTCGTCTACGGGGTCGGATACCTATGCGGCCATTTCCGGCGCCATCGGCAGCCTCAAGGGCCCGCGGCACGGCGGCGCCAATATCAAGGTGATGCAGATGATGGACTACATCAAAGAAGGCGTCGAGGATTGGAACGACGACGACGAGATTGCCGACTTTCTTGCCAAGATATTAAGAAAAGAAGCGGGCGACGGCGCGGGCCTGATCTATGGCATGGGCCATGCGGTCTATACCCTTTCCGACCCGCGCGCGGTCATCCTGAAAAAATATGCCAAAAAGCTTGCCGACCAGACCGAGCATGCGGAAGAATTCCATCTGCTGGAATCCGTGGAGCGCCTGGCGCCTGCGGTGTTCGCACAGGTCAAGGGCAGCGATAAGAACATTTGTGCCAACGTGGACCTGTATTCCGGGATGGTGTACAAGGTGCTGGGGGTGCCGCCCGAGCTGTATACTCCGCTGTTTGCAGTGGCGCGCATCGCGGGCTGGTGTGCGCACCGCATTGAGGAGATGACGACCAGCAACCGCATCATGCGTCCGGCCTACAAAGCCGTTTCCACCATGCAGGCCTATGTACCGCTGGCGGAGCGCGAACCCCTCTTGTAAATTGCACCCGGACGGCTTATACTTAGAAAGACACATGGACCGCCGCGGCCCGTTACCGGTCGCGGCGGCGTCTTTCTGCCCCGGAAAGGCTTTTTTGGAGGTGCATGTATGCATAGAAAACTGCCCCTGATCTTTTCAATCGTTTTTCTTGTCGGCCTGTGCGTTACGTTCGCGTTGCGGCTCACGCTGGTGCGTTCGTTCATGGATCCTTCCACCGGGTTTTATAAGGGTGGGTATACCGCGCTTGCCCAGGCGCTGAATGTGGCGACAGGCGTGTGCGCCGTGCTGCTGCTGGTGCCTCTGGCGCTCCCGAAAAAAGCTGCGGTCTTTTCGCCGCTTCCGGTCCGGAACCCGCTGCTGGGCACACTGGCCGCGCTGGGTGCGCTGGCGCTGCTGGCGGATGCTCTGAGCCTGTTTGTGTCTTTGGTGACCAACAGCACCAGCGGCGGCCTGTTTCTGGACGCGCTGTTCACCCTTGCGGCGGCGGTGTATTTCGGCTTGCAGGCAAAGACCTTTCTGCTGGGCGGGCAGCCTCCCCATGCGGTTGTGGCGCTGCTGCCGGTGCTGTGGGCCACGGTGCATCTCATCGTGTCCTGGATGCATTTTACCGTGGTGACCAGTATGCCCAACGATCTGTTCGACCTGTTCAAGATGGTTGCGTTTATGCTGTTTTTCTATTAT
The DNA here is from genome assembly GCF_000178115.2 of Ethanoligenens harbinense YUAN-3. Classification (NCBI taxonomy): domain Bacteria; kingdom Bacillati; phylum Bacillota; class Clostridia; order Eubacteriales; family Oscillospiraceae; genus Ethanoligenens; species Ethanoligenens harbinense. Next base: position 849,352 of record NC_014828.1, read on the forward strand.
CACGCGCGGCTGGCCGGCGGGGTGCCCAACGGGCGCGAGGGCCGCGGCCTGCTGTCGTTCGGTTTGCTGGCGGCGTGGCTTGGGCTGCTTTCTGTTCTGCCGTCGCTTCTTGTGCGGCTGGGCGGCGGGCAGACGGCGGCTTTCAGCCTGTCGGACGGCGTCGTGACGCTGGTGCTGTCGGTCTACGCGCTGGTACTGTTTGCCCGGTTGTTTTTCCGGCGCGGCACAGCGGGAGAACCGGCCGTGCGGTCCGCCGCCTGAGCGCATGACGGCACGGGCATTGCGGCCAGGATGGGTTTGTGCTATAATAAACAGGTATCGGCGCATGTTTTGACCGGTTTGGACGGAATGAACCGGACAAGTTGCAATTTTCGACCAGTCTGCTATACTGCAAAAAGAAGAAATGCGTGGATCGGGAAAAGTATCCGCCGTTTTTCCGGGCAGAGAGGGGGAGCCGTCGGCTGTGAGCGCCCCTGCGGAAACGGCGGGGAAATGCCCCCGTGAGCAGGCGGCGGGAACGGGCGGACAGAACCGCCCCAGTATCGCCGTCCGGCAGGGCGCCGTTATCGCCGTCTGGAGAGAAAAATCGAAGTGGAACCGCGGCGTAAGCCGCCTTCGGGTAAGACGGAGGCGGCTGGAGTTCGCGGTTTTTTGTGTATACAGCCTGTTTTTAAGATAGCCGGCCGGAGACATTGCGGCGCAGGCCGACGGCAGGCGGGAATTTGCAGGCGGAGGGAGAACGACGATGTTTCGCAGCGTTCGTGAAGATTTGCACTCGATACGGAAGCGCGATCCCGCTGCACGTTCCAACGCGGAGGTGTTTTTCCTGTATGCGGGTTTCCACGCGGTGCTGTATTACCGGATTTCGCACTGGTTTTACCGGCACAAATGCTTTGGATTCGCGCGGTGGGTCTCCCAACTGGGGCGCTTTTTCACCGGCATCGAGATTCATCCAGGCGCCACCATCGGCAAGGGATTGTTCATCGACCACGGGATGGGCGTGGTCATCGGGGAAACGGCGGAGATCGGGGATTACTGCACACTCTATCAGGGCGTGACATTGGGCGGCACCGGCAAAGACAAAGGCAAGCGGCACCCCACGCTCGGTTCCCATGTGATGGTGGGGTCGGGGGCAAAAGTGCTCGGCCCGGTGACGATTGGCGACCACAGCAAGGTGGGTGCGAACGCGCTGGTTCTCATCAATGTGCCGCCCCATTCCACCGCCGTGGGCGTGCCCGCCCGGGTGGTGCGCATCGGTGGGCGGCGGGTGGAGGAAGACAACGAACTCGACCAGATCCACATGCCGGACCCCGTTTCACAGGAACTGTGCCAGCTGCATATGCAGATTCATGCGCTGCAGGAAAAGCTCGGACGGCAGAAGGGAAACGATGACCATGAAAATTTATAATACCCTTACCAGGGAAAAGGACGAATTTGTACCGATCAAGCCGGGGGAGGCGCGCATTTATGCCTGCGGCCCCACGGTTTATAACTATATCCATGTGGGCAACGCGCGCCCGATGGTGGTGTTCGATATTTTGCGGCGGTATCTCGAATACCGCGGATACAAGGTGCTGTTCGCGCAGAACTTCACCGACGTGGACGATAAGATGATTCGGCGGGCCAACGAAGAAGGCGTTGCCGTGGCGGAGGTGGCGGAAAAATACATCGCCGCCTACAGGGAAGACGCAGCGGGCCTGCATGTGCGCGAGGCTACGTTTCATCCCCGCGCCACCGAGAACATTGCCGATATCCTTGCGCTGATCCGCACGTTGGAGCAGAAGGGCTATGCGTATGCGTCCGACGGCGACGTGTATTTTCGTGCGCACGCGTTCAAGGAATATGGCAAGCTCTCGCACCAGCCGCTGGAGGACCTTGAGGCGGGGGCGCGGGTGGATGTGAGCGAGCGCAAAGAGGACCCGGTGGATTTCGCCCTTTGGAAAGCGGCAAAACCCGGTGAACCGAGCTGGGATTCGCCCTGGGGCCCGGGGCGGCCGGGCTGGCATATCGAGTGTTCCGCCATGGCCAGGCACTTTTTGGGCCAGACCATTGACATTCACTGCGGCGGGCAGGACCTGATCTTTCCGCACCATGAAAACGAGATTGCCCAGAGCGAATGCGCAAACGACGCGCCGTTCGCGCATTACTGGATGCACAACGGCTATATCAACATCGACAACCGTAAGATGTCAAAATCGCTGGGAAATTTCTTCACCGTGCGCGAGGTGGCGGCCAAATACGGCTATGAACCCATCCGGTTCCTCATGCTCTCGGCGCAGTACCGTACGCCTATCAATTTCAGCGACGAAATCATGGAGCAGTCCGTAGCGGCGCTCGACCGTCTTTACCGCTGCAGGGAGGCGCTGAAGGACGCGTTGCGGCAGGCGGGCGAGACCCCGGCGGACAGCGCCGCCGTTTCCGCATGGCAAGAGAAATTCGACGCGGCGATGGACGATGACCTCAACACCGCCGACGCGCTGGCTGTGCTGTTTGAACTGGTCAAGGAGATCAACACCCGCGTGGCGGAGGGAACGGCCGGCGCGGACTGGCTGAAAGGCGCGGCCGGGCTGTTCGGCACCTTCTGCGATGTGCTGGGTTTGCTGTATGAGCGTAAGGAGCGGACGCTGGATGCCGAGGTGGAAGTGCTGATCGAAAAACGCCGGCAGGCGCGCAAGGCGAAGGATTTCAAGACGGCCGACGCCATCCGCGACGAGCTGAGCGCAAAGGGCATCGTGCTCAAGGATACGCCGCAGGGCGTGAAGTGGGAATACAAAAAGAGCGAATGAGGCTGCGCGGGCGATGACACTGCAACAACTGAAATACGCGATTGAGATCGCGCACTGCGGTTCCATCAACGAAGCCGCCAAGCGGCTGTTCATCACACAGCCGAGCCTGTCGAGCGCCATCAAGGAACTGGAGACCGAGTTGGGCGTGACGATTTTTATCCGCACCAACCGCGGCATTGTCCTTTCAACGGAGGGCACGGAGTTTCTGGGGTATGCGAGACAGGTGACCGAGCAGATGAACCTGCTGGAGGAACGCTATCTCAAAAACAAACCGGCAAGGCGGCAGTTTTCCGTTTCCACGCAGCACTATGCGTTCGCGGTGAGCGCGTTTGTGGCGCTTCTGCGGCATCAGGGGCTGACGGCCTATGACTGCATGCTCAGTGAGACCCGCACCTATGAGATCATCGCGGATGTCAAAAACCTGCGCAGCGAGATTGGCATCCTGTATCTCAACCCGTTTAACGCCAAAGTGCTGCACAAGCTGTTTAATGAGAACGATCTGGCATTTCATCCGTTGTTCGACGCCAGCCCGCACGTTTTCCTCAGTGCGCAGAACCCGCTGGCAAACAAGCCGTTTGTGACGCTGGAGGACCTGGAAGACCTGCCTTGCCTGTCATTCGAGCAAGGAGAGTACAATTCTTTCCATTTTTCGGAGGAGATTCTCAGTACGCTCTCCCATCGCAAGAACATCCGCGTGAGCGATCGCGCCACCATTTTCAACTGCCTGATCGGGCTGGACGGATACACCATTTCCACCGGCATCCTGAGTGCGGAACTCAACGGCACCGATATCGTCTCCGTGCCGTTGCAGGTGGACGAACACATGACGGTGGGATGGATCGCCCACCGGAAACTGACGCTGAGTCCCCTGGCTTCCTGCTACCTCGAAGAGCTGAAGGCCATTCTGGACAGAGAACATCCGTCCCGCTGATGAGGTTTATACGGCAGACAGCACGCTTCCGGAACGACCCGGGGGCGGTTTCTGTTTTGGGCCTGGACAAGAAAAGGCCGCCGGAGATGCCGGTGGCCTTTCAAATCAGTCTCTATCCCATCTGGAATGGGGAAGCAGCAACAAAACGGGCGGTGCTTGCGGGGCCCCATGTCCGGGCGGCTGCTGGCCGCAGTCATGCCGGGGAACGTTCAAAAGGATAAATCATGCCCCACTGGTTGCGAATCTCGCTGAGCAGGCTGGTCACGTCCCGCGTCCAGCCGAGGGTTTCGCCCTCGGTGCGGTCGGCGACGTATGCCTGCATGTCCGCCACCTCATATTCCAACGCTTTGGCGGTCTCGCCCAGAGCAATCTCTTCGGTGTGTCCGTCGGCGGTGTAGGTGATGGCGGCTTTGTCCGCCCGCGGATAGTTGGAGACTTCGATGAAGCCTTTTTCACCGGCCACCACGCCGCGCTTGGGCTGCTTGGCGCGCATGGTCAGCGCGGTGACGGCCATCTGTCCACAGTCGTTCTTCATGAGAATGCCGGACTGTTCATCCACACCGGTCTCGAAATACTGCGGCGTGGTCAGCACGACGTTCGGTTTCTTTTCCAGAAAGAAGCGTGCGAACGAGACGGCATAGACCCCGATGTCGAGCAGCGCGCCGCCGGCCAGTTCCTTGCTGAAGAAGCGGTTGTTTACATCATATTCCTTGCAGCTGCCGAAATTGACCTGCACCATCTTGACCTTGCCGATGGTGCCGGACACCACGATTTCCCGCAGCTTTTTGTAGAGTGGCATGTGGTAGAGCGTCATGCCTTCCATGACCGCCACGTTCTTTTCCCGCGCCAACGCGACGACTTCCTCAAGCTGTTTTTCATTGACGGTGATGGCTTTTTCGCAGAATACGTGCTTGCCGCTGCGGATAGCCTTGAGCAGGAGCTCGTAATGCAGGTTGTGCGGCGTGGCGATGTAGGCAATGTCCAGCTTTGGGTCGGCGAGCAGTTCGTCCGCGTCGGTGAACACGTGGGATACGCCGTGGGTCTCGGCGAATGTTTTGGCGGAGTTCGGCCTGCCGCTGCACACGCCGTAGATTTCCCCGTTGACGGCGCGCAGCGCGGCCGCCATTTCTTTGGCGATGACGCCGGTTCCGATCAGGCCCCAGTTGTAGCCCATAATGCAATTCCTCCTTGCAGGTCGGCTTGTTGAAACGAAAGGTGCGCAGATGTTCAGCCCCGCGTGAGCTGCCGCACGCCGCCCGGCCCGGCCACCAGCGCCCGGGCCGCCACCCGATAAAACAGAGAGGTGTCCACTACGCCGGGGATGTGCAGCAGCGCCTCGTGGAAAGCCGCCAAATCGTCCGGCGGGGCGATTTGCATATCCAGCAGGTAGTTGCCGTGGTCGGTGACGGTGAAGCCGTCTTTGGCGCCGCTTACGCGGTAGGCTGCCGCGCCGCCGAAAGCCTGCACCCGTTTTTCCACGAGTGCTTTCGCTTCGGGAATGACCTCCAGTACCACCGGGTGCGTAAACGGCAGCGCGGCGAACACCTTGCTTTCGTCCGCCAGCAGGACATATTCGTTTGCCAGAGAGGCAACGATTTTTTCATTGGTGTGGATGCCGCCGCAGCTCTTGAGCGCGTTGAGTGAGCCGTCCAACTCGTCACAGCCGTCGAACGCGATGTCGATGGCGTCCACCGTCCAGGTGGGAAGCACGGGCAGGCCGTGTTCCGCGCAGAGCGCGGCGGTGCGGGTGGAGGGTGTGACCACCCGGACGGACAGGCCCGCCTGCGCGATCAGGCCGACGAGGATGGACACCGTGCCGCCGCCGCCCAGGCCGATGACGGTTCCGTCTTTGACAAGTTTGAACGCTTCTTCCGCACATTTCTGCTTCAAAACAAATCACTACTTTCCACTGTTGCCGGCGGGGCGTTCCAGACGTCCCGGCGTCGGTTTTGAAAATGGAGAATGGGGCACTGCCGATTTCTCCCGTTCATTATACAAAATTTCGGTTTGCTGTTCAATGTATGAGGACACCGCCCGGCACGCTTGACATCCGCCCGGAATATGTTATCATATGAATGATCTCTTTGCACTGCATATGAATCTACAGTACAAACTGAGCAGGCGATGGATCCTTTTGGGGTCTGTGGGGCTGGGCCGCTTTGGCGGCAGCGGGTTTGCATCTTTGATCACACCTGCGGGACAGTGGTATGTTCCGCGGGTGTGATTTTTTATACCCTTTGGGGAACATACAACTGAGACTGGAGTGCCAGGGAGCTATCTTACAAGCCGGAAACGGTAAATGGAGGTAACTTTTATGACAGGCAGCAAGTACACTGCGGCGGGACTGACTTCTGCGGAAGCCAGATCGTTACAGGAGCGGTTTGGCAAAAACGAACTCGTCCCCCAAAAGAACCAGGATTTTTTTCATAAGGCGCTGCATATTCTCAGCGAGCCGATGTTCCTGCTGCTGATTGCGGCCGCCGCGATCTATTTCATTCTGGGCGAACAGCGGGACGGGGCGGTCATGCTCCTGTTTGTCGTCGGCATGATCGGCATCGACATGACGCAGGAATGGAAGACGGACCGTACCCTTCGTGCGCTCCGGAACCTGTCCGCTCCGCGCGTCACCGTCCTGCGCGACGGCAAAGAAACGGAAATCGCCAGCGTCGATCTGGTGCCGGGCGACGTCATGCTGGTGCATGAAGGCGTGAAAATCCCGGCGGACGGCAGCATCATCCGGTGCAGCGACCTGTGCGTGGACGAATCCACGCTGACGGGCGAAGCCGAGGGCGTGTGGAAGGTGGACCGCGCACACGCCGAACCGCCTTCCGGGTATTGGCGCAAAGATTATTGCTATGCAGGCACGCTCGTTACGCAGGGCATGGCGGAGATACTGGTGAAGGAGATCGGCGCCGCCACCGAATACGGAAAGATCAGCGCGGACGTTGCGTCCGCTCCTCCCACTGCCTCGCCGCTGCAAAAGCAGACCGGCAGCCTTGTCAAGCTCTGCGCGGGTATCGCCGCCGTGCTGTTTGCGCTTGTCTGCGTTGTCACCTATTTCAGCATACCGGCGCGTGCGGTTGGCAGCAGGCTCATCGACAGCATCCTCGCGGGTGTCACGCTGGCCATGGCGATGATCCCGGAGGAATTTCCCGTGATTCTGACGGTCTTCCTTTCCATGGGCGCGTGGCGGCTTGCCCAAAAGAGCTCCCTTGTGCGCAAACTGCCTGCGGTGGAGACGCTCGGGGCTGTTTCCGTGCTGTGCGTGGATAAAACGGGTACCATCACGATGAACCGGATGACGGTGCAGGAGACCTGGTCGGCGAATGGCGATGAACACGCTTTGTGTGAAGTGATGGGACTAGGCTGTGAAACCGATGCCTACGACCCGATGGAAAAGGCCATGCTTGCTCACTGTGAAAAGCTGGGTATCACAAAAGAACAGCTTTTTGGCGGCGAGCTGATTACCGAATATGCCTTTACCAACGAGCAGAAGATGATGGGGCATGTCTGGCGGCGCGGCAGGGAAATCGTCATCGCCGCGAAAGGTTCGCCGGAACGCCTGATTACCCTCTGCGCGCTTTCCGATGACGCCCGGCAGGCTGCGGAGCAAAAAAGCGAGGAAATGTCCCGTCGGGGCCTGCGCGTTATCGCGGTAGGCGCGGCGCATCCCCGTACGGAAAGCGAGATTCCGAACCGGCTGGCAGATTGCGCCCTCACATTCCTGGGGCTGGTCGGGCTCGCCGACCCGCCCCGGGAGAGTGTCCGGAAAGACATTGCCCGCTGCCGGAAAGCAGGTATCCGCGTCGTGATGATTACCGGGGACAACGGCATGACCGCGGCGGCCATAGCGGAAAAAGTCGGCATGCCGCACAACGGCAGAATGGTCACCGGCGATAGGCTGGAGGCGATGACGGACGGGGAACTGCAGGAAACGGTCCGGGAAGTCAGCATCTTTTCCCGCGTGGTGCCCGCGCACAAAATGCGCATCGTCAAAGCGTTCCGGGAAAACGGCGAAGTGGTCGCCATGACAGGGGACGGCGTGAACGACGCCCCTGCGCTGAAATACGCCGATATCGGCATCGCCATGGGCAAGCGCGGGAGCGAGGTCTCCCGCGAGGCTGCCGACCTGATCCTGATGGACGACAACTTTTCCACCATCGTAGATACCGTTGAGGACGGCCGCAGGATTTATGACAACATCCGCAAGGCGATGGGCTATGTATTCACCATCCATATTCCCATTGCGCTGGCATCTTTGCTTGCCCCCATGCTCAGCATCCCCGCGACCGGCCTGCTGTTGCTGCCGCTCCATGTGGTGCTGCTGGAACTCATCATCGACCCGACCTGTTCCGTCGTTCTGGAGCGCCAGCCTGCGGAAAACGATATCATGGAGCGCAGGCCGCGCGATCCCAAGGGAAAACTCATCGGCGCCGGGCTGCTGGCCAAAAGCATTCTGCAGGGGCTGGCAATTTTCGCCGCGTCTTTTGGCACCTACCTCACGGTGCTGGCACAGTCCCCACAAAACGTGCCGCTTGCCCGCACGATGGGGCTTGCGATTATCATGCTTGCCAATCTGTTCCTGGTGCAGGTGAACAGTTCGGAGCGGGAGCCTGTGTTCCGCTCGGCCAGGCGGCTCGCAAAAGACCGAGTGATGTGGATCGCAAACATTGCCGTTCTTGCCGGGCTGTTCGTCATCCTTTACACGCCGCTCCATGGTTTTTTGGAGCTTTCAGCCCTCTCGGCGGCGCAGTTTTTGATGGTCGTCGGTATCTCCGCCGTGTCCGTGCTGTGGTATGAAATCTGGAAAGGCATTCAACGGGTGCGCGGACGATAACGCTTTATGGAACGGTAACCATTTGCAGCCGCCGGTTTGAAAAAACCGGCGGTTGTTTTTGTTGTGAAGGTATGGGCCCGCACGGCCGGCGACTGCCCGGATGCGGGATGGAAAGGGCGTGTTCCCATTGACTTTTGGTGATACGAGGCATATACTTGAGAGAGTAATTAGAGTTTTTGCTAAATATAAAACAAAGGGGCAATATGTCGCTAAACACACTGTTTAAGGCGCTGGCAGACCCGACGAGGCGCAGGATCATTCTCCTGCTGCAGCAGGGCGACCTGAACGCGGGGGAGATTGCCGGTCATTTTGCAATCAGCAAACCGAGTATTTCCCGCCATCTGCACATTTTGAAAGAGGCGTCTCTGGTCTCCGATGAGCGCAGAGGCCAGAACGTGATCTACTCGCTCAACACAACGGTCTTTCAGGATGTCATCAACTGGCTCTTCAACGCGGCCAATATTCAGGAAAAGAGTGATAACCATGAAAAAGATCCTCAAAAGTGACTGGTATATCCTGCTGATCGTGGCGGTTGGGTTTCTGTTGGGCGCGATTTTCTACCAAAAGATGCCGGCCAGGGTGCCCGTTCACTGGGATGCCCAGGGGCATGTAAACGGATATGGAAGCCGGTTCATGGGCGCGTTCTTTTTGCCTCTGCTCAATCTGGGCGTCTACCTGCTGATGGCGGCGGCGCCGTATATCGACCCGCGCGGTTCCAATTACCGGAAGTTCAAAGGCAGCTACCAGGCCATCAAATGCCTGGTGATGGTGGCCCTGCTGTTCATTTATATCTGCACGTCCCTCGCCGCCATCGGCATGCGGATCAATATCGCGATGGTCGTCTCAGTTGCGATTGCGTTCCTGTTTATCGTGCTTGGCAACGTGATGGGGCGCATCCGATTCAATTACTTTGTGGGTATCCGGACACCGTGGACGCTGGCCAATGAGGAAGTCTGGCGCAAGACCCATCGCTTTGCTGCGCCTGTCTGGGTTTTGGGTGGCATTGCTATTCTGCTGTTTGCCATTTTGAGCGGAGGCATGGCCATCTGGTCCGTTATCGTGATTGCGTGTGCCGTTGCGCTCATCTGTGTTGTCTATTCCTATCTGGTGTTCCGGAAGATCGACAAGCACCGGTAAGTGCGCTTGGCCGGGGCAGAGGCAGCAAAACCGTTTTGTGTTTTGACCATATGGAGGACTTTTTTATGCCGCACGTTGAGAAAGGTTGCATCTCCGGGCAGCCGCAGGATGTGCCCGCCGTGGCGTTGGTCGGCGACTCGCTGGTGGAATATTTTCCTATAGATGAACTGTATCAGGGGCCTGTCCGTCTCTACAACCGCGGCGTTGCGGGGGACACCACGTATGATATTCTGGCGCGGTTGGATGGAGCGGTCGCTTCCCTCCGGCCGGACACCGTCATTATTCTGGCGGGGGTGAACGACCTGATGCCGTTTGTGCCGCATAATACCAAGGAGGAGATCGTGTCCCGCATCGTGGAGATCGGGAAACGGACCGTGGCGGCCATGCCGGGTGTGCGTATCTGTGTGCAGTCGCTCTACCCCGTGCATGAAGCGGATGGACAGGGACTCTTGAACGCCGCGGGCAACGCGGCTATCCGCGCCATCAACAGGCTGCTGCGGGAGCAATGCATCGCCAATGGGTTCACCTATATCGATGTCCACTCCCATCTGCTGGACAATGCCGGGCAGTTGGACGCGCACCTGACGCTGGACGGTCTCCACGTCAACAGGGGCGCCTATGAAATCATTCTGGAACTGCTCCGGCCGTATTTTGCCAACGTCGGGGACGAACCGGTGACATAAGTGACGTTCGGTTTTGTCTTTGAAGCACACCGGATCCGCGTTTTCGCGGGGCTGGTGTGCTTTTTTGCAGAGCGGGGAGACTGGAGAATATCCTGTAAGCGTTTTTGCCGGGCAGACATGAAATGTTTACGATTTGTCTATGGAATTCTCATGTGTTTTTGATAATTGTCGTTTATACTGATATCAAATCAATTGTTGAGCGGAGAAAAAGCGCTTCGCTTAGATGCTCCGATCGGAATAAAGATCCATTGCCATATACAGCATGCGGAAAGGGGGACTGACCATGCAGGGGTTTTCTCAACAAAGGGACGCGCTGCACTGCCGTTTCCTGTCACTGGGCACCCTGAATGAGATTGATTTGTTTGCGGAAGCGGCGGACGCACTGGCGATGGCGGAAAAACGGGTGCGGGAAATCGACGATTGCATGTCCGTTTTCAAGCCGGACAGCGACATCTTCCGATTGAATGCTTTTGCCGGACGCAAAGCGGTGGAGCTGCATCCGGAAACACTGGCGCTGCTCGCATTGGCCAAAACCATCCACGCAGAGTCGCGGGGGGCGTTTGACATCACGGTGCGCCCGCTGACGAAACTATGGGCGATTGAAAAAAACAGGGAGACCGTCCCGGCCGAGCGCGAAATCGCCCGTGCGCGGAAGCTGGTGGACAGCCGGAAGCTGGTCTGCGATGCAAAACATGCGCGCGCTTTTTTAAAGAGATCGGGGCAGGCGGTCGATCTTGGCGGTATCGCCAAAGGCTATGCCGCGGATGAAGTGAAGCGCATCCTGTCGGAAAACGGCGTGCAAAACGCGCTCATCAATCTGGGTGGAAACATCGCCGCTGTCGGCACGCGGCCTGATGGGAGCCCATGGCATATCGGCATACAGAATCCGGCGGCGGCGCGGGGCACCTATATAGCCGTGCTCTCCATTGCCGACTGCTCGGTCGTCACATCGGGCAGCAACGAGCGGTTTTTCATACGGGACGGCGTGCGATACCATCACATTCTTGACCCGCGCACCGGCTGGCCCGTGCAGAATGGGCTTTTGAGCGTCACCGTGGTGTGCAGGCGGTCTGTGATAGCGGACGCGCTGTCTACCGCCCTGTTCGCAGGGGGAATGCGGTATCTTCCGCTTTTGCGCCAATATGACGCCGAAGCGGTGATCGCCACCGAACGTGGAGAACTGTATGCTACGCCGGGGCTTTCCGGCCGGTTGGAGATCGTATCGGACCAAACAGAAAAAAGGAGTCAGCGTCATGCCTAATCGAATATCCAGAATCCCGGTCATCCGCATCGTTCGCGCCGTTTCACAGGTTTTGTTTTTCATATTCCTGCCGGGCGTTTATTTCAGTGCCTTCAGCGGCGTGCAGCAGATCGTTCAGAGCATTCTGAACCACAGCTTCAATCCGGCGGTTTTGCTGCCGCAGATCGTTGCCACGGTGGCCGTCATTCCGCTGACGATGGTGTTGGGGCGGTTCTTTTGCGGGTGGATGTGCGCGTTTGGTTCGATGGGTGACTTCATCTATGAGATTTCCTCAAAAATCTGGAAACGCAAACCCCGCATCAGCGAGCGGCTCGACCGTGTGCTCAAGCTGGTGAAGTATGTTTGGCTGGCGGTTCTGGTTGTGGTGGTGTGGGCGCTGGGCTCCAAACTGTTTGCGTCTGCCGACCCGTGGGATGCGTTCGGCATGCTGTTCACGTTCGGGAAAGCGCCGGCGCTTTCTCTGGTGCTTACCACGTTGCTGCCTGCGTTTTTCCTGCTGGTGGGGATCATGGTCGGCTCGGTGTTCGTCCACCGCTTTTTCTGCCGGTATCTTTGCCCGCTGGGCGCCATTTTTGCCATCGTATCCAAAGTACGGGTGACGCATATACAAAAAGAAAGGACATCCTGCGGCAAGTGCCGCGCATGCACCAACGCATGCCCCATGGGCATTGCGCTGTATCGCAGCGACAAGGTCCGGTCCGGGGAATGCATCGCATGCATGGCCTGTGTTGCCGTCTGCCCGCGCAAAAACGCCACGCTTGCCATTTCGGAGAGCAGTGTGCGGCCCGCGGCCGCCGGTGTGATGGCGGCCGCCGTGATGGCCGGCACGTATTATGCCGGCACGTTTTCCACCAATCTGCTGAGCAGCAATACCGCGACGGCGGCTGGTGCGGCATCTTCCGATCAGGGGAGTACCGCGGGCAGCGCGTCCCTGGAGGGTTCACAGACTGCACCGTCGTCTTCCTCCTCGGCAGCCGCGTCCTCCCAGACATCTTCCGGCTATAAAGATGGTGTCTATCAGGGCACGGGCACAGGCTTCCGCGGCGGCACCACGACGGTTTCCGTCACTGTGCAAGACGGCAGGATAATGAGTGTGAGCACGGTTTCCACACAGGATGACACGTCGTTCTACAGCCGCGCGTATCCGACCATCACGCAGGCGATCATCCGTTCACAGTCCGCGCAGGTCGATGCCGTTTCCGGCGCTACCTACAGCAGCCGCGGCATCATGGAGGCTGTTGCCAATGCGCTGAGCAAGGCGCTGTAAAAGCCGCCCGGTCTGAGCGGACACCGGGATGCGGGAGCGGGCATATACTGGAAGCGAAAGCGAGGAGAGTATATGATGGATTATCCGAATCCGTATGCCCCGTATCCGGGCGAACCATTTCCGGCCGATACGCAGGGAGGCACCATCCCGATCATTCCGGTTGTACAGCAGTATGCCGCACCCGTTCAGAACCAGCCGTTCGATCCGGTTTTTGTCTATCCGCAGAACCTGCCTGGCGCACTTTCGCTGATCGGGCAGGCGGTGGCGGGCGAATCGGAGGATGCACAGTTTTATGAATGGCTGCTCCAGCGTGCGCCTTCGCCCGAAGACCGGCAGATCATCACCGGCATCCGCAACGATGAGCTGCATCACAACGGCTGGTTCCGCCAGCTCTATCTGGAGCTGACCGGCAGGCCGGTGCCGTCTATGCCGGGTGAAACGTTCATGCCCCCCGCAAACTATTGCGACGGGCTCCGTCGGGCCATTCAGGGGGAGCAGCACGCCGTGCAGAACTACCGCAAGATCTTGTTTGCCCTGCAAAACCGCGTACATATCAATGTGTTGACAGAGATCATCACCGACGAGCTTCGTCACGCCGTTCTGTATAATTACCTGTATGCCAAAAACAGCTGCAAGGCATGATATACCGCATGCTCCGAAGGCCGCCCTTTCGGGCGGCCTTTTTTATGCCTGAAAACAGAAAAAACGGCATCAAAGCCGTTTTTTGATACAAGCCATATAAACCATACAAACGCGGGAGCCGGTGTGTATCTAATGTTGGGGCATTCAGTTGATGATGGTTTCTCCGCTCTCTTTATCAAACAGATGCACTCGGTTCGTATCGAGCGCGATCTTGATCGTGCTCCCGGTTTGGGCCGTTGTGCGGGAAGAAACGCGGGCGGTGGCGTTCTGGCCGACGACCGTCAGATACAGATACGTCTCGGCACCCATCATTTCGGTCAGATCGACATGCGCGTCCACAACCGCGTCTTTTGCCGCGGTGAGGAAGATTCCTTCTTCGTGCAGGTGTTCCGGACGAATGCCCAGGATAACTTCCTTCCCGATATAGGGCGCAAGATCGGTGCCTTTGATTTTTCCGTCGGGCAGCGGGATCGAATAATCGGGCTTGCCGCTTTCTGTCGAAGAACCCAGATTGACGTAAACATGCCCGTCTTTTTTCTCCAGAACAGCGTCGATAAAGTTCATTTGCGGCGAACCCATAAATCCGGCCACAAACAGATTCACCGGATTTTCATACAGATTGGCAGGAGTATCCACTTGCTGGATAACGCCGTCTTTCATTACGACGATGCGGTCCCCCATCGTCATGGCTTCGGTCTGGTCATGCGTTACGTAAATGAAGGTCGTGCCGAGACGTTTGTGCAGTTTGGAGAGCTCGGAGCGCATCTGTGTACGCAGTTTCGCATCCAGGTTGGAAAGGGGTTCATCCAGAAGAAAAACTTTCGGTTCGCGGACGATTGCGCGACCCAGCGCAACACGCTGCCGCTGGCCACCGGAAAGTGCTTTGGGTTTGCGGTCCAGCAAGTGCGAAATATCCAGCGCTTTTGCCACATCCTCGATCCGCGATCGGATCTGATCTTTGGGCATATGGCGCAGCTTCAGGCTGAACGCCATATTGTCATAAACGGTCATGTGGGGGTAAAGCGCGTAGTTCTGGAACACCATGGCAATATCACGGTCTTTCGGGGGGACATCGTTGACGAGCTTGTCACCGATATACAGTTCACCCTCCGAAATTTCTTCCAGACCGGCAATCATGCGCAGCGTGGTGGATTTGCCGCATCCTGAGGGGCCAACGAGAATGATGAATTCCTTGTCCTGGATCTCAAGGTTGAAATCATTGACGGCAACTACATTTCCGGCATATTTTTTATAAATGTGCTTTAACGATAAACTGGACATAACAAAACCTCCAATAATCTACACGAGTGAAATAAATGGTTGTTTGGAAAAGTTCAGCGTGTTTCGTGTATGAATATATGATAGCAAATATCCGGTCGGATAGGTAGATGTCATTTATCCAAACTTTATTTTTGGATTTATGAAAATTACACATCAAAAAACATAGACTTTATATAAAACATTTAAATAAATCAAGGAATATTTGGACATTTTCGTAGAAAGGCTTAGGAGTGGGCGCGCATGGCGATATGGACAAAGCACACGGTATGCGCCTGGTTTCCGGAAATCCAAACCCTTCGATTTGTTGCAAAATGAAATGAAGTGTAAAATAGATGTTGAAAGTTTTTTCAAAATGGGATACTATATGGTTGCATTCTATAAAAAAATTGTGGAATCTGGCAGAATTTTGCTGTTGACAGAAAGGGGCCGTGATGGCGGGCTTGCTTGCTGTTTTTATGTTTCTATTCGGGCTTTGCATCGGCAGCTTTTTGAATGTGTGCATCTACCGCATCCCCAAAGGAGAATCCATTGTATTCGGCCGGTCGCATTGCCCCGCTTGCGGTGCCGCCATCCAGAACCGCGACCTCGTTCCGGTTTTCAGCTGGCTGGCGCTTAAAGGCCGCTGCCGGAATTGCGGTGCGCGCATCCCCGTCCGCTACCCCGCGGTGGAGCTGCTGGGCGGGCTGCTCTTTCTGGCTGTTTATGGCGCGTATGGCTTGACACTTTCGGCGGCAGTCTATGCGGCTTTCATCTGCGCCCTTGTTGTGACCGCGTTCATTGATTACGACCAGTCCATTATACCGAACGGCATTGTGCTGTACATATTGGCGGTGGGCGTGCCGGCCATATTTTTTACGCAGGGCACGGGCCTAATTGATCGGGTCATCGGTTTTTTTGCGGCCAGCGTGCCGCTGCTCATCGCGTATTTTGTGACGCGGGGCGGACTGGGCCTCGGGGATGTCAAACTGATGGCGGCCGGGGGTTTTCTGCTGGGATGGAAGCTGATCCTGCTCTCGTTGGCGGTGGGAAGTATCGTGGGTGCGGTCGTGGGCGTTTCGCTTGTTTTGCGGGGACGAAAGTCCATGCGGTCGGCCGTCCCGTTCGGGCCGTTTCTGTCTTTGGGGATGTGCTTTTCCGCGCTTTACGGCAATGCGGCGCTGCATGCGTATATCGGTCTGTTTGTCCGGTAGCGGCACCCCCTGTTATTCTGGAAGTGTAAGGACGTGACAATATGGCGATGAAAAATCTGCGCATAGGTGAAATGCTGCTGGAAGAAAACCTGATCACACAGGCACAGCTCGATGCCGCACTTGCACGCAAAAAAGAAGGGGACCACAACAAGCTGGGCGACATTCTGGTGGAAATGGGCAGTGTTTCGGAAAAGGAACTGACCCGAATGCTGGGCACGCGGCTGAAAGTGCCGGTCGTAGACTTGGTGGAGACGGGCATCGACCAGCATGTTCCAGACCTGATACCCGAGGAACTGGCTAAAAAATACATGGTCATTCCCATCGCGCAGGACGGACAGATTCTCACGGTCGCCACCAGCGACCCGATGAATTTCTATGCCATCGATGACCTGCGGCTGGCCACTAATCTGGAAATCAAGCCGGTATTGGCCACATCCACAGACATCAAAAACGCCATCAGCCATTATTACAGCCGCAAGCTGGCGGAAGAAGCGGCCGAGGACGTCAACCGTGAATTCAACTTCAACAGTATGGTTGATGCGGGCAATCTTTTGGGGGAGAAAGTTGATAATGCGCCGGTCGTCCGTCTGGTGGCCTCCATCATCCAGCAGGGTATCAAGTTTGGAGCCAGCGATCTCCATATCGAGCCGTCGGAGACGGAAACCCGCATCCGCATGCGCGTGGACGGTGTGCTCAAGCCGCTGATGTCGCTGGCGGCCGCGGCGCATGCCTCGGTGGTGACCCGCATCAAGATCATGGGCAATATGAACATTGCCGAGCGGCGCGTGCCGCAGGACGGCAGGGTGGAGATCGTCATCGACGGCCGGCCGGTGGACATGCGCCTCTCCGTGCTGCCCACCGTGACGGGTGAAAAAGTCGTCATTCGTATTCTGGGCGGACAGGACGCGGTGCGCTCGGTCAATGATCTGGGTCTGTCGGCGGAAAACCGCGCGCTGTTTGAAAAAATCACCCGCAGCCCCAATGGTATTCTGCTCGTTTCCGGCCCCACCGGCAGCGGCAAATCCACCACCCTTTACTCCATCCTCAACCAGCTCAACCAGCCCGGCGTCAACATCATTACGGTCGAGGACCCGGTCGAGTACCGCATGCCCGGTGCCAACCAGGTGCAGGTCAACCCCAAAGCGGGCCTGACGTTTGCAAGCGGCCTGCGCTCCATCCTGCGGCAGGACCCCGATATCATCATGATCGGCGAGATCCGCGACGCCGAGACGGCGCAGATCGCCATCCGGGCGGCCATTACCGGCCATCTGGTGCTCTCCACCATCCACACCAACGACGCGGCCTCGACCGTTACCCGTCTGGTGGATATGGGCGTGGAGCCGTTTCTTGTGTCGTCCGCCGTCATCGGCATCATTGCGCAGCGGTTGGTGCGCAAGATCTGCCCACGCTGCAAGCAGCCGTATACTCCAAGCGACAGTGAGTGCCGGCTGCTGGGCATCCCCGTGCAGAGCACGCTTTACCGGGGGACGGGCTGCAATTACTGCGACCACACCGGCTATAAGGGCCGCACCGCCATCCATGAGATTATGGCAATCAGCCATGACGTGCGTGAACTCATCGACAATGAAGCCGCCACCGACGAGATCCGCGCGCAGATCGTCCGCGACGGCACCATCACGTTGCAGGAGTGCTGCAAGCAGCTGGTCTTAAACGGTGTGACCACCAGGGAAGAACTGCTGCGCGCCACCTACAGTATTGGGTGAGCGGTTTTCATACCCTCTCGTATCCAGTGTACGCGTCTGAAGCTCCGGAATGCCGGAGCGGGAAAAAGGAAACGACAGTGAAGAAGAGAAAGAGGAATGCAGCATGAAACGGGTCGATGAATTGCTTTTTAAAGCGATGGACTGCAAAAGCTCCGATCTGCACCTCACGGTGGGGGTGCCTCCCATGGTGCGGATCAACGGCCTGCTCCGGCCACTGGAAGGCTATGATGTTCTGCTGCCCGAAGACACGCAGGAAATTGCCGCTTCCATGCTTACGGAAGCGCAAAACCAAGAGGTGGAAACAAAAGGCCAAACGGATTTTTCGTATGTGATACAGGATGTCGGACGTTTCCGTGTCAATATCTACAAGCAGCGGCGCAGCTATTCCATCGCTATCCGCGTGCTGGCGGCAACGATGCCGACCATTGAAAGCCTGGGCCTGCCGGGCACGCTCAAGGAGCTGGCGCTCAGGCCGCGCGGCCTTGTGCTCGTTACCGGGCCGACGGGCAGCGGCAAGTCCACCACGCTGGCGGCCATGGTGGATTATATCAATATGAACCGGCGCTGCCATGTGCTGACCATCGAAGACCCGATCGAATACCTGCACAAGCACAAGAACAGCATCGTCAACCAGCGCGAGGTCGGCGACGATACCGATTCTTTTGCCGGGGCGCTGCGCTCCGCTTTGCGTGAGGACCCGGATGTCATTCTCGTGGGCGAGATGCGCGATCTGGAGACCATCTCCACTGCCATCTCCGCTGCCGAAACCGGCCACTTCGTGCTTTCCACGCTGCACACCAACGGCGCCGCGCAGACGGTCGACCGCATCATCGATATGTTTCCGCCCTTCCAGCAGCAACAGATACGCGTACAGCTTTCCTCGGTGCTGCAGGCGGTCATCACGCAGCAACTGCTGCCCAACGTGCTGCACGACGGGCGGGTGGTCGCCATGGAGCTGATGCTCTGCAACGACGCTGTGCGCAACATGATACGCGACAACAAGTGCCACCAGATCGTTACCGCGTTGCAGACCGGCATCAAGCAAGGCATGATGCCCATGGATTATTCGCTCAGCCGCTTGGTGAAAGCAAACCAGATCACGCAGGCGGAAGCGATGTCGCACAGCATGGATAAGGAAACGCTGCGTCGCTACCTGACCATGTGAATCGTTTCAAAAAAAAAATTTTGAAACGTGTCTGGAAATCCGGTTTGGCGGTATAAAGAAAACAGAAACATAAGAATTGTGCTGAAAACGGTCTATGAAATGGGAGGGTACCATATGATTAAGTCACTTGTGAAAACACGTGAAAAACTCCGTAAGAACAAAAAAGGCTTTACCCTGATCGAACTCCTCGTCGTCATCGCCATCCTCGCCGTCCTCGCGGCGATCCTCATCCCTGTCGTTGGTGGGTTCATTGGCAGTGCCCGGAAAAATGCCGCGACTGCGGATGCCCGTTCCGTTTATTCCGCAACCACCACTTATCTCGCGCAAAACACGGGAGATTTCAGCGGCGGTTATAATGCGACTACTAACGGCATCAGTGATGCTAATCTCGAACAGTATCTGGGTGGCACTCCGACTACTTGGAACTTCAAAATTACAGCTATCGATATAACATATGATTCCACAACGGGGACATCAACTGTGCATAGTGTCACTATCACAGAACCCCAAACTGGTGGTACTTCTTACACGTTTGATGGTGTGCACATCTCGTAATCTGAGGGTAGCTTTTAAAGTAAGTTTACAAAAACCGCCGGTTTGGCCGGCGGCTTTTTGTTACCATTTTGAGCGACTTCGTGCATTGAATTGGAATGGGATTGAAAGATGGGGGCTACATATGGTCAAGGCACTTGCGGAAACCCATGGAAAACTACGCAGGAGCAAAAAAGGTTTTACTCTCATCGAGCTTCTCGTCGTCCTCGCTATCCTCACCATTCTCGTGGCAATTTTGATTCCTGTTGTAGCTGGATTTATCCATAAAGCAAAGCAGAGCGCGTCTAACACTGATGCGCACACGGTTTTTACCGCTGCAGCAGCGTATGTGGCGCTTCACGATGATACGACCTTTACAAGTTTGGGTAGTGCCGCCTCGACGGGTAAAGTTCCGATCACCACCGCCGATCTTTCAAATTATATTGGAAGCAATTACAGCTTTACCATTACAAAAATCACGATTAACGGCGGCGTGGTGGCTGGCGTGCAAGTCTCGGAGTTTGGCGGGACATTCACCGGCACCTATGGAACCGTGTAGGGGACTGCCCTGCGGCGCAAAAACGAACCGGCTCCGCAACGCGGAGCCGGTTCGTTTATTTTCCCTTTATCATCTTGAATGATTTCGATGAATCAATAATATGGAAGCTTGGCCCGCCGAGCAGGGTGGCCAGCGATTTGAGCCCCGCTGATTTCACACGGCTGACCTTGCGCTGGTTCAGCCCCAGCTCGGCGGCGGTCTGTTCCTGCGTAAGCCCGCGGAAGAACAAGGCGGAAATCACGCGGCGCTGTAGTTCGTCGAGTTTTTCCATTGCCTGCGCGAGCGCCAGCCTGTCTTCCAGCGGCAGGTGAAATGGCTGCATCTGTGTGGAACTGATCTTCTCAATATCCAAGTCGGAAAAGGCGACCAGCCCCGCCCGCAGCACCTCTCGCACGCCCTCGGGCCGGATGCCGAGTTCGTCAGCCAGCTTGTCTTCTTCCGGCGGCGGTTCACCGTCCTCCGCCGTGCGTTCCAGCACTTTCTCCGCCTGTTCCTGCAATCGGTTGAGACAGCCCGGGCGACGATAGACCCGTTCCTTGCGCGCAAAATGCCGGATTTCCCCGATGATGCAATGGGACGCCCATGTGGAGAACAGCACACGCCCGTCATAACTTTTTATGGCTTTGACAAGGCCCAGCATGCCGGTTTGCGCCGTATCCTCAAGCGGGCAGCCCACGCCGTACAGCGCGGCAAAATGATAGACCAAGGGCCTGCCAGCCAAAACGACCGCCTCCAGCGCGGCGTCGCTGGGGGTGGCGGTATAGCAGGCGTAGGCTTCGTTGATATCGGGGCCGGATGAGGTTTGCAGTTTGGCTGTTTGTTCCATGTTATCACATCCCTGCTGTCAAAAAACGCGCTGTCATGGCGAGGTATAAGGCGTAAAACCGATCAAGGCGCCCCCGTTTGGATTGCCACCGGTGTTGTCCGTGATGGACGCGCTGGTGAACCCCCTGCCAATATTGTTGATGGGAATGTCGGTGTTGAGCGTGTAGTTGTCATTTGCGTTGGCATTGTTATAAATGGAAATTGTAACATGGAGCACGGCCGCTGAGGTTTCTTTGAAGCTCACGGTCACGGTGTATCCTTTAAAGTAGCCTTTTTGAAAAGCAATTTCCGGTGCGCCAGACTTTGGATTGATAATCAAGGCGGCGTTTGCGGTTCCGCCGGATGGCGTAGTGTCAAAATACAGGTAGCCATTCGTGCAACTGGAAAGGAATGAGGGGTCGTTATAAATGGTCAGGCTGGTGCTGTTCTGCACCGTGTTTTTGATTTTTTGCTCAAGCAGCAGCGCCATGGTGTGTTCATCAAACTTGTAGTTCGTGTTTTTGACGATATTGTTGCCGAACACCATGATGCCGCCGATGGCCACGAGCACAATGGAGGTGATGGCCAGCACGACCACCAGCTCAATCAGCGTAAACCCTTGCCTGTTTTTTAAGTGTTTTTTCATCACGCTCACACTTTCGGTTCAGTTGGGGGTGAAGTTCCAGTAGGTGACGGAGCCGCCCGGCGTGTCCGACGTCGTGCCGGTTTCGTAGGTGCCGGTCACGGTGGAGGCCGCGCCGCCGATGGTAACGATGACATCGCCGCCCGTACTGCTTACGGATGTGGTGGCCGCATCCCCTGCGGCGACACTCGCAGTGCCGGTTGCGCCCGCAGCCTTGAGTGAATTTTTGCTGCGCGGCATGGTCTTGCTCATGATGTTCAGCCCGACGACCAGCGCAGTGCCGATGAGCACTACCACGATGGTAAGCAGCGCTAAAGCTACGATGACCTCGACCAGCGTCATGCCCTTTTGTTCGCGCAGGCAAATGGGGTGCTTTTTCAAGTTATGCAGCTTTTTCATTTGTCAGCCCACCCATCCAAAGTCCATGAGCCAGTGCCACCACCGCCGGAACCGGAGCCTGATGCCATTCCATTTAGAGGTGTTCCACTTAAATCCGGGGGAGCAATGTATTGCAATTTGACATTATTGCTAATGATTATTGACTGCGCGCATACACTTCCAAAAAGTTTATAAGTGTATGTATTGGCCCCACCGGCTGTGAAGGTGCCATTTGGAAGATAAATATATCCGTCAAATCTTGTATCACTTGATAAAGTGACGCTCTGGCCGGAACTGCCGCTTTCGCCTATGATAAATATTTCCGGCTGTGCATTTGCATTATTATTACTGTCATTATTGCTCATTATCAATGCACAGTTTCCATTTGTAATGTTCAAAGAAGTGTTATTACCTCTTAAATATACAAAAAGTTTGTTAGGGCCTGTTACAATGAGGTGAATATTGCTGGGAACCGTTTGCGCTGAATTAATGACGACATTGATATCATGAGCAATAGTATTAAATTTTATAACATAGTTACTGTATCCCTTTATTTTTGAATCAAAACTGAGAACACAGTCATCATTTATGGAATAAGTGTTGCCTGAGCTAAATGTGCTCGTTCCAATATTTATTGAAGTATAACCAGATGGTGCGGCAATGCTGTTGAAAGTCGGGGTGTCAAAGTCAATAACTACCGGAGATACTGTCGCGTTTTCAGTTGCCATGCCACCAACGAAAGTGGAGATGTTGCCCCAAGTATAAGTGTAAGTTCCCCCGGTGGTCAGATTACCATTGATCCTATTCGATCCGCCGGAAAAACTGGCATTCCCACCAAAGGTCGCATTACCAGTTATATTGCCGTTGGAAAGTGTACCGCTTTGGCCAATGTACACGCTACCGTTTACCTTTCCACTTCCGGACATAATTAAATCATTTGTTGCATAGACATCCCCGTTTGTGATTCTACCGCTACCAGTTATTGTAACCGTACCCTTTGCCTTCACACCAGTTAATCCGCTCCCGTCACCATCTAAAGTGACGTCACCATTTGAGAGTAAGGTTCCGTTTATAACAGAACCATTCCCGTAGGAAAATGAACCGTTTGCCACAATATTACCCGTTAATTGACTTTGACCTAATGTGGCCGAGCCATTTACATAAATAAGATTATCAAATGGATATATAGGTAAAGGAGCACTACTTGATTTCATATATGCGATAGCGGTGGCTGTGATGCCATGGACGGTCGCGGTGGAGGCCACTTTCAGCGATGTCGCACTTATTTTCGTAATAGTAATGGGGCAGCTTTGCACATTTTTGAGAGCGGTGGCAGGAGTAGTGGTGGGTAATTTGAATGTGGGTGTGGCGCTTAGCGTGTTTCCAGTTGTCAAAGCATTGACACTATCCCGTAAGTTCGTGGTATTTGGATCGCTTATATATTTCATTGTAGCGCTCACGGCAGATTTTGCCGCAAAATACGCCTGTTGCTGGTAGATCTGCGCCTGTGTCTGGCTGCCGGATGCAAGCGAAAGGCTGATCACGGCGGCGCCGAGCACGACGAACACAACAAACACGATCAGCACGGCAATGAGCGCACTGCCGGTCTGCTCTCGATATTTCCGATACATTCGTTTGATGTTCATGGCTATCCGCCCCCTGGTCGAGGTCAACCCGATTGTCACATGATGTCGCTCTTGCCGGCGGGCGCAGGCAAGGTCCAGGCAAAAACGGTGTCCGTATCGTCCGGTTTTTCAGCGCCGTAGCACCGCAGCACCACCGTGGCGTTTTGCGGCGTGATATCCAGCTTTGTAACCTGCACGGTCTTGCCGCTGTTTTTGATGGTGTCGAGCAACGCCTTGAACCCGCCGTAGTTGCCGGTGAGCTGAAGTGTGACATCCTCACTCAGTAAAGAACCGGTGGCACTGGAGCTGGAACCGGTGCTTTTAGTGGTTTGCGATGCATTGCTGTTTTGCGCAGTGGCGGATGTGCTTTTCGATGCGGTGCTGTTGCCGGCTGTGCCGCTTGAAACCGTGTGGCCTTTAAATTCTTCGGCATAGGTCTTCAACAGATAGGTGAGCGTATTTGCCGTTGTCACCTGCGAGCCGCTGCCGGACGACTGCTGGGTTGTGGTCGTCTGGCCTATATCGGTGACGGCGGGGGTGGAAAATTTGATGGAATTTACGGACAATCCGTTTGCCGCAGTCAACCCGAGCAGCCAAAGGTTCAACTGCTCGTTGTCTACCGACGGCAGGATGCTCGCAGCCGCGGTATCGGCTGCCGTCGCCGCCTTTTTGACGGTGCTGTCCAGTTTGGATGCCGTCGCCAGGTTCGTCCGGGCAATGTCCTGCTTGGTCTGCATGTCGAGCAGGGTTTGGGTATGTACCGAGAGGGTTGTGAATGCCGGTGTGATCAGGAGCTTGATGCCCACGAACAGCACCACCACGATGCCCAGCAGAAACACCAGAATCTTCTCACGCAGATTCAGCGTCATTGCCCTCCGCCCCCTTTCAGCGTGCAGGTGATGGTAAAGCTGCAGGAAGTCCCGCCCTTTACCACGCCGTCGTAGGTGGCATAGTCAAATTTTCCGCTTGCTTTGAGTGCGTTGGTGAAGACGGCGGCCGATTTTTCATCGGTCGCGGCGCATGTCAGCTTGATGGCCATATCCGTGTAGTTCAGGTCGCTCACGGTCACATCCGCCGGCTGAGCTTTCGCAATGGCGCCAAGCAGATCGGAGTCCACGACCGGCAGGGAGGTGAACGCTTTGGCGTTTTTGGCCGCGAGCGCTTCATATTGTTTCAGATAGGCGGTTTTTCGGTTTGCCTCGCTCACGGCCGAGGCCACGGAGGTGACATTGCGCTGTGCCAGAAAACTGCTGATGGAGCGGTTCTGCGCCTGCACGGTGGCGTCGTCAATCTTGATGAACGCGAACACCCCGGCCATGACCACGACGCAGCTCAGGAGCACCGATAGCCCGGCAATGGTCGCCTTGTCATAGCCCGCGGCGCCGGAATGATAGACTGAGAAAAAATTGATGTCTCTTTGCATGTCCCGTCACCTCACAGTCTGATGAGTGCGCCAATCGCATTGGCGTATTCTGCTATATTGATGTCGCCCGCTTTCACCTTTGAGACGCTCCGCACGGTCTGAACCGGCAGTCCCGTTGTCGTGCCCAGAGCGTCTTCCAGCCCTTTGATTTCGGAAAGGCTGCCGTAGAGGTAAACGCAGGCAACTGGGTTTGCCGAGTTGCGGCGTAATTGGAACTGGTTCATTTTCTGCAATTCTTCGGCCAACTGGCCGACGTATTGGCGTGCCGCACCGCTGAGAATGGAGTCCAGCCGGATTTCATCCGCTGTGATGTCCAGCCCGCTGAGGGAATGGCTTTCGGTATTGCCCAGTCCGGCATTCTCCACGACGAGACGGAATTCCTCGGAAGAGACGGGAGCCAGGCGGGAAAATGCCCGCTGTCCTTCGCTGAAGAGATGGATCTCAGCCGTGTCGTGCTCAATGCCGACAAACAGCGCCGATTTTCCGCCGACGGCCGTGCCGTTTATATTCTCGCCGAGGAACAGTTTTTCCACCGAGTTGGCATGTGTGTCCAGCGCCACCGGCTTAAACCGGACGCTGCGGAAAATCGAATAGTATTCGTCCACCGTTTCTTTGGGAATGGCATATGCCCACACGTTGTTTATGGACGATTTGGCCTTGGCGTCGTCTCCTGTCAGGGAATATTCATAAACGAAATCGGTCGTGTCGCTCACGACCTGTTGCAATTCATTACGCACCATCAGGGTGAGTTCCCTTGGTTTGGCAGGCGGCAGTTCCAGCCTGCGCGACAGGATGGAACTGCTGCTGATGGTCATTACCATGTTGGTTGATCTGAAATTTTTCAGTGCGTGCAGTTTGCTGAGAGCCATTACAAAGGCGGCATGGTTTCTGACGATTCCGTCTTCCACGGTTCCTTCCGGAAGCCGCATTTTCCCGCTGTTGACAACGGTTACGGTCCCTCCGTTCGCGTTGCCCTCGACGGCATAAAGAAACTGGCTGCTCACATCCACTGAAAACAACATGGCCTCATCCCCCTCTTTTTTCTATCTCTGGATTGTCACGAAGTACTGCCGATTGAACCGTAAACGCTGTAGATGGGTGTGATGATGGAAACGATGATAAAGCCCACGATCAAAGCAAGCACCACGATCATGATGGGCTCGATAAGCGAAACCATTTGCTGGATGGCTGTATCCGCCTCGTCATCGTAAAAGGCGGCGGTTTTGTTCAAAATCTCATCCATATTACCGGATTCTTCGCCGATGTTCAGCATGGAACACAGCATCACAGGGAAAATCTCCAGTTTGCGTATGGAACCCGAAATGGAGACGCCCCGGCGCACATCTTCAGTCGCCTGTAACAGGCCGGCCTTTACATAGGTGTTTTTGATTACCCGCGTTACGATCTCGATAGACTGGATAATGGGCAGGCCGCTGCTGAACAGGGAAGCCAGCGTTCTGGCAAACCGCGCCGATTCCAGGGTGAGCAGGATTTTACCGAAAATGGGAAAACGCAGCTTCATGCGGTCCCAGCCCATGCGCGTTTTTTCATTTCTCATCAACAGCACCCACGCAAAGTAGACCGCAATGACCCCAATGATAAAAAGGTACCAATAGCCGGTCATCGCGTTGCTGATGCTTAACAGAATCTTGGTAGTGGTGGGAATTTTGCCGCCGAACTGATCGAACATTTTCAGAAAGGTCGGCATAATGAACGTGAGCAGGAAAATGACCACCGCGACCGACATGCAGACAAGAAAGATCGGATACACCATGGCCTGCTTCACCTTGTTCTGCAGCTTGTTGTCTTTTTCATACTGTGTGGCCATCCGGTTCATGACGGTGTCGAGCGTACCGCTGGCTTCGCCCGCCGCCACCATGTTGAGCAGCAGTTCCGGAAAGGCGTCCTGCAGAGCCATCGCCTTTGAAAGCGACTCGCCCCGCTGCACCGCTTCGTAGACACCCAGAACGATTGCCTTGATATTTTTTTTGGTCGTCTGCTGATAAAGAATATCCAGACATTTGATGACCGAAAGACCGGAGTTGAGCATGGTGCTGAACTGCCTGCAGAAAATGCTCAGATCCTTAAGCTTGATTTTTTTGCTGCCGAAACGGATCTCTTTCTGTTGCAGTCCGGTTTCATGCACGCTGACGCAAAATTGGCCGTGTGACCGGAGTGTGCGATAAAAGGACTCGATGTTGTCCGCTTCCAGAACGCCATTGAATGTTTTGCCGCTTATGTCTTTGGAAACATATTGGAATTCCGGCATTTTCTTCACCCTTTTCACTGAGGTCTCGTTAAAAACAGAACGGCACAATTATACTATAATTATATAGAATTCAAGGGAAATAGCAATAGATTATCAAAAACTTACAAAAATATATAAGAATATACAAAGCAGATTTGACAAAATGATGGTTCCAATAAGACGAATACATGGTTGGATTTGGATGACTCATCGGAACGCCTGTTTTGTTAACGGCGATGCGGTGGAGAACGGTGTGAGACCCGCTGCTTGGGCATCAATATGTATACAAGCGGGTTCGCCGGTAAAAAGGAGCGCGGCGGTTGCGGCAATCAGTCCATAGTGCTTCCACCGGTGCGTTCAAGGGATTGGGACCAGTTGTTTCCTTTTATTGAAGAATCCCCTGTAAGAGAGATAACAGGCGATGAACGAGGAGATGGCCGTGGTCGAAAGCAGCATGAACGTGACCATGATCTGGTACTTGATGGCCGTGAGCGGCGATATGCCGGCGAGGATGAGTCCGGTCATTGTTCCGGGGAGGGAAACGATGCCGAGGGTTTTGGCCGAGTCGATGGTGGGGAGCATGCCGGTGCGGATGCTTTCGCGGATGATGTTGATCGATGAGGGCAGCACGTCCGCTCCGAGCGCCAGCTTGGTTTCCACTTCGTTCCGCCTGTCTGCAAAATCCGCTTTCAAATGGCGGTAGCACAGGCCAAGGGCGACCATGGCGTTGCTGACGATCATGCCGCTGATGGGGATAATCTGATAAGCGGTATATTGAATGGCATTTGCCAGCACCAGCACGGCCAGCGTGGTGCATGTGCCGATGAAAATGGCCGCAAACGAGATCCAAAGGCCGCCCCGGATGCCTTTGCCGCGCCGGGAGGCGTTCCAGGCGGCGTTGAAGATCATAAAGAGCATCAGCAGCGTGGTGAACAAAGGACTTTTGAGGCCGAAAATATAGGTGAGCGCATACCCGACCGCGATGAGCTGCACGACGGCGCGCACCACACTGATGACGAGCTCTTTTTCAAGCCGGAGCTTTTGCACATAGGAGAACACCAGCGATACGCACACCAGAAGGGAAGACACCAAAAGCGAGGCCACGCTGACATCGGTTTTCATCGGAGTACCTCCAGCGACTGTAGTGTTCCGTCTGCCACGGTGAGCAGTTTACGGGCGTATTTCCTGCTTTGTTCGGGGTTGTGGGTTACCCACAGCACGGTGACGCCCCTGCTGTTGAGACCGGTAACGGCGTTTTCCACGATTTTGGTATTTTCTATGTCCAGCGCCGAGGTGATTTCGTCGAGCAGCAGGATTTCCGGCTGAAACAGAAGGGTGCGGATAAGGGCGATGCGCTGTTTTTCTCCACCCGAAAGATTGTGGACCGGCTGGTTGAGGAAGGTTTCGTTCATTTCAAACTGTTCGAACAGGCGCCGGATATGGTCAAAATCGGGGGGCAAGCGGCGGATCGCATAGGGAAAGCGCATGTTTTCTTCCACCGTCTTGCCAAACAGCACCGGTGTTTGAAAACAATAGGCCACCCGCCTGCGCAGCTCCGTAGGGTTTTGCTGCATTATGTCGGCGCCGTCCAGGAAAATGGAACCTTGCGTCGGGCTGATGAGATGACAGCAAAGTTTGAGCAGTGTGCTTTTGCCGCTGCCCGAGGGGCCCACAATGGAAACGAAATCGCCTGCTTCAAAGTCGATGGAAATGTCATGGAGGATCTCTCTATGGTCAGCCGTATAACAGACTCCCTGAAGCGCCAGATGAGCCAATTTCAGCACCCGCCTCCTGGTAATTTCATACCCGTGATTGCTTTCATTATATCGTGTTTGATTTTGGCGCGCAATGGCAGGATTGCCTCCCTGTTTGCAAGACGGAGACAAGCGGCCGCAGCGTGTGGGAAGTAGAAAATACAACAAGTATAAAAACCGATGTTTTCCCGATTGGCTTTGACACGAAACGGGCGCCATCCAGGCGCCCGTTCTTACGGTCTTTGTTCTATTGGCCGGCCGGTCTGCGGCTGCGGCAGGGGGTACGGACGTTTTTTATTAGCCGTTGGTTTCATCCGGATATCCGTCGGGGTTGTTGGATTGCCACGCCCACAGGTCGCGGCACATTTCGTCGATTCCCTTTTCGGTTTTCCAGCCCAGGTCGCGCAAGGCTTTGGAGGGGTCTGCATAGTTTTCAGCTACATCGCCGGCCCGGCGGGGTGCAAACGCATACGGGATAGTTTTGCCGCACGCCTTTTCAAACGCGGCGACCACCTGAAGGACACTGTAGCCCACACCCGTGCCGAGATTGTAGATATGCACACCGGATTCGATTGCTTTTTTCAGCGCGCAGACGTGCCCTTTCGCCAGATCGACCACGTGGATGTAATCCCGTACGCCGGTGCCGTCCGGGGTGGGGTAGTCGTTTCCGAACACCTTGAGTTCTTTCAGTTTGCCGGTGGCCACCTGCGCAATGTAGGGTGTGAGGTTGTTTGGAATGCCCTTGGGATATTCGCCGATCAGCCCGCTTTCATGCGCGCCGATGGGGTTGAAATACCGCAGCAGCACAACGCTCCAGCGTGCATCCGCGGTAAAGATATCCCGTAGGATCTCTTCGGTCATCAGTTTGGTGCGGCCATACGGGTTGGTGGCCGAAAGCGGAAAATCTTCCGTGATGGGCACTGTTTTGGGGACGCCGTATACGGTGGCGGAGGAACTGAAGATGATGCTGCGCACCCCTGCTTCCTGCATGGCCCGGCAAAGCGTTATTACCCCGCCGATGTTGTTTTCATAGTAGAGCAGCGGCTTCTGTACCGATTCGCCCACGGCTTTGAGGCCCGCGAAATGGATGACGACGTCGATGGAATGTTTCTCAAAGATGGATTTGAGCAGCGCGGCATCACGCACGTCGCCCTCGTAAAAGACCGGTTTTCGTCCGGTGATCTTTTCCACACGGTTCAGCGCTTCTTTTTTGCTGTTGTACAGATTGTCGATCACGACCACGTCGTGTCCGCTTTCCAAAAGCTCCACGCATGTATGGCTGCCGATGTATCCTGCGCCGCCGGTTACTAAAATAGTCATGAACATCCATTCCTTTCTTGTATGCAGGCCGCGGATGCGCCAAAAGGCGCCGTCCGGTCGACCATACACCATATTATACTTATACACAGAAGTTTTCAAGCGGTTCTGTGCCGGCACCCGCCGTCCCTAGACGAACCGGTATTTTCCAACGGCGATGCACCGCAACTTTGTGTGATGTGAAAAACGGCTTTCCACGGAGGCCTTTTTCAATGAAATCCGACGGAACTCGCGGCACAGCTCTTGTGTGGGGCGGACGAGTTGTGTATAATAGACGGAGCATGGCGTGTGTTCGCGGCAATGGAGCTGTACCGAATCGGTATGGCTCTTTTAGATGATAGAGAGAAATTGCCCTGCACCGGTTTTTGCCGTGCCCTGAAGCCAGGCCATGGAAACCCGCTTTTGAAATGTGGCGGGTGGGCCTTGTCGGATCGGCTGTATGGATTTTTTCAAGATACAGAAAGGAGCCGGAAAACGGCTCTGGGATGTTGCAGGAGTGGGAGGAAAAAAACAGCATGAAAAAAAGCAAACGCAGTGT
This sequence comes from Ethanoligenens harbinense YUAN-3, assembly GCF_000178115.2. NCBI lineage: Bacteria > Bacillati > Bacillota > Clostridia > Eubacteriales > Oscillospiraceae > Ethanoligenens > Ethanoligenens harbinense. Next base: position 880,076 of record NC_014828.1, read on the forward strand.
GCTGCTGGCGCTCTGCCTGGCGGTCGCGGTTGTGGTCGCGTTTGCGGGGTGCAGCAAGAGCGGAAGCGGTTCGTCAGGCCAGAAGATCAAGGTCGCATTTGTATATGTAGGACCTACCGGCGATGCGGGCTACACCTACGCACAGGATCTCGGCCGCAAATATCTGGCCCAGAAAATGCCCAATGTGCAAACCAGCTATGTGGAAAACGTGCCGGAAACGGCCGACTGCGAGCGTGTGTTCACCCAACTGGCGCAGCAGGGCAACAAGGTCATTTTCGGCACCAGCTACGGGTATATGGATTACATGCTGGATGTCGCCAAAAAGTTCCCAAACGTCGTGTTTGAGCATTGCAGCGGCTATAAGACGTCCACCAACATGGGCACCTATTTCAACCGCGATTATCAGGCCAGATACCTGACCGGCATGGTGGCGGGGAAGTACTCCAAGAGCGGCGTGCTCGGCTTCGTGGCACCGTTCGGTACGCCGGAAGTCATCCGCAACATCGATGCGTTCACGCTCGGCGCACGGTCCGTCAACCCGAATATCAAGGTCAAGGTTGTCTGGACAAACTCCTGGAACGATCCGCCCACGGAAAAAACCGCTTCCAACAGCCTGATAGACGCGGGCGCGGATGTTCTGGCAATGCATGTCGATTCTCCGTCTTTCGCGGAGACGGCTCAGACGCGCGGTGTATTCTCCATTGGGCATGATTCCAATATGTCGAAATTTGCGCCGAAATCCATCCTGGTGGGCGACGTGTCCAACTGGGGCCCGTATTTTGTGAAGACGGTCCAGTCGGTGATCGCCGGCACGTGGAAATCCGAACAGTATTGGGGCGGCATCGCCGACGGCGGTGTCATCGACATCACGCCGTTCAGCTCGCAGGTCAGCAAAGACTTCCAGCAGCAGGTGCTTGCCAAGAAAAGCGATATCGTCAAAGGTACGTTTGATCCGTTCAGCGGCCCGGTCTATGACCAGAGCGGCGCGCTGAAGATCGCCCAAGGGCAGAAAGCTACCGACGATCAGTTGCTTTCGATCGACTGGTTCGTCAAAGGCGTGGAAGGCTCCATACCGAAATCGTAAGACAGATTCTTTACACAAAGACATGCAGCGAAACGCAAACCGGTCGACAGCTTGTTCGCCGGTTTGTGTTTTGTGCGGGCCTTTGTGCCGGTTGCGCGTGGGACGCGGAAGGAGAGAACGCCAATGGCACCCATGGCGGAAATGAAGAACATTACCAAGGACTTTCCCGGTGTGCGCGCCAACGACCGCGTGTCGTTCTCGGTGGAAGCCGGCGAGATACACGCTCTGCTGGGTGAAAACGGCGCGGGCAAAAGCACGCTGATGAGCGTGCTGACGGGATTGTATATGCCGGACGAAGGGGAAATCCGTCTGAACGGGAAACCGGTCTGTTTTTCCTCGCCGAAAGATGCGGTGAACCGCGGCATCGGCATGGTGCACCAGCACTTCAAACTGGTGCAGTCCTTTACCGTGGCTGAAAATGTGATGCTCAGCATGCCTGACCTGCCGCAGTTTTACAGCCCCAAAGAGATCGAACGGAAAGTGCGGGGCTATTCCGAGGCGTTTGGACTGTCCATTGACCCGCGTGCGAAGGTGTATCAGCTTTCGGTCGGCCAGCAGCAGCGTGTCGAGATCATCAAGCTTCTTTGCCGCGGCGCGAATCTGCTCATTCTCGACGAGCCGACGGCGGTTCTCACGCCGCAGGAGGCCGACCAGCTTTATGCCACGCTGCACAGGATGGCCGGGGACGGAAAAGCCGTGATCCTCATCTCACACAAGATGCGCGAGGTGATGGAGAATACCGACCGCATTACCGTGCTGCGGGATGGCAGGTCCATCGACACCGTGGTGACCAAAGAGACCAATGAGCAGGAACTGGTGCGGATGATGGTCGGGCGGGAGATTGCTAAAGTCGGGAAAAGAGAGACCGCCGTACGGTCGGAAACCGTACTGGAACTGCGGAATGTCTCCGTGAGCTGCGACGGCCCGGACAGACTGCACGCGGTTTCCATGGCGGTGCATGCCGGGGAAATTTTCGGCGTGGCAGGCGTGGACGGCAACGGGCAGAAGGAACTGGCCGACCTGGTCGCCGGTCTGGTGCGCGCCTCATCCGGCAGTGTATACATCGAGGGCAGGGATCACACCGAAGACACCCGCCGGCAGCGTATCGACGCGGGCGTGGCTTATGTGCCGGAAGACCGTATGACGACCGGGCTGGTCACCGACCTCGGCGCCTGCGAGAACATGGCACTGCTCGATTACCGCAAAGCCAAAGGCGGATGGATTCCCTGGCGGTCGGTGCGCAAGCGCACCGATCATCTGGTCGAGAAGTTTGACATTAAGCTGGCGTCGATCTCCAATCCGGTGAAAATGCTTTCCGGCGGCAATATCCAGAAGCTGCTGCTTGCCCGGGAGATCGAATCCCAGCCCAAACTCATCATTGCGGTCTACCCGATGCGCGGGCTGGATATCGGCGCGGCCGATACTGTCCGGCGCCTGCTCATCGAGCAAAGCCGACAAGGGCGTGCTATCCTGCTTATATCGGAAGATATGGAAGAACTGCTCACCATGTCCGACCGCATCGCGGTGCTGCATGGGGGCGAGATCATGGGGTGTGTCCGCCCGGATGAGGCCAGCCAGGAGGAGATCGGCCTGATGATGGCGGGCCGCAGAAAGGAGGGCGCGCATGCTTCCTGAATTTTTGCACGGGTGGCAGATAAAAAAAGTCAATGCCGGGTCTACCCGGAAACAGGTGCTTATTTCACTGATATCGATTGCGTTGGGGCTGTTGTTCTGCGGCGTACTGGTCTTTTTCAGCGGTGACGATCCCCTGAGCCTTTACCAGCAGATTTTTTCTTCCGCGTTCGGTTCGCTTTACGGTTTTTCCGAAACGGTCGTCGAGGCGATCCCGCTCGCCCTCTGCGCGCTGGGTGTGATGGTCGCGTTCCGCATGAAGCTGTGGAACATCGGCGCGGAAGGGCAGTTTTACATGGGCGCGTTCGGCGCCACATTCCTTGCGCTCACGTTTCCGCAGCTGCCGGCCATTCTCCTGCTGCCGCTGATGGCGCTGGCCGGACTGGTTTGCGGCGGTGTGTGGGCGCTGCTGCCCGCCATCCCCAAGGCGCTTTGGAACGTCAACGAGACCATCAGCACGCTGCTGATGAACTACATCGCCATTTTGTGGACCACTTACCTTGTGTTTGGCCCGTGGCGTGACCCCAAAGGAAAAAACTTTCCGCTCACCGTCGCTTTTTCATCCGGCGCCACGCTTCCCACGCTGGGCGGGACGCGTATCAGCATTTCGCTCATCGTTGCGGTGCTGCTGGCGGTCGGCCTGTTTTTTGTGTTCCGGTATTCCAAATGGGGATATGAGATTCGTGTGAGCGGCAGCAGCAGGAAAGCAGCCGATTATGCCGGTATGCATTACGTCAGAAACGTGCTGCTGGTGCTGTTTGTCAGCGGAGCGATTTCCGGTTTTGCCGGCATGGCGGAGGTTTCCGGTGTGATCCACCGCCTGCAGCAGAGCATTTCACCCGGATACGGCAACACGGCCATCATCATCGCACTGATCGCCCGGCTGAATCCGTTGAGCATCCTGCTCGTGTCGTTTTTGATGGGCGGCTTGTTGGTGGGCGGCTACAGTCTGCAGACGGCGGGCTTTCCGTCCAGTATGGTCGCCATGTTCCAGGGCGCTATCCTGTTCTTTGTGCTGGCGGGCGAGATGTTCAACAACTATCGTCTGGTCCGGAAGGAGGTGCGCGCATGACCCTGGCTTATATTGTCGCTATTTTGGCGGCGGGCGTGGTGGCGGGCACGCCCATTCTGTATGCGTCGCTTGGGGAAGTGATTGCGGAGCGCTCCGGCGTGATGAACCTGGGCGTGGAGGGCATGATGCTGGTGGGCGCGGTCACCGCGTTTTCGGTCTGCACGTCCACCGGTAGTCTGTGGCTCGGCCTGCTGGTCGCCATCATCGTCGGCGGCTTGATGGGCCTGCTGCATGCGTTGCTCACCATTACGTTCCGCGCCAATCAGGTGGCCTGCGGCGTGGCGCTCACCATTTTTGGCACCGGGCTGTCGGCTTATCTGGGCAAGTCGTTCGTCGGCGTGCCGTCCGTTGCCAGTTTCGGGACAGTGGCGGTGCCGGTGCTGTCGCAGATCCCGGTTGTTGGAAAGATTTTATTCCAGCAGGATCTGATGGTCTATATCAGTTATATCCTGGTGATCGCGGTGGCGTTTCTGCTTTATCGATCCAAAGCGGGGCTGCTGGTGCGCGCCGCGGGCGAAAACCCGTCGGCTGTGGATGCCCAGGGCCACAATGTGTTTTTGGTCCGGTATGCCTGCGTGGCAATCGGCGGAATGTTTGCCGGCGCGGCCGGCGCCTACCTTTCGCTGGCGTTCTCACCGTCGTGGACGGAAAATATGTCTTCCGGGCGCGGGTGGATTGCCATCGCGCTGGTGATCTTTGCCGTTTGGGACCCCGGGCGTGCGCTTGTGGGGGCTTATCTGTTCGGCATCATCAATTCGCTTGGTCTGCATCTGCAGGCGCTCGGCGTGATGATTCCTTCGTATTTCCTACAGATGCTCCCGTATGCGTTTACGCTGGTCGTACTGATTCTGACCACGGCACAGACTAGGCACCGGCGCGCGGGCACGCCGGCGGCTCTGGGCGTTCCGTATATCCGCGAAGAGCGGTAGCGTGCCTGCCCGTCGGGCGTACGGAGCGGCGACGCTGTGTGCAGATGCGTACCGCTCTATGCCCATGTGAAAATTTCGATAGGAAAAAGCCGAGGGCCCGACGGATTTGCGGGTCTGCGGCTTTTGATTTGCTGAAAAACTGCACCGCGTAAAGGCTCCGTGGAACGCACCGCGAGGCATTTTGTTTCGTGTTCTCCGTTCAATTTTTATGGGGCGCGACCTTTTCGGCATAATAATGAAGCAGTGCTTCCAGATCGCCGCTTTGCAGCAGCGGGATCGCATGGAAAAGGTTTGCATCGTCCCAGTTCCACCATGCCGCCGTCAGGAGTTTTTCAATGATATTGGGTGCAAACCGGTATCGGATCCATTTCGCCGGATTGCCGGCGGCCACGGCATAGGGCGGGACGTCTTTCGTGACGGTGGCGTTTGCGCCCACGACGGCACCGTCACCGATGCTGACGCCTGAAAGAATGGTGGCGCAGGACCCCAGCCAGACATCGTTGCCAATGGCCACATCCCCTTTGCTTTTCGGGTGCCCTTTCAAATAGGCAAATTCGCTCATCAGTGCGTTAAACGGATAGGTGGTGACCCAGTCGGGCCGATGCTCTCCACCGAGAAATATGGTGACACCCTTTGCAATGGAACAGAATTTTCCGATTTTCAGTACAGTGCCTTCGCCCCAACTGAAAACTTTCGGCTGGCCATAGGTAAAATCGCCGACTTGGATAAGGGGGCTGGCATAGAGTTTTTGCTCTTGCGCAATCCGCCTGCGCAAAGCGTCCAGCGCTTCGGATGATTCCGGCATCGTACTCAGACCTCCCTGTTTATGATGCTATTGTCTGCGGACAGCCGTTTCCTCTCAAAAGGCAGGACAAAAGCCACCCAATATCGAGCACAATACTGCATTTTCATTATATGCCGCATACGGCGTGATGCTTCCCCGTGTCGGATTGCCGGGCAAAATGGCTTGCAACAATGCGCAAGCTGAAAACAAATCGGAGCTTATACCTGACTGAGAAGAAATGATAAAATGAGAAGAAGGCGTCGTCATTCGTCACTTACAAATGGTCATGCAAAAAGGAAAAGATTGTTCCATGCTTTAAGTCTTTGAACAGGCCGCGCTGTAAATGTTCTTTTGCATCTGCCTGCTTTTGTGCGATGGTGTCTGTTCTCTGGTCTGTGGTCGCTATTTGGTCGCTTTTCCGGGCAAAACGTAGATAAAAGACCGGCGCAACGTTCCATCACCAGCAGCACGAAAAAGCCGCAAGTCCAGCAAAATACTGAACTTGCGGCTTCCTGTTTGGCGGAGAGACAGGGATTCGAACCCTGGGGAGCATTTCTGCCCCACACGATTTCCAGTCGTGCCCCTTAGACCAGCTCGGACATCTCTCCTTGTCCAAAACCAATGGAAAAAACAAACCGCTTAGACCCATTCACACGCATCCAAGCGGTTTGTTGGAGCTGATAACGCGATTCGAACGCGTGACCTCATCCTTACCAAGGATGTGCTCTGCCGACTGAGCTATATCAGCACATGGCGACCCGAAGGGGGCTCGAACCCCTGACCTCTAGCGTGACAGGCTAGCGTTCTAACCAACTGAACTACCGGGCCGTATCAAAGAAAAAGAAAGTCCATATGGCAGGGGTAGTAGGACTTGAACCCACGGCACGCGGTTTTGGAGACCGCTGCTCTACCAACTGAGCTATACCCCTAAATCGCAATTCGTGAGCCCAAAGGATCTAACCCCGATACCGAAAGCCGATAGGTCCAAAACCAGTTAAATCCCGCTATTTCCGCACAAAGTAACAAATTTCGTGAAGAAATTCCACACAAAAGCACGGCGGTTTTTCAGAGCGCTTGAACATAATAGCATATCCTACGGTGATTTGTCAAGAAAAAATAATGAATCTTCAAAAAAATAAGAGGCTTGGAATATGGCGCCGTGCGCAAAGGTCTGGGGCATGGGCAACACCTGTGCCTGCGCGGCGGTGTATGTTTAAACAGAGTAACCGCAGCGGGAGAACCAGGGGTTGCCGACACTGTTCCAAAACCCAGAAGTGCTATGAAGTGCTATATGGTTGGGATTCCGCCATAAGTGGCAGTTGACTTATCTGGTGTTTAGAGAAAATATGTATGTTGTTTACAATATATGTTGGGATATATTGTTCTTTTGCATGTGGATATTTTTTCTTTGTCAGTATATGATAGAATGGTTCGCCCCTCCACAGATTGAATAGTGGTTTCCGCATTGATATTCCTCCAACATTTTTATATTCCGCCAACCTTTTTAGCCCTGCGGCTGAGAACATAAACGAATGAAAAAAATTCCATAAACAGCGGGATGCCACAAGCGCCTGACGGCTTTGGAATGTTTATTGGCGTTGACTTTTTCTATACATTGTGCCACAGTGCGCTCCAAACAGACAGATCACCGGTTTGAAACAACTTATAACCGGATTCGGCAAGGGGGACGGGCAAAAAAATGAAGGAGAGTTGTCTGTGAAAAGGCCAAAAGAGCAGAGTATTTCTCAAAAAATAACAAGGGCGGTCGTTTTTGTTGCGCTGTTGAGCAATGTTATTCTTGGTTTGGCGGGTATCATCAGTCTGGTGGTCGTCAACCATACGGCGCAGGAGATTTACGCGCAAAATCTCGTCCCGCTGAATCCTCTGTATTTAGCTTCGAGTGACCTCGCTTCGATACGAGTCGATTGCCGCACACTTCTTACGAGTACGGGCGACCCCAGCGCGACCATACATACAATCAATACAACATTTGACGATATGAAAAAGCAGGCTTCCATTTATCATGACAATATCTCTTCCGGAGTAGAAACGGAAAATTATCGTATTATTGAAAAGGGACTTTCCGACTTTTCAGCATTCCTCGGTAGTTATGAAGCGGCCATCAGCGCGGGTGATAAGGCACAGGCGCAGACATTGCTTACCGATTCGGTCAGTAAAAGCATAAATGACGCGATGACAAAGGCGTTTACACTCAATGTCAATCAGGCGCATGACCGCTATCAATCCGAAATGATCCTGTTTTGGTGTGTTCTTGCGGGCATCATCACGGTCATTGCCGCGTTTATGCTGATCGCGCTCAGAATCGGTAGGCGTGTGGCGCATGTTATCAGCGAGCCGGTTGTGAAAATGGCCGATGTGGCCACCGCGATTGCCAAAGGCGACTTGGAGGTGGATCTGGATATTTCCACGGGAGATGAAACCGAGGTGCTGGCGGAGGCTTGCCGCAGCATCGTCGAGTCGCTCCGCCGCCTGAAAACGGACATACAGATGCTTATCTCGGAGACGCTGGAGGGCAGACTGGACACCCGTGCGGACAGCACGGCACATGAAGGCGGTTACCGTGAAATCATCGACGGCGTGAACACGATGCTCAATACGATCAAAGAACCGTTGGATACGGCATCCGGGTTCCTTGACAGATTGGCTGAGGGGATACATCAGGACGATATCCGGCAAAGCTGCAAGGGGTATTTCGCGACCCTGACCGACAATCTGAACCGCGTCCGGCATTCTGTTGCCATCCTTACCGAAGAAGCCAATAAACTGGCGGAGGCCGGTCTGAACGGCGATCTGGAGACGCGGGGCGATGAAAGCAGGCTGAAAGGCATCTATGCTCAGGTTATTCATGGCGTAAACAAAACGTTTGATGCCTTTAAGGACCCGCTGGATGTTGCCGCTGTGTTTATTTCCAGCCTGGCTGCCGGAGAGCATCAGGAGCCTATCCAGAACCAGTATAAAGGGTATTATGCCGCGCTGGTGGACAACCTGAATGATGTCCGGGCTTCGCTGAATTACCTGGTGGAGGAGTCTTCCAAGCTGACGCAGGCCGGATCACAGGGTGATTTTACAGCGCGAGGGAATGCGGGCACCTTGCGGGGATCTTATGCCCATATCATCAACGGCGTGAACCAAACACTCGACGCTGTCGTCGTGCCGCTTCGTGAATCGGGCGTTGTATTGGGCAAAATGGCGATCAACGATTATTCATCCCAGATGTCGGAAGACTATCCTGGCCTACTGCACGATTTTTCCGTCTCCATCAACGCTGTGCGTGAGCGTCTGCTGGCTATCGAAAAAATTTGCGTGGGCGTCTCGGACGGCGATATGTCTTCCTTGGCAGGTTTGAAAAAGATCGGCAAGCGTTCGGAAAACGACCGGTTGATGCCGGCGCTCATTCGGATGATGCAGACGATTCAGGATCTGATAGAAGACACCAACCGGCAGGCGGAAGCGGCTGTTGCGGGGGATTTGCATATTCGCGGAGACGCCGATAAATTCAAAGGCGAATATCGCAAGATCATTGACGGAATGAACCGGACGATGGCGGCGGTCGCAGCCCCCATCGAAGAATCCTCTACGGTGCTGCAGCAGTTGGCACAGGGCAATCTGACGGTTGAGATGGCAGGAGATTACGCGGGCGAATACAACCGGATCAAGGCATCGCTGAATCAGGCGGTCCAGGCATTCCGCGAGCTGCTGAATGCCGTTGTGATCTCAGCGGATGAGGTCGCCGCGGGCGCGGCACAAGTTTCCGACGCGAGCCAGTCGCTGTCCCAAGGAGCCACCGAGCAGGCAAGCTCGGTTGAGGAACTGACGGCTTCCGTAACGGAGATCGCCTCGCAGACCAGGCAGAATGCTCTGGACGCGGCGCAGGCCAGCGAGCTTGCTTCGGCCACAAGCCAGGAAGCGGAGCAGGGCAATGAAAAGATGCACCGTATGTTGGAAGCCATGCAGGACATCAACACATCGTCCGCCAGCATCTCCAAAATCATCAAGGTGATCGACGACATCGCGTTCCAAACCAATATTCTGGCGCTGAACGCGGCGGTGGAGGCCGCGCGGGCGGGCCAATATGGAAAAGGATTTGCCGTGGTTGCCGAAGAAGTGCGTAACCTCGCGGGAAAAAGCGCGGAGGCCGCCAAGGAAACCACCACGCTGATCGAGAGTTCGGTTGAAAAGGTGAAAGCCGGAACCGAAATGGCGGACGACACGGCTCAGATGTTAAGCGAGATAGCGGAAAGTGTCCAAAAGGCAGCCGTTTTGGTCGGCAGCATCGCCACCGCCTCTAACGAGCAGGCGACGGCCATCGCGCAGATCGACCAGGGCCTGTCGCAGGTTTCCGGCGTGGTGCAAAACAACTCGGCTACGGCCGAGGAGAGCGCCGCATCCAGCGAAGAACTTTCCGGGCAGGCCGACATGCTCAAACAGATGGTCGGCCGGTTCAGCCTGTAAACGGACAAAATACTTGTGCCGACGGATGACCGCGGCGAACGCGACAAACAGGCATGAACAAAACGTTCACGCCTGTTTGTTTATACCTGTTTGATAAAATACCCGATGTATTGTCCCTGCACAGCGCCGCCATTCGGCGGGCTTATAGATCGTTTTGCACGGCAAACGCCCAACCGTCCTCGTCGTTTGTGCGGGTGACAAAATCGGCGGTGTTTTTGACCGATGCCGGCGCATTGCCCATGGCCACGCCAATGCCGGCAAATTCGATCATATCGAGGTCGTTTTCCCCGTCTCCGATAGCCAGTATGTCTTCCCGTGGGATGCCGTAGCGCTTGCACAGGAACGAAACGGCCAGCCGTTTGCTGCTCTCCGGAGGAATGACCTCCAGATAGGTGGGCTTGGAGCGGCAGAAGGTCAGATCGGTGTGTACTTCATGCTCCAGCGCCTGCTTGAGGGCCGTGATCCGATCCGGTTTCGCCATGAACAGGATCTTGTTGGGGCCGGTTCGGGCATCCTCCCATTGTTGAAAGATGTCGGGAAACGGACAGATGTCCGGTGTCAGGCTGGTGATATCCGATTCCTGCCCGGCCCATTCGTCCGGCTGGCCGATGATCCAGCGATCCTGCCGGTACAGGCTGATGTGTATGCCTATCCGCCCGGCGGTTTCAGCGATCTTCCTGGTTTCCGAAAGCGGAAGGAAGCGGCTGAACACAGCCTTGCCGTCCTCCATGATCAGCGCCCCGCCGTAGCAGATGAGGATATCCGGCAGAGCCAGCTCTTTTCGAATGGGCTCCATGCCCTGTGGCATCCGGGCGGATACCAGCACGATCCTCACGCCTTTTCCCAGTGCTTTGGCTACGGCTTGCCGTGTTGCTTCCGTCAGTTGGTGCCTGGTGTTTAGAATCGTGCCGTCGATATCCGAAAAGATCATCCTGCATCCCATGACGTACATTCACTTCGATTCCGCAATGTTGTTCAGATGCGCTACGTTCTTTTTCCCATGACAGATGCTCAGGTGCACCAGCAGCGCGCCGGCTGCGAACAATCCGGTAGCTACCAGGCCGATCACGCCTACGGCGAACGGAAGCATTTTGTTAACCAGCCCGCAATAGGCAAGAATCAGACCGAAAGCTGAAAAGATGGAGGCGTTCAGCCGCCATTTTGCCAACTGTTCCAGCGCGTGCGTCTGCATGTCGGCTTCTTTCCGCAGCTGCTTACGCGCCGCCTGCCCGCTCAGGGGCGGATGGCTTTCGCCCGTTTTTACGTTATTCATGCTGTATCGCTCCCATTCTCCGCAGACGGGTTGTTTTTAGTATTTGAGGCCCGGGTTGAAGAAGCCCACAAGGCAACCGAAAAAGGCGACGGCTACGAGGATGAGCATCACAATGACCGGGGAGAGGTTCTTTTTGGTCATCAGCCACCAGCAGAAGATAACGGTGGCGGCGGTCAGCAGACCGGGGTAGATATTGTTGAGCGTTTTTTGCAGGTCGAGGATGGTCACTTTGCCGTTCATAATCGTCAGCGCGGTGGTGACATGGATCCAGGAGGCCGACACGCCGCCGATAACGATGGTGCCGATCATGGTGATGGCTTCGCGCATGGCGTTGGCTTTTTCACCGACGAGGATCTCCACGGCGCGGCCGCCGAGACGGTAGCCGAGGTTGAACAGGAAGCGCATGCCGAAGATGGCGATGAGGTTCCAGACCACCATGTAGAAGATCGGACCGAGCGGGGAACCGCCGCCGGACATACCCAGCGAAACGCCCAACAGGATCGGGATGAGTGTGCCGACTACCAGCGAGTCGCCGATGCCGGCGAGCGGGCCCATGAGACCGGCGCGGATGGCGTTGATCGCTTCGCTGTCGATCGGCTCACCGTTTGCTTTGGCTTCTTCCATGCCGACCGTCATGCCTACCACCACGGAACCGACCTGCGGCTCGGTGTTGAAGAATACACGGTAGGTCTCCATAGCCTCGATCTGCTCTTCCTTGGTGTCATAGAGCTCTTCGATGACCGGCAACATGGCGCACATATAGCCGAAGGTCTGCATATGCTCCTGGGAGAAACAGGTGAGGTTGCCGTAAAACCATTCGCGGAAGGATTTTTTCAAGGTCTTTTGCGATACCTTTTTTACAGGCGTTTGGATCGTCTTTTCAGCAGTAGCAGCCATTTCAGATATCCTCCTCATCATCGTCAGTTGTGGACAATTCGCCCGACGAGGTAGCAATCGCCGCCTTTTTGCTTGCTTTCAAGGCGACCATCTGGATGTTGTAGGTGATGACGGCGAAGAACCCGGCGACCAGCGCGGCCGAAACAAGGTTCAGGCCCATGATGGCGCAGAGGGTGAAGCCGAAGAAGAAACTGAGAAAATGAACTGGTTTGGTGATGACCTGTTTGAGCAGGATCGCAATACCGACGGCAGGAAGCAGGCTGCCCAGAGTGAACAGTGTCTTCATGGCGATGCCGTCCATCGGCAGGTAGGTTTTGATGGCGCTGACCATGGAGGAACCGACCAGGTTGATGGCAAACGCGGGGATAAAGCTGCAGATGATGTGCGAGATCCACGGCAGGCCTTTATTGACCAGGTAGACCCTGTGCAGATTGCCCTCCTCGATGGCTTTCCAACCGATGTGCTGCCACACCAGGTTGATGGTGGCGGTCAAGTAGAAGAGCACGGTGCCCACGGTGCCCACGGCGGCGCCCAAGCTGGTGGCCAGCTGCTGTGCCTGCGTGGTGGCTGGGGAGATGCCCAGGCCTTTGATGGCCATGATGGCGAGCGGGATGCCGATGTAGCTGACGGCACGCACGTCGGCCGAAACGGTGCCGCCCGGCGTGACCAGTGCGATGTACACGATCTGGATCGCCGCGCCGACGATGACGCCGGTGGTCACATCCCCCATGATGAGACCGACGATCAGGCCCGCAACCAGCGGACGGCCGAGCGTGTAGTTGCCGATGGTGGTACCGCCCATACCGGGGAGACTGGCCAAGCATGCAAACAGGCCCAGCAGGGCTGCCTGCAGAATGTTGATTGACATGGGATCACCCATCCTTTCCAATTACCCTCAGGTTTGTTAATCTTTATATCCAAACTGGCCGCGGAATTTTTCCCATGGCCCGATGGCGGCTTCTTTGATCAGGGCGAAATTGATTTTATACCCGGCTTTGTAGATACGTTCCAGCGCCTCCGCTTCTTCTTTCGTGATGGACTGGTTGTTGCCGAGTTTGACGGTGCCGGGGCGGTCGTTGCACGGCCCGATGATGACTTCCTTGATGCCGGGCTGGAATTTGTCATCCGCCAGAATCTTGGCCATGGTGAGCGGCTCTTTGGTGATGAGGAAATACCGGCTGTCGGAATCCAGCACCTTCTGGCATTTTGTTTTCCATTCCTCATAGGTCCAGACGAAGGTTTTTTTGCCGGCTGCGGCGTTTTTGTATGCCGCCTTGAGCACCGGCGTGCTCGCCGCCTTGTCGTTAACGGCCACGATGCCGTCACACGGATATTCCAGTGCCCAACGGGTGCAGGTCTGTCCGTGCACCATGCGGTCGTCTACGCGGATAAAAGAAATGGACATATTCAGTTTCCTCCCTTATACAGATACATTACGGACTGGTTCAGATCTCGTCCTCTTCACCGATTTCCAACTGCATGGCCCGAAGTTGGCTGTGTGCCTCCTCCAGAATGGCTTCACGGACCGCGTCTTTGTCACTCAGGGTTTCGTCCAGCATGGCGGCTGTGATCACCATCGGCAGGTTCATGCCGGCGAGCGCGACGGTGTTGCCCAACAGGCCCGCTTCGGAAAGGGTGTTCAGCGCGTTGGTCATGGGCGAACCCTCGGCCAGGTCGGCCAGCAGAATGACATGGTCTTCGGCTGTGATCCCTTTGATGCGTTCGCGGAAGTTTTCCACGTAGACATCCGCGCCCATGCCGTCGAGCATGCTGTTGACCAGCAGGTTGTTCTGCGGCCCGATGAGCATGGAGGTCGCGTTCGCCAGACCGGGAGCAAATTCCCCGTGGCTGACTAGTATAATATATCTCAAAACCGTCAACTCCTTTAAATAATTTTGTTTGTTTTGACAATACACAGTTTAACAAAAAGTTCACACAGTTTCATCTGTATTTTGTCATTAGTTTTACATGACAATTGTCATGTTTCGGTTTCTGTACTTGATTTATAAAAAAATGCGACATATTATATGATTGTTGGACAATGTGCATAACCGAAAATAAGACAGCTTTTTGAGGAAGTGTAGCGATGCAGAAGACCAGTTTGTATGACAAAACGCCCCGCCTGTGCATAGAAGGTGTGCAACACGTTGCGTGGAGGGGATATGAGGACATTGCGGTGGAGCTGACGGCGGCTGTGCGACGGCACGGCCGGCAAAAGACGATTCTTGCCGTTGACTGTTATGAGGGCGTGCGGGAACGGGAAGTGCTGCCCGCCCTTATCAACGGGCTTGCTCCGGCGGCGGTGGTGCGGACGGACGACGCCCTGCCCGATGCCGAGACGATTGAGAGGATGCTCCGCCTGCATCTCACCGACGACAGGGTGTTTGGCATCCTGTGCCATTATCCCATCGAATCGTTTTTCGACCCGCACAAATGGCGGCGGTTGCAGGAGGAGGTACGGGAATGTCCGGAAGGGCTCGTGCTGGTGTACGGCCCGGGGGCGGCCCTGTTGACACATCCGGATATTCTGGTCTATGCCGATATGGCGCGCTGGGAGATCCAGCAGCGCTTCCGTGGCGGTGAACTGGCCAACTGGTGCGCCGACAACCGTGGGCAGGACCCGCAGTTACAATATAAGCGGTCCTTTTTTGTCAACTGGCGGGTGCTGGACCGTTATAAGAAGACCCTGCTGCCCGGCCTGGATTATCTGCTGGATACCAACGCCAGAGACGATCCCAGGCTGCTGACCGGCGCCGCCCTGCGCGAGGGCTGGCGACAGGCGGTGCGCCGCCCATTCCGGTTGGTGCCGTATTTTGACCCTGGCGTGTGGGGCGGGCAATGGATGAAGCGGGTCTGCGGCCTCGACCCGGATAAGCCCAATTATGCCTGGTGCTTTGACTGCGTGCCGGAGGAAAATAGTTTGCTGTTTGAGGTGGATGGCGTCACGGTGGAAACGCCCGCCATCGATCTGGTGTTTGCGCAACCCAAAGCACTGTTGGGCGAGCGGGTGCACGCGCGCTTCGGCGCGGAATTTCCCATCCGTTTCGATTTGCTGGACACGATGGGCGGCGGCAATCTGAGCCTGCAGGTACATCCGCTCACCGAATACATCCAGGATGCGTTCGGCATGCATTACACGCAGGACGAGAGTTATTACATCTTGGATGCAGAGAAAAATGCCTCGGTTTACCTCGGCGTGAAAGAGAAAACCCGGCCGGCACAACTGATCTCGGCGCTAAAGCAGGCACAGAAAACCGGGCGGTTCGACGCGGAGCGGTTCGTCAACCGGCTGCCTGCCAAAAAGCATGACCACTTTCTTATACCCGGCGGCACCATTCATTGTTCCGGTGCGGGCACCGTGGTGCTGGAGATCAGCGCCACGCCGTATATTTTCACATTTAAGCTATGGGACTGGGGACGTCTGGGCATGGACGGCCGCCCGCGTCCGGTGCACCTCGGGCACGGTGCGAAAAACATCCAGTTTGACCGGGACACCGCATTTGTCCGCTCACAGCTGGCCGGGCAGGCCGGACAGGTTGCCTCCGGAGATGGCTGGACAGAGGAAGCCACCGGTCTGCACGAGCGGGAGTTCATCGAAACGCGCCGCCACCGGTTTTGCAGGACGGTTGCACACGACACGGGCGGCGGTGTCAATGTACTCAACTTGGTCGAGGGAGAGGAAGCGGTGGTGGAAAGCCCGGAGAGCGCGTTTGCGCCGTTCACGGTGCATTTTGCCGAGACGTTCATTGTGCCGGCGCAGGTCGGCGCGTACACTGTCACGCCCGTGGGGCGCAGTGCGGGACGGGAAATCGTTACCATCAAAGCTTATGTACGCACATAATGTGCCATAGCCATAAAGGAAGGGCGACATGTTTGCCCGGACATTGCCGGAATTCCCACCGCGGAGCCAATGGGTTTCGCAAACTGGGGTTTCGGCCCTGTGCCGGAGATGCGCAGGCTGAAGGCGTAAAAATTGGTTGCTCCCTGCGTGAAAACGAACAAAAAGCGGGCGGATGCATTGCATCCGCCCGCTTTTCCGTGTGGCGTGGTCAGCCGTTATTGCTCCATATAATTCAGGATATCCAGCCGCAGGGTGGCAAGTGCCGGTTCGATATCCCCGCCGTTGGAGATCAGAGTGTCGATGCGGCTGTCCGCCATCTGGATAACGCTGCTGTATTTGCGGAATTTGGGCGCGGTCACGGCGCTTTTCATGATTTCATCCAGTGTGGTGGTATCAATGGCCTGCCCGTCCAGATCGCTTTGCGAGAGCAGCGCCTGCGTCTGTGCCGACTCCGTGACTTGTTTCAAGACGGAAACGCCAGGCGAATACTGGAAAATCTGTTGTTGGGTCACAGGGTCCGCGGTGAGCATTTTCAAAAATTCCCACGCCAGCCGGCTGTGCTGCGTTTTGGAGCTGATGCCCATCAGCAGGGTGTTCAGCTCCGAGACATTGCCGCCGCTTGGCCCGGCAGGCATCTTGATGCAGTTCCAGTCGAACCCGGTGTATTTTTTGATACTCCATGGATAAGGCTTGTAGGTGCGGTAATCGGAAAACAAAAACGGGCGGAACGCGACCTGTCCCAGATCGAATTCACGCGACGTGGGTTCCGTGTTGCCTGAAAGCGCCGCGAGGTTTTTGACAAACTGTACCGCGCTCACCACCTTGGCGTTGTTGATATAACAGGCGGTGCCGTTTGCATTGAACAGCGAAGCCCCGTTGGAATAGGCCGCTTCTTGCCAGGTGTAGTCGTAATAGCCAAAGAGGTCCGGGCGGCCGTCGCCGTTGGTGTCGCACGTCACCTGTTTGCAGATGCTGTAGAAATCGTCCCATGTCCAGTTGTTGGAGGGCATGGAGATGCCCGCCTGCTGCAGCAGTGTTTTATTGACGAACATCATCACCGGCACGCTCTCATAGGGCAGGGCGTATTGGCTGCCCTGATACTGCCCGGCGTCGTAGGACGCCTTATAAAAGCTGCCGGGCTTGAAGGAAGAGTCCCCCGCGATGAGGTCGTTGAGAGATTTGAGCGCGCCGATGGAGGAAAAGGTGTTGAAATCGTCCGGTTGCACCATGAACACGTCGGGTGCCTGCCCGAGCAGCATCTGTTCCGACAGCCACTCCGAATAATCGCGTTTCAGGATGCCGCTGGTGTATTTCACCACCACACCCGGGTGGCTTTTTTCAAACCGCTGGATGGTCTGGTCGATGATGCGGTAGCAGTTGCCGTTGGGCACGTCCCAATAGCTGCCGGCCATCATGCCGAACGTGAGCACGGTCTGCTTGGGCCAGAATGTCCAGATGAAAAAGCCCCCCACGGCAAGAGCCGCCGCAATGACCGCCGCAATCAGCCGCCTTTTGTGCTTCATGGCGTTTCTCCTGTTTCCTGGACCAAAATGCCGCTCTGCGTGGCCCAGATGGCCAACTGGGTGCGGTCACGCAGTTCCAGTTTGCTCAGAATGGTGCTGAGATAGTTGCGTACCGTGCCCTCGGACAGATTCAGCTTCCGGGCAATCTCTTTGTTGGAAAGGCCGCGGCCGACTTCCCGCACCACTTGTTTTTCTGTGCGGCTGAGCAGCTCCAGCGTTTTGCCGGCCGTCGGGGAAGTCAGGCTGCTCTGCGCCATTTTGGAAAACATGTGGACGACCTTGGTGGCGACCTCCGCGTTGATGATGGCCTGCCCGGCCGACACTTTGCGGATGGCGCCGGACAGTTCCTCCATCGACACGCCCTTGAGCAGATAACCGCTCGCGCCGTATTTGAGTGCGCTGAAGATATAATCGTCCTCATCGAAAGTTGTCAGGACGATGATCTTGATCTGCGGATACTGCTCCTTGATGATCTTGGTGCACTGCACGCCGTCCACTTCCGGCATGCGGATGTCCATCAGGATCACATCCGGTTGGTCTTTCCGCACGCTGCGCAGCACGTCGCGGCCATCTGCGGCCGTGCCGGTCACCTCCATGTCCGCGTTGGCTCCCAGCACGATCTGCAGGCTTTGCCGGATCAGTTCCTGGTCATCGGCAATGAAAACTCGGATCATCCACTTTACCCCCAACGGATCGGAATTCTGGCAGAAACGGTAAACCCGCTGCCGTTGTCGTAAGAGACGCTGCCGCCCAGCAGACCGACGCGTTCTTCCATATGCTGCAGCCCAAACCCTTTCTGGATGCCGGAGCAGCCGCGGCCCGTGTCGCGGATGGTGAGCAGCAGCCATTTCTCTTTGCGTCCCAGTGTGACGTAGATGCGCTTTGCCTTGCCGTGCCGGATGGCGTTGGTGATGCTTTCCTGCACCACACGGTAGACCGTGTCCTCCTCGTCGGGATCGAAATGCAGCGGCCCGGCCTGGTTGTCATAGGTGATCGCCGTCTGGGTGGCGGTGCCGGCCGCTTCGATCATCTGGCGAAGCGCATCATCCAGAGGCATGTTTTCCAGCATGTCCGGCCGGAGCTTGCTCACGGAACGGCGCACGTCCTTGATACCCTGCCGGGCTACGGTCGAGATGCGCGCCAACTGCTCTTTGGTGCTTTCGGGAGAAAGGTCGATCATGGTTATGCAGGCGTCGATACCGGCGGAAATGCCGGTGAGCGAATGGCCGATGGTGTCGTGTATTTCCCGGGCGAGGCGGTTGCGTTCACGCACCTCGGCAATCTTTTCGGTCTTCTGCGCGTAATCCACCAATTTGGTATTCATCTGCTTGAGCTTCTCATTTGCCCGGTTGACGCGCTCGTTGAGCTGGCGGATGCGCTGGGTCTCTTTCTGCTGTGTGCGCATGAGAATGAGCACATAGAGCAGGAACAGGATGATGTTGACGGAGGAGAAGACGCTGCGGATACCAAGCAGCAGGTTTTGCAGCGCGGTGGAGTAGCCGGTGAGGTATTGCTGGAACGATACCATGGGGATCTGGAGGGAAATAATGTTGTAATCCGCGAAGATGTAGAGGATCAGGGAAATGGCCAGCAGCGCCAGCCGCCGCTCATGCGCTTGGATTCCCGTCATCAGGTCGATGATGATCAGCAGCAGGATGCCGCTGTAGCTCAAATTCAGCGCCAGCGAGACAAGGACGGCCAGCAGTGCTTCAAAGGCAACGGCGATCCATTTGAGGTTGGCGTGCTGCGGCAGATGCGCGCGTTTGTAAAACAGCACGGCGATGAGCGCAAGATAACCGCCGAGCGCCAGCGCGGCCGACCACCAAGGCGAATTGGGCACCACGGAAACCTGATTGAGGAACGCGCGGGCGGTTCCGGTATCGCAGGTGAGATAAGACGCGTGGATGGTGACGATGCAGAGGAATACAATCGCCCCCAGGTTCCAGACGCACATGAGGACATATATCGAAAAAAGACGTTTATACATACGGTTCTCGCCTCACTGCCAGCCGTCCGTTCCAAAATCGCGCACGTTATCCTTTGTAATCAACTGTACCGGTACGGTGACGGCCCGTTCGTGCGGTTTTCCCTCGATGATGAGATTCATTTCCTGCGCGGCCGCTTTTCCAATTTTGGAAGGAAACTGCGCGGCGGTGGCCGTCATGTTGCCTTCTTCGATCATGCCCTTTGCCTCCGGCGAACCGTCTACGCTGTAGACGAGCACTTTGGAGAGCAGACCGTGGTCTTTCAGGGCCGCCATGGCGCCCAGCGCGCTGGGATCGTTCAGTGCCATCACCACATCGGGCTGGGGCGCCTGTTTCAACAGCGTTTCCATCGCGGGCATGGCTTTTTCAAGTTGCCCCATGCAGTCGGCCCGCCCTACGATGTGGAACGTGCCGTGCCCCTTGAGGGTGTCTTCAAAGCCGCGGATGCGGTCTTGGGCCGACTGCGCGCTTTGCTGCTCCAGAATCAGGATATTGCCCCCGGTGCGGGTCCCCAGCAGATTCTGCGCGCAGAGCACGCCCGCGCCGTAGTTGTCGGATGTGACGGTGGAGGCTACAAGCGTCTGATCCGATACCTGCGAATCCACCACCACTACCGGAATACCTGCCTGCCGGGCTTCCAGCAGCACGGGGTGGAGTTTGTTCACATCCACCGGCGTCAGAAAAATGCCGCGCACGTGCATGTGGATGAAGTCTTCGATTTGCTCAATCTGTTTCTGTACGTCCAGTGCCGGGTCGCGGCTGACCAGTGTGTCGCCCCTGGACTCCAGTTCCGCGCGAATCTCATCGTCGATGATCGTATAAAACGGATTGTTTAACGTCATGTAGGTCGCACCGAATTTTTCTCCCTGCGCAGGTGTGGCAACGGATTGGTTGCTGCGGAGAAAGGCGGTGACGGTCATAACCAGCAGCACCAGAATCAGACAGGCGGAAATGAAGATCAAGCGTTTGGAAAAAATGCGGCGCATAGTGGTTTATCTCCCTGACGGCCGGATGGCGTTTGTAGAAAACGACAGTTTCTTCCGAACACACGATGCTGTTTCTGTTTAGAAATATCAATGTTTCCAGTATAGCAAACTCCGCGCGCCTTTACAATTGCAGGGCGCCATTTTATCCGTAAGACGTTACAGGATGCCCAGATGGCTCAGAAGGATTCTGACACCGATGACGATGAGAATCACGCCGCCCGCAATCTCGGCCTTTTTCCGGAAAAACGCGCCGAACCGGTGACCGACGAACACGCCCAACCAGGAAAGTGCGAACGTAACACACCCGATGAGCGTGACCGACGGCACGATCGAACTGTGCAGGAAGGAGAACGTGACGCCTACGGCCAGTGCGTCCAGGCTGGTGGCAATCGCCAGCAGGAACAGCTCTTTCAGGTCGAGCGGGGCATACTTATTCTGGCAGATGACTTCCTTGTCGTGCAGGGCCTCCCAAAGCATTTTTCCACCGATGAACGTGAGCAGCCCGAACGCGATCCAGTGATCCCATTGGGAGATGTAGCGCGAGAACTGCTGCCCCAGCACCCACCCCAGAAACGGCATGAGCGCCTGGAACCCCCCGAAAAACAGGGCAATCACTGCCGCGCGGCGGGGCATGAAGCGCTGCATGCACAGCCCTTTGCAGACCGACACCGCGAAAGCGTCCATCGAAAGCCCGACGGCGATCAGCAACAGTTCCCAGATCCCCATGATATATCCTCCAATAAAACGGCCCGGTCCGCATGGACCGGGGCCGTTTCCATACTTCCGTTATTTTTGTTTTGAGGCTGCGGTATGTGTCCGCGATCAGGCGTTGGTTTCTTCCAAAATGCCCAGCACGCGTTTCATCGAGGCTTGAAATTCCTCCTCGGAGGAATTCTGGAAGAGCAGCAGGTCATCCTTGACGGCTGGATTGTCCAGATTGGACGGGATGCTGAAATTGCAGCCGGCGATATATTCGTCCCAGTGTGCGATCTTCCAGGTGTCGCGGTCGGAGTTGCGGGCGATCATCCGCTGTTTTACGACCTCGATGTCCGTCATCACCCAGATAACGACCAGAGACGCCCCCTTTTCCTTCAGCCGGGCCTTCAGGCTGCCGATATAGGTGTTGTCACGGATCTCGCGTGTGAACGGCGCGTTGATGAGCACGGTATGGTCGTAGTCAAGCGCCTCCAGAGCAAGATCAACGATCGTTTCGTATTCGTAGTCCCGGATATATTTGTTGAAGAAATCCGAGCTGCGGTTGTATTCCTGTTCGGCGACCACGAAGATCTGCTTGGAAAGCGGGATGAGCGTGTCTTTATCCAGATAGACCACATGGCTCAGCGCCTTGGCCAGCTGTTTGGATACATACGTTTTGCCGCTGGCAGGCGGCGATGTGACCAAAATCAGTTTTTTCATACACTTCTCCAGTCCATACAGGCATATCGAAACAAAAATATTATACTGCCGCCGCGCCGAGATTACAATGAGGCTGCCGTGTAAATCGACAGGCCATCCGTCCCGTGAGGTGCCCTGTCTGCCAGGGGTTCTCCGAGGGGGGTGCGCCGCTCCCGCTTTGCTTTCCAAACAAAGAGCCGGCAGCCCGTACCGGAACGGGCCTGCCGGCTCTTATGACGTGTGCCGCAGATGGTACGATTACGGCGGCCGTTTCGGGTGCGCCTGTCAGGCATGCATGGGGTAAAACTCCCCTTTGGTCAAAACAGCTTTGCCCTGTATGCCGACGTGTGTATGGACGGCGTCTTCCTCCAGATAACACCGCAGGGAGAAGACTTCTTCGCCGCCGTTGACGTATATCTCCATAGCCGAGCGGTCGGACAGGATGCGCAGGTCCAGCTTTTCGGGGTGCCGCAGGCGCACCTCACGGACGGGATCGCCGGGCGCGTAAGCGGAGCGGCTGCGGTCGATGCGGAGGACGCTGTCGGCAAATGTGATGCGGATCTCCTGCTGTTCACTCTGCCGGAGGGATAGAGTGAGTGACTGCGCCCGGGTGGTGTCGAATGTCAGCCGCATGTCATAGCAGGCACCGGAAAAGTCCGGCAGTTTGGCGGCTTCGTTTTCCAGCGGCAGAAGCGAGATGCTCTGCTTTTCGCCGTGCAGTCCATCCAGTTCTTCCACCGGCCACTGGAAAAGTTTCCGGTTTTCCATCCATACGGTGCGCGGCACGGTGAGGCAGTGCATCCAGTTTTCTTGCGCGGAGGGTTGGTCTTCTTCTTCCGGCATGCCCATCCAGCCGATCATCAGTGTGCGTTTGCCGGCGGAAAATATTTGCGGCGCGTAGAATTCGAACCCGCGGTCGATCTCTTCAAACGCCGAGCCGCCGATGAACGCACCGGTGCCGTTGAATGTCCGGGGGGCCACGATGTATCCGCACTGATACCGGTTGCGAAACCGCATGCCCCAGGGCTTCAGCCCCTGCGGGCAAAACAGCAGAACGGCGTGCTTTTGGAGCGTGGCCGCGTCGGGCAGTTCAAAGAGGTTCGGACATTCCCACATATAGCCGAAATCGTCCAGTTCCGGGTCGTCGAATTGCAGGGCGCCGTCCAATTTCCAAGAGAGCAGGTCGGGGGAACGATAAAGCAGCGCGCGACCGTGTTCGTCCGTTGTCTGCGCGCCTAAAACGAATGCATAACCGTTTTGATCCGCAAAGACTTTGGGGTCGCGGAAATGTGCGGTATAGCCTGCGGCCGGGCCGGAGAGCAGCGGGTTTCCGGCATATTTGGTAAAATGCTCGCCGTCGTCCGATGCTGCCAGGCACTGATAGGTTTCGCGCTCGCAGCCGTCGTCACGCACATTGCCGGTGTAAAGCAGATGAATCTTGCCGTCCTTCATGACGGCGCTGCCGGAATAACAGCCGCAGCGGTCATACCAGTTGTCCGGCAGCAGGGCGGGGGGCAGCTCTGTCCAGTGGATGAGGTCGGTCGAGCAGCGGTGTGCCCAGCCTACCCGCTTGCCGCCCGGATAGGACGGATTCCATTGGTAAAACACGTGATACTGCCCGTTCTCGTATAGCAGCCCGTTGGGGTCGTTGAGGAACGCGCCGTCTGAAAAGATGTGGTAAAGCGGTTTATAGCTCATAAGCAACTCCTTTTTGGGGAAAGAACGGGGGAGTGTACGGGAGCTCATGCCTGCTGCCCTGCCGGCGTCTGAACCAGCGGAGCAGGTGTATCGTCGTCGGCGTCGAGGTCTTTATCCTGGAAAATCAAGGCCGTGACCAGGAACGCGACGCCGGCCGCGATGCCCATGCCGATGGTATAGTTGACCATGCTCCAGCCGCTGGTGATTGCGATGCCCGGGATGCCGGTGACACCAAGGCCGTTCATGCCGACTTTCATCAGGCCCATGTAGAGACCGCCGATTGCACCACCGATGGCACCGCCGATGAACGGACGGCCGTAACGCAGGTTTACCCCGAAGATGGCCGGCTCAGTGATGCCGAGGAAGCAGCTGAGAGCGGACGGAGGGGCAAGGGCCTTAATTTTTTTATTGGAGGTGCGGAAGTAAACAGCCAGCGCCGCGCCGCCCTGCGCAACGTTGGCCATGGCCCAGATGGGCAGCAGAAAGTTGATCTTGATGGCGGGGTTGGCGAGCAGCCCGGCCTCGATGGCGTGGAAGCTGTGATGGATGCCCGTGATGACAATGGCCGAATAGAAGCCGCCGAAGATCAGGCCGGCGATCGGACCCGCCGCGATGTAGAAGTCTTTGAGGCCGAAGGAGATGCCGTCGCCGATCAGGCGGCCGACCGGACCGATGAACGCCAGTGTGATGAAGCCGGTGAGCAGGACGGTGATAAACGGTGTCAGCAGGATATCCAGCACATTCGGTACAATCTTATGCACAAAATGCTCGATTTTGGACATTACCCAGACCGCGATGAGCACCGGGATGACGGTGCCCTGATAGCCGACCATGGCGATGTGCAGGCCGAAAACATTCAGCGTGGTTGCTTTTTGCAGGCCGAGGTTCCATGCGTTGAGCAGATCCGGGTGGATCATGATGGCGCCGATGACCGCGGCAAGGAATGGATTGGTTTTGAAGGTTTTGGCCGCGCTGAACGCGATGATCATCGGCAGGAAGACGAACGCCGCGTTGGAGAACATATTCAGAAGCTGGTAGAGACCGCTGGTGGTGCCGATGACCTTGAAGCTGGTCAGGGTGTTCAGCAGGCCCATCAGCAGGCCACAGGCCACGATGGCCGGGATGATCGGCACGAAGATGCCCGAGAGCATCCGGCAGAAACGCTGTACGATGTTCAGCTTCTGGGCGGCCGCTACCTTCTGCTCATCCACAGAGGATTCCGTGATATGGGCCCGGTTCACCAGCGCATCATATGCGTCGTTCACCGCGCCTTGGCCAATGATGACCTGGTATTGCCCCGCGCTGGAAAACGCGCCCTTCACGCCGTCGAGCGCGGCGATCTTTTTGGTCTGCGCTTTTGCGTCGTCTTTTAGAACGAAGCGCAGGCGGGTGGCGCAATGTGCGACACTGGAGATGTTTTCTTCTCCGCCGACGAGATCGAGCAGCTCTTCGGCTAGTTTGTTGTAATTCATGATAGTTCCTCCTTCAACCCTCAGGTGACGGTGATGTTGTTGGACATGGTATCGATTACATATCAAGTACGATTGAGTGCGTGGACAAATGCAGGAAAGCAAATATGGAATCGATACCATCATCGATGTATATAGTATACCTGATGCAGATATTATGGTAAATGCCCATAATACACAAATATAATTCTGGTTTTATATGCACATTGCATATGCTCGTTATGATTTTTGGAACGGGAATTTTGACATTTCCGCGTGCGTTTGCTATGCTATATACACTTGAGTACACCTGTTTTCACAGTGCCGAGGGGCCGGCCGCAAAACGGGTATGAAGGGAAAGACCGCCTTGAATATCCATGATATCGCCAAGCTTGCCGGAGTTTCCAGCACGACCGTGTCCCGTTTTTTGAACAACGGATATGTGAGCCAGAGCAAACGCGAACAGATTCAGAAAGTGATCGAAAAAACAGGGTATGCCCCTCTGCTTGGCGCCCAAACTATGCGGACCAAACGGAAAAAGCTGATCGGGGTAATCATTCCCAAAATCAGTTCGGAATCCGTCAGCCGGACGGTGGACGGCATCAGCGAAGCAATCGCTGAGCAGGAATATCAGATCTTGCTGGGCAACACGAGCAACGATCCGGAAAAGGAGCTGCAGTACCTTTCCATTTTCCAAACCAATACCGACGGTATTTTGTTCATGGCGACGATCCTGACCGAAAAGCACCGCCAGATGCTGCGCGGTATGAAAATCCCCGTGGTGCTGATCGGGCAGCGGCTGGAAGGCTTTGACTGCGCGTATTACGACGACTTCGGCGCGGCCGGAGAGCTGGCCTCTCTGCTGATCCGTTCGGGCTGCCGGCGGCCGGGGTTCATCGGCGTCACGCTTGAAGACCGCGCCGCGGGCCTTGCAAGGCAAAACGGCTTTCTGGAAGCCATGCGGGAAGCGTCGGTGGATGTCCCGAACGAGCGCATGTGCTACGGCCCGTTCACGATGGAGTCGGGCAGGCGGAGCATGGAAAAGCTGCTGGCCGTTTGCCCGGATCTGGACGGCGTGTTCTGCGCCACGGATTCCATTGCAGTAGGCGCCATGCAGACTCTCCGCGCGGCGGGGCGAAAGATCCCGCAGCACGTCGCGGTGGTCGGCGTGGGCGACAGCCAGATCTCCGGCATCATCGAACCGGCGTTGACGACCGTCCACTACCACTACAAGACCAGCGGGGCGAAAGCGGCCGGCATGCTGCTGGACAGGCTGGAACACAATCCCCATAGTCCGCAGCAGGTCTCTC
Organism: Ethanoligenens harbinense YUAN-3; assembly: GCF_000178115.2. Classification (NCBI taxonomy): domain Bacteria; kingdom Bacillati; phylum Bacillota; class Clostridia; order Eubacteriales; family Oscillospiraceae; genus Ethanoligenens; species Ethanoligenens harbinense. The sequence goes on from NC_014828.1 coordinate 906,406, forward strand.
TGGGATTTGAAGTGGTGATGCGCGGCAGCTGCCGCTGCTGACCGTCCGCGCGGCACGGCTGTGTCTGGGAACGTTCAGGAACCCACGAGCGCCTGGAAACGGGGGTCGTCCTTCAAACGTGAAAAATGCCGGTTCATATCGTCCTGAACTTGTGCCTTGACGCCGGACGGGTCGGTGTCGATCGCAAGCTTCAGGTATTGGAGCGCCTGGTCGGTTTGATCGGTATCGGCGTAGACCGTCGCGATCCCGTAGTAGGACCATGTATCGCCCGGCTTGAGCGCAAGCACTTTGTTGAAATTGGCGAGGGAGTCGTTCCAGTCCTTCAGTCCTTTTTGGATCAGCGCTTTGTTGAAATAGCCATAGCTGTAATCCGGATCAATCGTCGTGGATTTGTCGATCAGGTTCAGGCACGAAGCGGCCGCCGAGTTTCCATTTGCGAAATAGGTCGCGATGCCCTTGACGTTGTATGCCCAAAAACAATTTGGATTTGCAGCCAGTGCCTGGTTGCAGACGCTGATTGCGTCGTCGTACCGGTCGGCGGCATAGTACCCGTATGCCTTGACATAAAGCGGGTCGGATTCCGGAGCTGGAAAAGAGGACGCGGAAGAAGACGCGGCGGCGGATGAAGTGGAGGACGAGACGGCGCTTGCCGCGCTCCGGCTTGCCGTATTGGACGGCGCGGAGGTTTTTTGGGGTGTTTGTTTCTGGCAGGCGGCAAAAATGGCTGCCGTGGCCACAGCCAGAATGCAAAGGGCGGTGCTTTTTTTGAACATCTTGTTGTACCTCGTCGGATGGGGTTTTATAAAACCGTTCTCCCGGTGCATCTTTTAGGATGCTGCACGCGGGTGTTCTATATACGTCCGGGCCGGATCGTATCCGGCAGACGCGGCCGGTGGCCACGCCTGTTTTCGGGTCCATTCTATCATAGCAGCCGGGGGTTGACAAGGACGGGCGGGTTTCAACACCAAACCGGCATGCGGGAGCGGTGCGTGCTCGCCTTGCAAATGTCCTCGCAACGGTCTATAATTGTGTATCGCTTCGTATTGCAGAACAAGCAACATTTTTCGGTGGGGAAATAGAATGGAACGGTTAAAAGAACGCATTCTCCGGGACGGCAGAGTCAAAGAGGGCAATATCATCAAGGTGGACAGCTTTTTAAATCATCAGATTGATATTGCTTTGTTAAATGAAATCGGGCGGGAATTCAAGCGGCTGTTCGACGGGGAAAAGATCACTAAAATCCTTACGATCGAAGCAAGCGGCATCGCCATTGCCTGTATTACGGCGCAGTATTTCCATGTGCCGGTGGTCTTTGCAAAAAAAGCGGCAAGCCAAAACATCGACGGGGATGTTTACACCTCCGCAATCATGAGTTTTACCCACGGGAACGAATACACCGCGATACTCGAAAAACGCTTTCTGACGCCCGAGGATCGGGTGCTGATCCTGGATGATTTTCTCGCCACCGGCAAAGCCCAGCTTGGTATGCTGGATATTGCCGGGCAGGCGGGCGCTTCTGTTGCCGGCATCGGCATCGTAATCGAGAAAGGGTTCCAGGGAGGCGGCGATAAGCTGCGTGCGGCGGGGTACAATCTGCAAAGCCTCGCAATCATAGACGGCATGGAAAACTGCACGATTCGGTTCCGGGATTGAACGGATCGCGGATCGTGCGGTGTGAAGCGCCGGTTTTACCAAATGGGAAGGGATGGAATGAAACAGTTCGAGTATATCCTGTTCGATCTGGATGGAACGGTTACGGATCCGAAAACGGGGATAACCAAATCGATTGCGTATGCGCTTGAACATTTTGGCATAACCGTGGAAGATTTGGACGAGGTGACAAAATGCATAGGCCCGCCGCTCAAAGAATCTTTTATGCAATATTATGGATTCAACGAACTGGAAGCAGACCGGGCGATTGCAAAGTACAGGGAATATTTTGGAACGACCGGGCTTTATGAAAACGCTGTTTATGCCGGGATGGAGCATCTTCTGAAAACGCTTGCGGATAGGGACAAGACGCTGATGATTGCGACATCAAAGCCAACGGTCTATGCCGTGAAGATCCTTGAGCATTTCGGTTTGATGCGCTATTTTCAGTTCATTTCCGGCAGTGAACTCGACGGAACAAGGACAAAAAAGAGCGAGGTGATCGCGCATGCGCTGGAGCAGAATGCAGTCACCGATCTTTCGGGCGTTGTGATGGTCGGTGACCGCAAGCATGATATTCTCGGGGCAAAAGAGATCGGCATTGCGTCGGTCGGTGTTTTATATGGTTATGGCAGCTTGTCAGAGCTCCAAAACAGCGGCGCGGATTTTATCGCGGAAGGGGTTGGTGATCTGCACCGGTTCTTTATGGGCGGGCGGCTTTGAAGACGGAAGCGTCGAGTCCCGCCGGGCGGTTTTGGAGGACAGAGCGGACACAATCGCTGAAGATTTTAAACGAGCGCCCATCTGGATGGATGGGCGCATTTGTTTTGCCTTTTTGTGGAGAAAGCGGATTTTGTACATGCATGTGCTTGCCGGAAGCCGCATGATGAAATGACAACGTACCGCAGTTCGGAATCAAAATTTGTATGGAGAGGTTGAAACCAACAGGATTTCGACCTCTTCGTCCGTATTGTTTTCCCAACGATGCCCGATATAATTGGGATAATATAATGTATCGTATGCGCTCAGCTCATATTTTCGTTTTCCCTGCAGGTCATACGTTGCGGTTCCCTTTAAAACGAAAACAAACTCCTCACCGCCATGGTGCGCATAGTCGCCGGAATCGGTGTGTGGCGGAACACTTATCGTTGCGGCAAACATTTCGTTCTTTCCCTGTATAATCAAACGCTCCACCAGGGACTGTCCGTTGCTTGCATTGCGGATAAAGGTGATTTGGTTGCTTCTGCGCACAAGCCGTATCCGGTCTTCGTCTTCGTCCAGCAACAGAGAAAAGACCGGGATGTTCAATGCATCACATACCGCTTTCAGTGTCAGGAGATTGGGCGATGTTTTCCCGTTTTCTATCATGCTGATCGTGCTTGGCGATATCTCACAGGCGCTTGCAATTTCCCGGATTGATTTCCCCATTTTGATGCGTCTGTCCTTGATGGTCTGCCCAATCAGTGCCAAATCCATAATAATGCAGCCTTCTTTCTGTATATAACTGTAATTTCAGTATAACATAGTCAGGTAATGATTGACAAATCGAACAACGTACAATATAATGAAATCAAGGAATAAAAATGGAAAATATGTCGGATTTGGTGTTTGTCAGAAAGGTGGACGTTATGGACAAGAAGCTGCTGGATGTTGCGGTCGGTAGGCAAAAAGCGGATTTGGTCATTAAAAACGGACAATTGGTCAATGTGTTCACCAAGGAAATCTATCGGGGCGGAGTCGCCGTGGCCGGCGAAAAAATAGCGGCAGTGGGCGACATTGATTACACGATCGGCGAAAACACCCGGATCATTGATGCGCAGGGGAACTATATCACACCGGGCTTTATTGACGGGCATATTCATCCAGAGAGCAGCAATTTGTCCATTCGGTCCTTTGCGGAAGCGGTGCTTCGGCATGGGACGACGACCATTATGACCGATTTGCATGAATTGGGTGTGGTGGGCGGCTTAGAAGCCATCGAGGCGGTGCTCAAAGAAAATACGACTGATCTGAAAATTTATTTTGTTGTTCCCTCCCATGTGCCGTTTTCACCATTTTTGGAGACGAGCGGCGGGAAGTTTGATTTGCAGATCGTTCAGAAGGCATTGAGCAGGCCGGATGCGGTTGGATTATCCGAATGCGTGGGACAATACATAACGCGCGGGTTTCCTGGTTTGATGGAATCCATTGAATATGCCAAAGCCCATGGAAAATCGATCCATGGGCATCTCCCGGATATAAAAGGACCGGAGCTGAATATGTGTGTGGCGGCAGGTGTGCGCACGGATCACGAGTCGCTTAGCGGGGACGATGCGGTCGAACGTCTCCGGGCGGGCTGCCACCTGATGATTCGTGAAGGCTCCGCTGCCAAAAATCTGAAAGATTGCCTGCAGGGCATTTTGAAAAATAAGATGGATACGTCGCGTGTCAGCATAATCACCGATGATCTGCATACGATTGATCTGGTGGACAAAGGGCATCTGGATCAAGCGGTGAGAGAGGCTCTGGCGGACGGCGTTGATTTTGCGACCGCGATCCAGATGGTCACCCTGAACGCGGCAAGGGCGTATGAACTGGACGACCAGCTCGGCGGATTGGCGCCGGGACGATGGGCAGATATCAATATCACGTCTGGTCCGGAGGATTTTCAAGTGGAAACGGTTATCAGCAACGGGAAGCTGATCGCCCTGTATGATCAAATGCAAGTCCATTACCCAAAGGCTGTGCATGATTCGCGCCTGCTGCACACGGTGACCTTGAAAAACCCCATTACACCAGAAAGTTTTGCAATAAAAGCCCCTGACGGAGCAAACAAGGTAAACGTTCAGGTCATGGATACGCTCCCCTTTATACCGATTACAGTGGGCAGAGAAGCAGCCTTGGATGTAAAAGACGGCGTCGTCCAGTGCGACGTTGCACAGGATGTCCTGTATATCGCGCAAGTAGAGCGATATGGAAAAAACGGGAACATCGGCAAAGCGTTTATGGGCGGTTTTCATCTGACCCGCGGGGCAATCGCTTCTTCGGTCGGCCATGATAATCATAACATCATCGTCTTGGGCACGAATTTTGAGGATATGGCACTGGCGGTCAACCGGGTTGCCGAGTTGAACGGCGGGCAAGTGGTGGCGGATGGCGGACAAATCCGGGCGGAACTTGCATATGAAATATGCGGCCTGCTGAGTGATTTGCCTGCTGATGAGCTGGCAGATAAAAAGAGGGAATTGAATCGGGTGATCCATGACATGGGTTGCCCCATTTCGATTCCCTTTATGTTTTTGTCATTTATTTGTCTGGCCGCTATCCCGTCTTTTGCGGTGACGGATCATGGTTTTATTGATGTTTTGCAACAAAAGGTTATCGATCCGATCATCAGTTATTCATAAGTACCACGGGACGAAGGATTGTAACGGCACCGCAATCCCCACAGAATGCATGTATGAGTTGTGCATCTTCCAGATAAGCGACGGTGGCTTTATCGTATGCCGGGCATATGAACGCGGTTTTTCGTTGCTTTTCTGTTTCATAGCGGCCTTTGTGCGGCTATTTTAAACAAGTTGATTTTCGCTGTGATGGATTTTTCGAGTTTTGACATTGGAATTCTCCGGTCATTGATGATGGGTTTGTTATAACTTGTAATGGATGTTCTTCGCATTTGTGTAAGATGGGAGACGTTGGAATGGCCGATTATCGAAAAATGTATTTGACGCTTTTTAATAAAATTACGGATGTGATTGAAGAACTTGAGGAAGTGCAGCAGATGGCGGAAGAAATGTATATAAATGAGGAAACCGTCCATCTTTCTCCATTGCCAAATCAGAACAATCGAATGAGCAGGTAAAACCGCCTGTGGATGCCGGTTGACAGCCTGGAAGCTTTGCAATCTGCGAATGACGATGGTGTTTGATGCAAGCAATTCGTTGGAAAGCGTTGGGGCAGTTGTTTTCCAGGATGATGGGCTTATGCTTTGCAATGGTGCCCGTCGGGTGTTCCGGTCTAATTGTTTTCTGGTCAAAAACCCATACGATTCAAAAAGCTGCGATGAGGGACGTTAAAAAGGACGTTCCTTTTTTGCGCTCATAATCAACGAACCGCTCTTCTCAATATAGTCGCGGGGGGCAGTTGAATCAACAATCCCCGTTTTCCCATAAATCAAAACCATATAAGGGCCTGTTTCCTGTGGCGGCGCCTTTAAGGGTGTACCGGATGGATCTGTTGCCACGAGCCTCTATTCGGGGGCATTTTTATGTCTCCTGCCTCTTTCGGTCCGCAAACGAAAAAAAATACATCGCTTAAAAATCCAATATTTTGTTTACTCTAAGCATATTGTTAGATTATTTTTCCAATACGTAAACAAATATCTTGCCCCAGTCTATACCAGGCTACGTGATGGATAGGCGATTGTTTCGGTCACCAATCCAGATGTCAAGCCGATTGGTATTGCAATCGCCCCCGTTTTTGTTGCCTTATCCGGTTGTGTGTCCATTGAGGACTTGATTTTAATAAGCGCACTGAGACCGGAAAGCACAAGTACGCAGAAGATCGTTGCCAATTCATTCATGTGATTCGGTATCCGATTTCCGAGAGTTGCACCAATTACATCTAAAATGGCAAGCGATACAAAATAGCCATTCGCACCTGCTGTTTTTTCCAATTATTGAATTGCGGCGCCACTTAGCGTGATGGTGGAAAGTACAAGCGCTGTCGTTGCGGACGTTTTGCCAACAAGATGGAGCAGACTGTCCAGCAGACATACATGCAAAGGGATGCCCAAAGCCTCTTTGATTATCCGGACGGCGGGTAACGCTTTCTTGCCCGGCAGGGGAATCAATACGGCTATCCAAACAGATGGAAATTTGTCGGAAATGATGAAAGCCATCCGCTGGTTGATTTAAGAACGGTGCAGTGCAAGTCCGTCAAGATGCGTGTCCACTTCGGTTCGGCATATACTGAAAAAGAAATGATACGGGAGGTAGCATCATGGATATGCAATACCCACAGTCAAGGTACCGGGAAATGTGTGAGCAGACACAAGGTGGATTCTCCGCGTGGGCAACGCTCCCATGCAGCCATAAGAGAGGCAATGGCATGGAAACCATATTGGCCCCGGACTGTTTTCAAAACCCGGCGTGGTTGAAAAGCCAAGTTTTCAGTATTCTGAATTTTTATTATCCCCGCTGCATGGACGATGCAAATGAAGGCTATTATAACTGTTTTCTGGATGACGGAACCATCTGCGATCCGTATAATAAGCATCTCGTCAGCACCACTCGGTTTATCTATGACTTCAGCATCGGATTGATATTGGGCCGGCAACCTGCCTGGTATAAGCGCGGGTTGGAAAGGGGCATCCACTACCTGCAGCGGTATCATCTCGATCCGGTGAACGGCGGGTATTACTGGATGCTCCGGAACCGGCAGGTGACGGATGCAACCAAATTCGCATATGGCCACGCTTTTGTGCTGCTCGCGGCGGCGCGGGCGGCAAGTGCGGGCTTTCTGCAGGCGGAGCGGATCGTTTCCTATACCTACGACGTGCTGGAGGAGCATTTCTGGGAGCCGCGCTATGGCCTGTACCGGGATCAGATGAGCGCGGACTGGTCGAAAGTATCCCCCTACCGCGGGCAGAACGCAAACATGCATCTGTGCGAAGCCATGATTGCCGCCTATGAAGCGACTGGTGAATCGAAATATCTTGCTCGCGCCCACACCCTTGCGCAGAATGTGACGGTTGGGCTTGCGTCGCAGTCGGACGGTTGGATCTGGGAAAATTTCTACCCGGACTGGAGCATTGACTGGACTTATATTGAGCGGGATCCATTCCTTGTGCAGTTCCGCCCAACAGGGTTCGTGCCGGGTCATCAGATTGAATGGAGCAAGCTTCTGCTGATCCTAGATCGCTATGCGCACGAAAGCTGGATGCGGGAGCGTTCCGATTTTCTTTACCGTGCCGGGTTCAGTCGTGGAGCGGATGAGGAGTACGGCGGCATCTTTTACCTGCTTTCCCCTCAGTGGGATGTGATCGATCCCCGCAAAATGCACTGGGTGCAGGCCGAGGCGATTGGGGCGTCCGCACTGCGGGCCGTCCGTCCGGGCAGCGAGTGCTCTTGGGAAACCTACACGGTGATGTTTTCTTATTGCTGGTCTCATCTGATCGACACGGTATACGGCGGGTGGTACAATATTTTGAGCCGCGAAGGAGTCCGGTTAAGCGATGTGAAAAGCCCATTGACCAAGACCGACTACCACCCCATTTCCAATTGCTACGAAACGTTGCGTGCTCTGGGGGTCGCGTAGTCTTACCGATCCGCGGGCACGGCTTTTGAATGCCAAAGGTACATACGTAAGAAAAAGCGCAGATGCTAAGCACCGGATCGGTGCTCTGGCATCTGCGCTTTTTATAGTATCAGCATCTGCCTGGAACCATCCCGGCAGGAATATGGTCTCCGTGTCGTTTCCTTTGCTGTGCGGCGGGGGGAGCTTCGGTTTTTTTCAAAAGCCGTACGCCGACGCCAATGCGCATGGGACGTGTGCAAGCGGCAATAAGCCGGATGCGGGCGCAGGAATCGCCTGCATTATCTGGTGGTAACAAGCAGTTCCGCATGTCCGGCAATCTTGTATCCGCCCATGTTTGCGGGGAGAAACAGGCTGTCGCCCTTTTCAAACGCGGTGGCTTTGCCGTCATACAGCAACGCACCCTGCCCATTCAGGCAAAGCAGAGAGACAAAACTGTCCGCTGTGACGGTGCCCTCGATGCAGCCCGATACGCGTAAGCGTTTTACCGAAAAATACGGACATGCGGCAAGGGTGGTTTCCTCGCCGTCCGGCAGGGCGACGGGCGGCTCTGTAGGGCCCACGGGATGAGTGGGCGGCGCCAGATGCGCCACATCCAGCGCTTTCTGCACATGAAGGGTACGCGGTTTCCCGTCCGCCCCCAGTCGATTATAGTCAAACATACGGTAGGTCGTGTTGGAGCTCTGCTGGATTTCGGCGGTCAGGATGCCCGCGCCGATGGCGTGCACCGTCCCGCTCTCAATGAAGAAGACGTCGCCCTTGTGTACGGGAGCCGCATTGAGCAGTTCGGTCAGCGTACCGTCGGCGATGCGTCGTTCCACTTCATCCCGGGTAACTTCATGCTTGAAGCCGTAATACAAGAACGCATCCGGTGCGGCGTCCACAATGTACCACATTTCCGTTTTGCCGGGCTCGCCCTCTACCCGTTGTGCATATTCGTCGTTGGGATGCACCTGGATGGAGAGCGCACGTGCTGCGTCGATCAGCTTGATGAGTATGGGGAACGTTCCGCCCGCAGCCTTGCTGCCTGCCGCCGTGGGTTCCGCCTTGAGATATTCGGGCAGTGTTTTACCGGCAAAGGCGCCGTTTTGGATTATAGAGGGGCCGTCCGGATGGGCGCTCAGTTCCCAGCTTTCCGCGAGCGGCGAAAGGCTGGTTTTTTTGTGAAAATCCGTTTTCAGCCGGTTGCCGCCCCAGAGGTAATCCTTGAAAGCAGGGGAGAGCTTCAGCGGTTCCCGGGAACTGCCGTGCAGACGCAGGGCCGCTGCGCCCACAATACCTGCCCGGTTGCCCAGCGCGGCTATTTTTACCGGCGTGACGAAGCTATGGTCACCGCCGAAACAATGCTGACGCACATAATCGCTCAAACGGTCGGCTAACGGCGCGCCTTCTCCGGAGACACCGCCGCCGATGAGAAGCGTTTCCGGCCGGAAGATGTTGACCATATTCACGATGGTCTCGCCCAGATACCGCTCATAGTTTGCCACCACCTCGACGGCGACGGGGTCGCCCGCACGCATGGCGTCATAGACTGTCAGGGCAGAGATCTCTCCCTTTGCCAGCAGGCTTTCCGGGTGGGTCGCCGCTGCTTCCGTTGCCTGGCGGATAAGTGCGGTGGCCGAAGCGTAAGCTTCGGCGCAACCCTCGCGCCCGCAGGTGCAATGCGCGCCACCCATTTCCAATGTGGTATGTCCCAGTTCGGCGCCGGCACTTTGAGTGCCCTCGTAGATATTGCCGTCGATGATGATACCGCCGCCCACGCCGGTTCCCAACGTAATCAGGATAACGTTCCGGCATCCTTTTGCTGCACCGGCCACCACTTCGCCCAATGCGGCGCAGTTGGCGTCATTGCTGATGCTGCACGGCAGTCCGGTGAGCCGGGTCATCTCCGGGGCAAGCGGTATATGCTCCCAGCGAATGTTGTTGGAGTATACAACCTCGCCGGTGTCGCTGTCGCAGGTGCCCGGGCTGCCGATACCCACACCCACACAGTCTGTCGCCGCAAGGCCTGCCTGCTGGATCACCGCGTTGACCAGGTCGGCCATATCGGCCACAATCTCCTGCCATGGCCGCTCGGCGCCGGTGGGAACGCTCTTTTTCTCAAGGATTTCATAGTTTTCGTTGACGATACCTGCGGCGATGTTCGTTCCGCCCAGGTCGATGCCAACCGCGTAAAGCATAGCTTATTCCCTCTTTTCCAATAATCGACTGTATACTTCCAATTTGTTTTGTTTGGCCGCCGCTGCGGCCGCAACAATGCTATTGAGTATTACAGAAAGAAACATCGACGATAAATTGACCGTATCCATACGCGCTGTCTGGATAGAGTTCCACACTTGCCGGAGCCAAGGCCAACCGTGGGCATAACTCAGGAGAGAGCGAACCGCTCGATGGCGTATGCAACCCCGTCCTGATTGTTGCGGAATGTGACAAAATCGGCCGCATCTTTGACCATGGGATCGCCATTCTCAACGGAAACGCCGAGACCGGCCCAATCCAGCATTTCCAGATCGTTGCAGTTGTCGCCCATTGCCATCACCTCTTCCCGTTTGATGGCGAGATGAGTGCAGAGCTGTTCCAGAGCGGCTCCCTTGCTGGTTCCGCTGTTGGTGATCTCAAGGGTGTTCATGCCGGACGTCGTAACCGAAAGTGCATAAGGTTCCAGTTTTTTTTCGAGTTGCCGCTTCAAACTGCTGTTTTCCATCAGCAGTTCAATTTTTTCAATGCTTGCGCCGGTGCCGCACACAAAACGGATCAGGTCATCCACTTTTTCGCGACGCAGAAACAGCGAAAGCAGAGGAAAATACAGTTTGTCTCGAAGAACCGGGGGAGCAGTGCCGCGCTGTGTATAGGCTTTTCCATCACGGTAAACTTCGGTGAATGTGTTGAATTGGCGCGTAACCGCAAGAATTTCCGTTGCCGTTTCCAAAGGAATCAGGTTGGTGTGGATGGGTTTCCCTCCATACAGGTCGGTAACACAGGCGCCGTTTGAGGTGATGGCATAGCGTACTCCCGAGATCGTCCGGATGGAGCGGGGAATACCCTGTAAATAGCGACCGGTAGCCGGCACAACCCAAATCCCTTGTGCAATCGCCCTCTGAATGGCCCGGCGATTTTTGCGTGAAATGGTGAAGTGGTCGTCTTTCAAAGTTGTTCCGTCCATGTCCAGGGCGATTAGCTTGATTGGCATCGTATCTCCCGAATCCTTCCTGCCGGCGTTTGCCCGTTTGGGTGGATCATTTGCCGAGTGGGTTTATTTAAGAAGGTTTACGCAAAAGACGAGTGTGGAAAGGCACGTTTAGTCATGGTCGGAAAAACCGTTGGCATCCGCAAGCTGCTTGAACCAACGACCGCTTTTTTTGATCGTCCGTTTTCCGTCCTGATCCAGATCGACCGATATGAATCCATAGCGGTTTTTGTAAGCGTTCGTCCAGGACCAGTTATCCATGCAGGTCCACATATGATACCCCTGAACGGCGCTGCCTTCTTGAATCGCCTGATGCACATAGCGCAAATGATCTTTTACGAACGCAATGCGATAATCGTCCTCGATTACGCCGTCGGCATTTTTGAATCGCTCTTCGCCTTCGACGCCCATCCCGTTTTCGGAAATGAAGCAACGGATGTTGTCATAGTTATCGCGAAGATTGATCAAGATATCGTAAATCCCTTTTTCATAGATTTCCCAGCCGCGATAAGGGTTCATCTTGCGCCCGGGAAGAATATAATAATCGAAATAGTCGTCCGGCATAGGATGGACAGAACCCTCTTCGGATTCTTTTGCTTTCACACGCCGCGGTTGATAATAGTTGACTCCTAGCAAATCGACCGTGTTTTCAGCGATAATGGCTACGTTCTCTTCGGTAGCGGATTCGGGAACCAAATCAAGCTCCTTGAGGATTTCCACGAGTTCTATAGGAAACGTTCCCTTGACTGCCGGGTCAAGAAAAGAACGGTTAAAAAAGGCGTCGGCCAGGACGGAGGCCTTTTTGTCGTCCGGGTTGCTGGCATCACGCGGATAGCTTGGCGTCAGATTCAGAATAATTCCGATCTCCCCGTCATAGTTCCCGGCGTGATATTTCTGGATGGCCCGCGCGCTGGCCAGAATCTCATGGTAGCCCACAGTTACCGCATGAGCCATGTTTACTTCATTGGGATAATGGAATTGGTACAGGTAACCGCCCTCAACGCAGACGATCGGCTCATTGAATGTAAACCATTTTTTGACGCGGTCGCCAAACAATTCAAAGCATGTCGCCGCATACGCAACATAGGCGTCGACTGTCGCGGGATCAAGCCATCCGCCTTTCTCCTGAAGGGGATAGGGCATATCAAAATGGTAAAGATTGATAAACGGCTCAATGCCGTTTGCAATCAACGTGTCGATTACCTCGTTATAGAAGCGCACGGCATCCGGGTTGACGGCTCCGGTGCCGTTTGGGATCAAGCGGCTCCATTGAATACTCGTTCGGAATGTGTTATGGCCGATTTCCTTCATCAGCCGGACATCGTCCTTGAACATTTTATAAAACTGCGACGTCTTATCGGGACCGACACGATTGAAGAAATGTTCCGGCTCTTTTTGATACCAGTAATCCCAGATGTTCTCGCCTTTTCCGTCTCCATCGAATCGCCCTTCGGTCTGCGGTCCGCTTGCTGCTGATCCCCACCAAAAATGATCTGGAAATGTGTATGTCTGCATGGTATGATTTCCTCCTGACGTGAAATAGATTTCAAATGAAGAAAAAACGTCGGTGTTGTTGATTTTTCGTTATCAAAAATCCTTCTTTTTCCAAGTAAAGGTTTTATCCATTTGTGTGACCTGGTTGTTGACCGAAACCCCGCCCTTATCATAGCGATGACGGGATCGGGAATATTCAAAGGGCATGCCGTTGTCTAAATAGACAACCTGTTCAATTTCCAATACCGGGTCATTGTCGGAACATTCCAGGTATTTTCTGTCATATGCATCGGGGATATTGGCCCGGATAACTCGATAGCTGCTCCCGATTCTCAAACCAAGATCATTCTGAATATACGAATAAATCGAATGTGTTAAGACCTCGGCGTTCAACCCGGGGATGATACCGATCGGCATATGAGTATATTCGAGCGTGTAGGGTTCTCCATCCAAGCAGCGAAGACGTATGATTCGGTAGACGGGATCCGTTTCGTTCAACAGCAGCCTTTTTTGCTGTAAATTATCCGGGAAAACATGCTCAAATGCAATGACTTTACTCGACAGATTTCTTCCTTTTCCCTGCATGGTTGCAGAAAGGCCCAGATAAGACTTACCGCTGAAATCGAGTTCATTTGCAATCGGGTTTGACATCACATATGTACCGGAACCACGAATGCTTACCAGAAGGCCCAAATAGATGAGTGAATCAATCGCCTTTTTTACCGTCATCCGACTTGTGCCGAATTCATCAGCCAATTGCTGCTGGGTTGGAATTTTCATAAAGGGAGGGTATATATGGTTCTTAATTCTTTCCTCTATCACTTTTGCAATTTTTGAATATTGAATCATATATGCTCCCTCCAATTTGACTTTAGCCTAAATTTTGTCCGTTGGTTTGCGCAACCTGCGCAAACCAATAATAGCTCTTTTTGGGGATTCGCTTTAGATCTTTTATGTCTGTTTCATCACGATTCACATAAACGAATCCATACCGCTTTTTCATTTGACCGGCAGAGCTTAAAATGTCAATGGCCGCCCAGGTCAGATACCCCATGCAATCCACACCGTCTTCCGTAACGGCCTTTTGCAATTGTTCAAGATGCTGGCGGTGATATGCGATACGATAATCATCCAGGATCATCTCATCGTCTATTGCTGTTTCGTCAACGCCGATCCCGTTTTCAATGGGGAAAACCGGAAGTCCATAGCGAATGGACATTCTGTCGAGAATCAAGCGGAAACCGACCGGATCGATCTGCCAATTCCATTCTGTCGTACCGGTAAATGGATTATCGACAAGACCAAACTCTTTATAGCGGTAAACCGGCATATTGACGGGTATTTTATTTGCACTGATCGTGGTGCTGCTATAGTAACTGAAAGCGAGAAAGTCCACTTTCCCCATTAGCAAGTCGTCCACATCCGTCGCTTCGAACTTTGGAAGGCAACCATGCTTTTTCAGATATTCTAACATATATTCCGGATATTTTCCATGACTGTATACATTCAGATAAAACTGGTTCAGGCGCTCATCGATCTCCTGGGCGATCAGTTGATCGTTTGGCGAAGCGGATGCCGGATAGACCAGTTGATAAGCGATCATGCCGCCGATCACCGCATTTTTTGCATGTTCATGCAAATAGCGGACAACCCTCGCGTGGGCAACCAGTGCGTTATGGTTTGTCTGGTACAAATTCCGCTCATTGACAGGCAAATAGCTGCCGCCTATGGACGGGTCCGTTCCGAACAAGTTCTGTTCGTTGAATGTCAGCCAATATTTCACTTTGTCCTTATAGCGGTCGATGATCGTTTGGCCATATTTGACAAAGGCGTTTACAACATATCGGGAGGAAAAGCCGTTGTATTCCCTTGCCAGGTGGGCAGGCATGTCAAAATGATAGAGGCAAATCATCGGTTCAATATGGTGCTCAAGAAGCCGGTCAATCAGGCTGTCATAAAAGGCCAGACCCTCCGGGTTGACTTCTCCGTCTCCTTCCGGAAAAACACGGGACCAGGAAATGGAAAAACGGTAGCAATTCATGTGCATGCCGGCCATAAGGGCAATGTCTTCATCATAACGGTGATAGTCGTCGATTGCCACGACCCAATCGGAAGATTTCCCGCGAACGCATAATTCCGGATCATCGTATATGGAAGGACCTTTTCCCCCTTCATGAACAGCGCCTTCCGTTTGCATAGAAGAGACGGAATTTCCCCACAAAAAATCCGGCTTAAAAGCATTTCCCATTGCGATTTGCCTTCCTTTCTTCCATTTGAGTAGAACGGTATGTCGTTTCAGTACGCAAACATAGCAAAAGCATGCAAGAAGAACCACGTTTCAAAGAACGAAACCAGTACAACCCGCATGCTTTATTTGCTATATTATTTGTTTTGAGTTGCAGATTGCCTGAGCGTATTCAGTTCGCTGTATACTGCCATGAACTCTTTCACCATTGTTTTAATTGTTTCTGCACTCATAAATTGATCTTCCGCGTGCACAAGGATCAGAGAAACATCCTGCGCATTACCGGATGCCTCCTCTTGAACCAGGCCGCTGTGAATCTTGTGTCCGTCGACCAGACACTGATCCCCCTCTTTCATCAATTTTTCGGCTTGCTCAACATTGTTCTTTTTATATTCATCGAGTGCCTTCATGTACATGCTCTTGGCTGTGCCGGTTGCACTGATGATTGTAAAAATTTGTTCTTCAGTTGCCATGTTTTTTTATTCCCCCAACAGTTTCAGTGCCTGATCCAGGACCGCTTTGCCATCCATACGCCCGTAATGCAGCATATTGATCACACCTACGGGTATTTGACCTTTGGTGATATTTTTCACTTCTTTTTCCAGGAAGGAAACCTGCGGCCCAAGCAGGATAACGTCGGCTTTGTGCCATTCTTCGTTGAGGCTGACTTCGGGCACGGCCCAGACCTCGGCCTCAATACTCCGGGCATTTGCCTCTTGCTGAATTTTTTTCACCATAATGCTTGTGGACATACCGGCGTTGCAAGTCAATAAAATTTTTATCATGTTTATCGCCCTTTCTTTACGCGTTTTCGGCAGAATGCGCTTCAGCAGTTTTTTCCTTTTCTATCATTTCCATTTCATTTCGCTGAATACGCTCGCTGATTTTCAGGAATGGCAGATAGAGCATTACCTGCAGTGCAATGACAATGACTTGAAGAACAACGGCACGCCAATCGCCTGCGGTGGCCAGGAACGGAGCAATCAGCGGAGGCGTCGTCCATGGCAGGAAAATAACGCAGGGACTGATCAGATGCAACGCTGTTGCAAAATAGGCAATGGTTGTACCCATGACCGGAGCCAGAATGAACGGGATAATCATCGGGATATTAAAGACGATCGGCAAGCCGAAGATAACAGGTTCGTTGATATTGAACAAACCAGGTGCGATGGCCAGTTTGCCAACATCCTTATTGACCTGAGACCGTCCGAATACAAAGACGGCGATGAGCAGGGAAAGCGTGCATCCGGAACCGCCGATCAAACCAAACGTATTATGGAACGACGTGTTAATGATTGTGGGAATGGTGTGGTGCGCCGCATAGGCGGCGGTATTCAGATTCATATTGATGAGCAGAAGAGGATCGAGCAGACTGCCGGACAGAACCGCCTGATGAATCCCGAAGGTGAACAGCAGGTTCGCGCAGGACAAAATCAGCAGATAGCCGGGCAGACTCGTGTTTACGCGCCGCAGGGGTTCCTGGATGATCATGGCGACCAAAGAAACGAAGTCCGTATGAAGAAATGCCTGAATAAGGAATGAGCCGAAAGCAAAAATGGAGATCAACAGCATCGTCGGGATCATCATGTTGAATGATTTTGAAACAGCCGGCGGAATGTTGTCTCCCAAATTGATCCGCAGTTTCTTGGAGCGGGAGAGGGCCATAAACAATTCCGTGCCGACAAGGCCGACGATAATGCCGGTGAACATAGCCTGCGTACCGATTTGCGCATACGCAATCGCACCAGACACCGCAATGGCTTTCGTGGCGCCCAACGGCGTTACATGTGCCGTCAGCGGGAGCATCGCCATCGTGCAGGCGAAGACGCCGATTACTGCCGCGATTGGGTTGTCAAAACGCTTATTCATTGACAAGTGATATGCGATGGCCACTGCGATCAGAGGCGATGAGAGACTCAACGTTGCATTGGTGACGGTGTTGCCCCATCCCTGCCAGGTCGTTAAAACTTCCGGGCTGATGATATGCGACAGGAATCCGGTTGGTAAAAGTACAACGTTGTTGATTAAAACGGCGATACCGGCGAGAATGAAAATTGGAATTGCCGTTGCGAACGCATCGCGCAACGAACGTAGATGAACCTGTGCCCCCAACTTTTGAGCAAAGATCGTGAATTTGTCAATGAATGACATTTTTTCTGCTTTTGCACCAGCATTACCCATACTGATATCTTCCCCTTCCATAAACTCCGTAAAATGGTTCTTGAGCAATTTGTCTGAATAAGGCCCTTTATCCAGTGACATTATTGTACACCTTTTCGAATGTAATGTAAATACTTTTTAGAAAAAATGTATATACTTTTTTCACATAAAGATGACGGTCTGTGCACATCGCGCTATTTGGCTGTACCGCTTTCAAACTCACCGGTATTGGCCGCTGGAGTGCGCCGGGCGTTTGTCCATATCCGGCGCGCGCTCATTGCGCTTCCACCTTACAAGTATGTGGTTCTGCGTTTAGAATATACCCTAAGCGCGCTCGCAGGCCAAGAAAGGCGGCCATGCCGTCCTCTTGTTCGACGATGCAGGCGCGGGATGCTTGCGTCGCGCCCGGAGATCCGCCATAAGTCGGTTGTGGTGCCCGCTCGATCCGGTTTTCCGATCTGCGCGGGATATGGCACAGGTGCCGTCGCCTCGCCTTCCGCCCGCTTGAGCGCATGCCGGTTGCACGTTGCGGACGGATAGGCGGCCGGCTGCTGTTCAAAACGAGAAATACGCGTCTATATTTCAGATGCAGTCAGCCAAAAATATGTTTACAAAATCACCAAGATGGCTTATGATGTAACATATAGGCGAAGGAATTCGCCGCAATGTACGCGGATGTTGATGGCTCCTACTTTATTGTTTAAAGTAGGAGTTGTTTTTTAAGGTTGTGTTGTTGGACTTTAAAGGTGGGGGACAACTGAGATATGGAGATTCAAAGATTGTTGTTTGTGGGAGTGGGAAGCTTTCTTGGCGGCGCTCTGCGGTATGCAATCAGTACATGGACAGCACGCACGTTGGGCGTGTTTCCGGTTGGAACGCTGATCGTCAATGTTGCCGGGGGACTGCTCATTGGCTTTATCATGCAGGCAAGTATGACGTTTTGGCCCATTTCGACGGAAACCAGGCTTTTTCTGACCACCGGCGTTATGGGCGGGTTGACCACCTTTTCCACCTTCAGTTATGAATCGGTGCAATTCTTCGTTGAAGGGAAATTCGGGTGGATGGCTGTGAATGTGTGCCTGAATCTGTTTTTGGCGTTGTTTTTCTGCTGGCTGGGCGGAACAATCGCAAAAGCCGTATCGTGAAGATAGGAAAGGGTGGTTTGATACGATGAGATGCCTGCTTCGAATCGTCGTCGGCGAACAGGATCTTCCTCATTCCCAAGGAGTTTACGACTGGGTGAAAACCTTTTTGTGGAAGGAAGGGCTGCCGGGCTTGACGATCCGCCGCGGTGAAATGAGCCTGGATTATCGGGGCATGGTTCACGCGCCTGTTTTGGCGGATACGGAATGCAACGATCTGCCCGTCATTTTGGAAAGCATCACGGATATGGACACGGTTGATCGAATCAAACCGGAGCTGATGCGGCAGTTGCCTCATGGACAGATCAGTGTGGTACACGGAGTGGAGGAAGCCGGCATGGAAACATCCGATTATTTTGTGGTGAAGATCTATACAAAGCAGCAGAATTCCTGGTTTAAGGAATCCGAGTATGATAAGGTCCTGCGGTTTCTGCAAAACAAAGGGGTCATTTGGGCCACGATAACCAAAGGCGTCGCTGGGTATGGGAAAGATCACGTGATTCATAAGCAATCCTTCTTTTCTCTCAGTGAGCAGCTGCCCGTCGTCGTGGAATGTATCGTGCCTGCCCAATCCATTCAGGGACTGTTGGACCATTTGAAAAAAGTGGTCACGGAAGGCGCCGTTTTTACGAAAACAGTCGATCTGATTCAAAACGCTTGAAAAACGCGCCTGGCTTACAGAGTGGCATCTACATGCCCAAACGCTTTGCGTGGAGAAGCATAAACCGAATCGGGGGCGGTTCTCCCCGCGGATATCCAGTGCAAAAAGGCTGACCGCTTCTGTGTAAAACAGGACGGTCAGCCTTTTGAGGTTGCATGTTGAAGAGCGGTGGAGGAGTGGTCCGGTCAAAGCGTCATCCGCATGAGCGCCATTGCCATTGTCCGCTTGAAACGTTGAAAGGGTCTTGGCGCGTTCATCGCCCTTCCGGCTCCGCGGGAACCGGAAGGGCGATGAACAGGCAGGCTGTACTTTATTGTGGGACGGAATCTTTCAGGAGTGCCTTGACATCCGCCGTGGAGAGATCCACATGATAGAACAGGTGATAGAATTTCTGCGTCACCTGCACAATGTCCACTTTGTAAACATCCGGATAAAGCAGGTTGGCCACCCACTGGATGCCAAGAAAACGGTTGATGGACGGCGGACGGTCCAGCCAGCTGAACGGCGTGTTGGGCATGGCATAGACCTTGCTGTTTTTCACCGCGCTGATGCCGGCCCAGTCCTTGTTCTGGCGGATGCTGCTGAACGCACCGCCGCTGGAGTCGCTCCAGGAGATGATGACCTGCGGGTCCCAGGAGATGACCTGCTCGAGCGAAACAGGGCTGAACCCGCTTCCCGCCTTGGCGTCCACCGCCGCCACGTTGAGGGCGCCGGCATATTTGAGGGCGGCCGCATGGCTGGAGCTGGTAGGCTCGGTGGAAAGGCCGTTGGCCTGTTCGGCATAATAGACCTTCACGCGTTTGCTGTCGAGGATCTTGTTCACCTTGTCCACCACGTTGGTGAACACGCTTTTGCAGTAATCGGAGAGCTCTTTAGCTTTCTGCTGCTCGCCAAAGATCTTGCCCAGCAACGTGTAGCTGTTGGCGATTTTGGTCATATCGCTGTTGAGGACCAGGACGGGGATGTTCAACTGCTGCTGCAATGTGTCCGCATCGCTTGCGGTGGTGTTGGTAATGTTCTCGTTCGCGGAGATGATGAGCTGGGTCCCGGAGGAAACAAGGGCTTCCAGGTTGAGCTTGCCGCCGCCGTCCATGGCGCCCATATACGGCAGGCTTTTGGTGGCGTCCGGCAGGTATTTCAACTGCGCGTCGGAGAATTTCATGGCGGTGCCGGCCATTTTGCTCGGGTCCAGGCTGTAAACGAACAGCATGCCCAGTGGGCTGGTGTAATATACCTTTTTGAGTTTGGACGGCGCCGGGATGGTCACCTTTCTGCCCACGTCGTCCGTGATCTGGACGGTGTCCGCCTGCTGCGATGAGCTGCCGCTCTGCGACTGGGCGGTGGTTTTGGGGGCGCATCCCGTCAAAACCTGCGCCGCTGTCAGCACGCTCAGCGCGAGAAGCAGGCATTTGACTGCCGTGTTGCTTTTTTTCATCTCTCCATCTTCCTTTCAGATTTCCGCTTTTCTTGCAGCTTGCAAGGCAGGGCTGCACGAGCGGTTTTCTGTATCTTTCTATATAATAAAGCTGTGCCGTCCGGTTAACGGTCCGGCACAGGAATACAGACGGAGTAGGTTTTGCCGTCATCCAGCGTGACCCGTGCCACACTGACCCGCTTGCTGTAGATTTGGCCCATCGTGCATTCGGAAACCACTTCTTCCGGCGTGCCGGTCTGGAGCACTTTGCCGGATTTCAGCGCAACCACCCTGTCCGCGCAATAAAACGCGTGGTCGGGGTCGTGGGTGACCATGAGCACGCCCATCCCTTTTTGGGTCAGGCGGGCCACCTGTTCGAGAACGAGGTACTGGTTGCCGAAATCCAGGCTGGAAGTGGGTTCGTCCATCAGCAGGATGGACGGTTGCTGCGCCAGCGCCCGTGCGATGATGACCATCTGGCGCTGTCCGCCGCTCAGTTGGGTATAGCGCAGGTTTTCCATCCAGCCGATGCCCAGATACTCCATGATTTCCCGCGCCAGCTCCACATCCGCCCTGCCTGGTATCTGCATGCCGTTCAGATGCGGCGTGCGTCCCATGAGCACGACGTCCAGCACGGTGTACGGGAACGGGGGCACATGTGTCTGCGGGATATACGCCATTTTTCTGGCAAGTTCCTTTTCGCTCATCCGGTGGACATCCTCGCCGTCCAGCAGCACCTCTCCGGCGGAAGGGCGGATCATGCCGAGCAGGGTTTTGAGCAACGTGGTTTTCCCGCATCCATTGGCGCCCAGCACGCACACAAATTCGCCCTCTTTGATTTGAAAGGAGACGTTTTGGAGCACCTGCTTGTCGCCGTAGCCGGAGGAAAGGTTTTTCACATCGATCATGTTTTCCATCCCCGTGTGTTGTGCCGGAAGATGACCCAGAAAACGGGCACCCCGAGCACAGAGGTCAAAATGCCGATGGGCGGCTCCACCGACCAGGCGCAACGCGCCACATTGTCCACCACCAGCAGGTAGCTGGCGCCCAGCAGCGCACTGGCCGGAATAAGCCGGTTGAAGTTGGGGCCCACCAGCGCCCGCGCCAGATGCGGGATGACCAGTCCCACCCAGCCCACCATCCCGCAGACGGAAACGGCGGATGCGGTGATGAGTGTGGCGCCCACGATGATCCATCTGCGCGCGGCCGCCGTTTTCACGCCCATGGTGCGTGCTTCTTCTTCACCGAACGAGAGCACATTCAGTTTCCAGCGCAGAATAAACAGCAGCGCATATCCCGCTCCCATCGGCAGCAGAATGCTGAGAAGGTTGGCGCGGGTGATGCCCGAAAAACTGCCCATCAGCCAGAACGTGATGGCGGGCAGCTTGTTGCTGGAGTCGGCCAGGATCTTGATGCCGGAGGTGATGGAGTTGAGCAGCGTGCTCACCATGATGCCGCCCAGCACCAGGCCCAGCAGCGGGTCGTAGGAGAGTTTGCGGTTGACTGTCATGGTGAGAAATACCGCCGCCAGGCTTCCGAAAAAAGCAAACAGCTGCACCATTCCGATGGACATCGAAAGCAGAAAAGCCAGCGAGGCGCCCATCCCCGCGCCGGCTGAAGCGCCGAGGATGTCGGGGGAAACCATGGGGTTTTTGAACATGCCCTGATAGGCCGCCCCCGCGATGGAAAGCCCTCCGCCGACGATCAGGGCCGTCAGCACACGCGGCAGGCGGATGTTGAACAGCACGGTCTGTAGATTGGGGTCGTGAATCTGGCTGGGATCTATGTAATAGTAGATCAGCGTGTGCAGAAGCTCGGAAACGGAGATGGGGTATTTGCCGACGGAAAAGGAAACGACGGCCAGGACCAACGGCAAAACGATCATCCCAAGCCAAAGGGCGCGGCGCCACAAACTGCCGGGTGCCTTTTCTATGTGGACGTCTTGCGCAGAATGAACCATCTTCCACTGTCCTCGTTTTCTATGATCTCATAGGCTGCGTGCAGGTTTTCAAAGATTTCGCGGTAGGCCGGGGTGCTCAAAGTCTGCATCTTGCGCTTCATGGAAGCCGGCCATTCCGGGTCCAGCACGTTGAGTTTCTCCCGTATCACCGCCTGTGTCTGCCGGTTGCCGAGGCCGCCGCCCACATAGGCCGTGCCACCGGGCGCCAGAATCCTCCAAATCTCGGAAAAGGCGATCTCGGGGGTTTTCCAGAACCCGAAAGACCCTCTGCTTACCACCAGGTCTGCAAACCCGTCCGGAAACTGCATGTTGTGCACATCCTGCACCATGGTTTTGGCGCGGTCGCTCAAGTTCCACTGTGTCGCCCGTTTGCCGGCAATTTCCACTGCATGTTCGTCCACATCCACCAGATACCCGCGCATGGAGGTCTTTTGGAGCAAGGTGAGGCCTAAATGCCCGCCGCCGCAGCCGATGTCCACCAAAACGCCCTCTGAAATGCCCGCTTTTTGCACAATGTGTTCGGCGATCACGTCATAGATCGGTGAAAAGACCGTGTCCGCCATGCGGTCGTATTCCAAAATATTCATGATGATACCACTTGCCTTTTCACTGCGTTTTGCCATGCTGCTGGCAGATGACTGTATAACGAAACGTGTTAAAATGAAATATATTATGAATCATTATACATATTTAAGGCTCGTTCTGTCAATATATCCACTTTAAAAAGCGACGATGTGATCGTTTTTTTACATGGATTCAACCGAAATATGTCTTTTTCTGTACAAATCAATTCACAAAGATGAGAAAAGCGGTATGATTGCCATTTATAAATGCGTCTTGCGCCTTTTGACAATATATCGTATAATATTTCATATTTAACACGCCGGCCGCCTGCCATTTGCCGCCGCGCGGAAAGCTTCCGCTTTGCGAACCGTGGCCGCAGGTTTGCGCGCCTGTGAGCGGCCTGTATTCTGAAGGAGAAAATGGGAACACATGGAGAACATGGAAAAGCGCGTGGTGGACTATCTGCGTGTGTCCATTACCGATCGGTGCAACCTGCGCTGCCGTTACTGCATGCCCGACAAAGGTATTTCCCTGGTGCCGCACAGCGAAACGCTTCGTTATGAGGAACTGCTCCGGGTGGTGGCATGCGCGGCTCGCGCAGGGATTCAAAAAATCAAGGTTACGGGCGGAGAACCGCTGGTCCGCCGCGGCGTGCTGGGCTTTTTGGAAAAACTGCGTGGGATAAAAGGCATCCGGCAGGTCACGATGACGACCAACGGCATCTTGTTGCCGCAATTTCTGCCGCAGCTTGCGCAGATCGGGGTGGAAGCGGTCAATGTCAGTCTGGATACGCTCAACCCGGAAACATTCCGTGCCATCACCCGCCGCGATGGCCTGGCGGATGTGCTGCGAGGGATAGACGCCGCGCTCACTTTGGGTCTGCGTATCAAGATCAATGCCGTGCCGATTGCCGGGCTCAACGAGGATGAACTGCCCGCATTAGCGGAGCTGGCCAAAGACAAGCCGTTGGATGTGCGGTTTATTGAGCTGATGCCGATCGGCTGCGGCGCGGCATTCACTCCGGTGAAAACCGACGAGGTGCGTCACCGTCTGGAGCAAGCCTTTGGGCCGCTCATGCCCTGGGAGGGTCGGAGAGGGAATGGTCCCGCGCGCTATGTGTCGGTGGAGGGGTTTGCCGGGAAGATTGGGTTTATTAGCCCGCTCAGCCATTCGTTTTGTCGGACGTGCAATCGCCTGCGGTTGACGGCCACCGGTTTGTTGAAACCGTGTCTTGCCAGCGGAAACGCAGTCCCGCTGTGGCCGTTGTTGCGCACGGGTGCAGGCGATGCGCAGTTGACCGCCCTTTTGGAGAAAACGATCACGCAAAAGCCGCTGGCGCAGGATTTTGCGCAGATGAACGCGTCTTGCCCGGAGCAAAAGAAGATGGCGCAAATCGGCGGATGAACGATACCGGGACGAAAGGGAGGAGCATGTGGAATGGGTTATACAGTTGCCATACTCACCGCGAGTGACAAAGGCGCGGCAGGTGAGCGCGAAGACCTCAGCGGCCCGGCCATTGCCGAACTGGTGCGGCAGGCCGGCTATACGGTGGTGGATTATGCGCTGGTTTCGGATGACTACGACGGGCTGGCGGCACAGCTTTGCCGGATGTGCGACCGGAAAAAGGCCGATCTGGTGTTGACTACCGGTGGGACAGGCTTTTCCAAGCGGGACAATATGCCCGAAGCCACCCTGTCTGTTGTAGAAAAGCAGGTTCCGGGCATTCCGGAAGCCATCCGTGCCTACAGCATGCAGTTCACGCCGCGTGCCATGCTCAGTCGGGCGGCGGCAGGCATTCGGGGCGGCACCCTCATCATCAATCTGCCGGGCAGCCCCAAAGCTGTGCGTGAAAGCTTGTCTTTTATCCTGCCGCAGCTTCCGCACGCACTGGGCATCCTCACCGGCTCGGACACGGACTGTGCCCGCTGATGTGTCGATTCATCTTTGTTTCTATCTGAAAATAAAAATGACAAGGGGAGACCGCTATGTATCGTCCGTATCAATCGCATGATTTCACTCCCACCCGTGAGCAGATGATCCGGATCATCCGCGAGAACATCTCCCCAATATCTAAAACGGAGATCGTCTCGTTGGCGGACAGTCTCGGGCGCATCTGCGCGCAGGAAGTGCACTCCCAAAACCGGTTGCCAAACCGTCCGGCCAGCCAGTTGGACGGCATCGGCGTGCGCTTTGCGGATTTTCAGAACGGCATGCCGGACACCGCGCGCTGGAAAGAGGGCGAGGAATATTATTTCAGTAACACCGGCGTAGCCATACGGGACGGATACGACACCGTAGTGGTCATTGAGAAGGTATCGTTCGATGCGGAAGGCCGGCTGCGGATCGCGCAAGTGCCGTCCGCTCCGGGCGAGCATGTGAGCCCTGCCGGTCATTTTCTGGAGATCGGCGAGCTGCTGGCAACACCCGGTATGCGCATGGCCCCCGCCCACCTGGGCTGCTTCGCTTCCGGCGGAATCACCGAGGTGGAAGTGTATAAAAAACCCGTCGTGGCGATCATCCCGACCGGTAACGAGCTGGTCCCGGCCGGGGGGCCGGTGCCTGCCGGTAAAAATGTGGAGTCCAACAGCGTGATGATGGCGGCGTTCCTGCGTGAATGGGGGGCTGAGCCGCTGGTTTTGTCCATCATTCCCGATGAGCCGCAGTTAATCCGCGCAGCGCTGGAAAGCGCGCTGGCCCGGTCGGATATGGTCATCCTTAATGCAGGCTCTTCTAAAGGCAGTATGGATTACAATATTGACGTGCTGGAGCAGATGGGCCGCGTGCTGGTTTATGAATTGGGGCACGGTCCGGGCAAACATGCCAGTTTTTCTATGGTGGGCAGCCAACCGGTCATGGGCATCGCGGGTCCGCCGGTCGGCGCGGAGATCACCACGGATTTTTACGTGCATGCGGCGGTTGACTTCTTTTTGGGGCAGCCGGATGTTGTGCCCCCTCTGCTGGAAGCGGCGCTGCAGGAAGATTTCGGCGGGATGCGGATCGATTTTTGTGCCAGGCTCCATATCTATCTGGAAGACGGGGTCTACAAGGCGGTCACGGTGCCGCGCTCCATGTCGAGAGGTCGGTCGGTTTTGCACGCCAATGCGCGGCTTTACCTGCATGCGGGTGATACATATACTAAAGGCGACCTTGTACGGGCGGAACTGCTGGTTCCCAAAGAATATATCCGTTGACGGGCCGGTGCAGGCCGTGATTCAGCCGGCCCGCACCGGCGCCCGTTCATAAATGGAGATGATCCAGCAAAAGAAACGGAGCCGCCGATTTTTCCAAAATCGACAACTCCGTTCTTTTTGTGCGGCACGGGATGGAAACGTTCCTTCGGACCCCGGCCGCAGCAGCGGCGGGCGGAATGCCTGTGCAATCGGTCTTATTCCGCGTTCCGCTGCAGGGTATAAGAGGGGACTCGGGACGTTTCCAGGTCGCTTGGGGCCTCCGGATGAAAATATCCGTTTGACCATTGGGTGAGGCACCGGATAATGCCCGCATATTGCTTTTCAGACAGCTCGGTGAACCGCAGTGCCATTTCGTCAGACCGGTTTTCCCATACCTTGCGGCGCACCACGGTTGCGCGTACACCGGTCGCATAGGGAAAATCAATCTGTACCCGGTCGCTTTTTTGCAGGTTCACCGTATCACATTCCAGACGCACGCCGGTTTCGGAAAGATCCAAAAGGCTGCAGGAGATCGGCTCTGTCCGTCCGGCTGCTCGGAGCAGTACGGCCGCCCGACCGGGAATCCGTTCGGTGGCACGAAGGTGCGGCTGCTCAAGGCACAGCAGGATGCCCGCCACGATTGCAATCATGTTATAAACAGACCATACCGCATTGATCACGATGGCCTGCAGGACCGTCCCGCTGCAACCGCCGGACTGGATTCTCCAGAAGGTGATGGCCCAGCCGAGCACCGTGAGAGCAGACAGGACAATATGCGGCAGCGCCATGTGCCAGGAAAATGCCGCGCGCTTTGCAGTTCGTTCCTTCGGTGTCACATGAAATGGGACCGGCTTGCCGATCAGCCATTCTGTCAGGAACGCCGCCGCCAGGTAAGGCGCCATCGCCGCTTCGTAAATATGGCTCCACATAATCTTGCGATTTTGATGCCGGAACGACCGGAAAGACAGAACAAGCCCGGCAAACGTAGGGAGCCACAGCATCAGCAGGCTGCAGGGCGTGGCGTTCAGGATGGTGAGCCCGCAGATGAGATACAGAAGAGGGCACAGGATGTAGATCATTTTCTGCACGCCGAAAAGCCAGTAGATCAGTTCATTGAAATAGATCAGCCGCTGCCGAAAGCGGAGGCCGGGCATCTTGAGCACGTTCCATTTTTTTGAAACCTGAATATGCCCTCTGCACCAGCGCTCCCGCTGCTGGATCAGGTCGCTGAATCGGTCCACAGCCAGCCCCACGGCGAGAATTTTATTGACAAAAACGCTTGTGTACCCTTTCGCCTGGATCAACAGACCGGTGGCGATATCTTCCGTGATGGTGCCGGTGGGGATGCCCCCGATTGCATCCACGGCTTTTCGCCTGAAAACCGCATTGGTGCCCACATGAAGCACAGCGTTGTAGCGTGCGCGGCTCTCCTGTATCTCACGCATGAAAAAATCCTGCTCGTTGGGGATGCGGTCGTAGAACTTCAGATTAAACTGGAACGGGTCCGGGCTGTAAAACACCTGCGGCGTCTGCACGAATCCTACGTTTGGGTCTGAAAAATATCCGATTGTTTCTTTGAGAAAATTCGGTTTCGGGATCATGTCCGCGTCAAAAAGCGCAAAAAAGGCGCCGGTGTTCTGCGCGAGCGCGTGGTTAAGATTGCCGGCTTTGGCAAACGAACGTTCTTTTCGTGCAATGTAACACACACCCAGTTCATCGCACAATGCCCAGGCTTCCGGGCGCGCGCCGTCGTCGCACAGGCAGATATGCAGCAGCTTTTCGGGATAGTCCATGTTTTTGCAGGCCACCAGCGTTTTGCGCAGGAGATTAATCGGTTCATTATAGGTCAGCACCAGAATGTCCACCCGGGGTAACGGGACATCCCGGGGCCAGATCACACGGGGCGGCTGATATTTTTTTAATGAAAAAAGGCTTAAGACAGTTGACTGCCATGCGCCCAACAATTCGGCAGATATAAGCGCGAGACCGCAGACCATGCTGAGAAGCCCGGCATGCAGGGGCAGCGTAAAGAAAATCCGCCATACAATATAAACCGCCTGATACGCCATTACCGTAACAAGCAGAATTATTCGGAATCTGGTATGCAGTTTGGTTGCCCCAAATGCCGCCGCCAGCCAAAGCAGCAGCAGACACGAGACGGACAATTCATATCTATGTCGAAAGATTGCTTGCAGCGAAAACGCGGCAGTTCCATATAGCATGGCACTTCTCACCAACCCGCACCGTTACGCATATCATATGACAACTATAAAGCGTGCGTCGAAATATGTCAATCCATTATAGATATTGTCGAAAATCGTGATCCGGCCGTTATGAAATTTTGTGCGCGGGGCGCGGCGACTGGACATAAAAAACGCGGCTGTGTTAATATAGAAGCGACTTCCCGTTATGTAGCCGCGAGTGCATGCAGAGTGCAGGACATGGAATGAAAACCGGTGCGGGGCTTAGGGCCGCCGGGATGAAACGGAAACGGCATGGAGGGCGATCACATGGGAGAGCTTGCAAAACTGGTAAATATCGGCCCCGATTTAGAGCAGCAGCTTGCGCAGGTGGGTGTTACCACTCTGGAAGAACTGAAAACGCTGGGCAGCCGGGAGGCATGGCGGCGCATCCGTGCCATCGTGTGATGCGCCTTTCGGCGCTGGGAGGCGCGATTCAAGGCATCCGATGGCACGATCTCGATGCGGATGTCAAAGAGAAACTGCGCCGCTTTTATTACGCGAACAAATAGAGAAACCATACGGAGCCGCCGTGTCCGCGCGGTGCGGCACCTTTTTGCGGGGCGTGAAGATCCAATGGCGGCAAGATCCGCATGGATGCTCTACGCACGGCGGCAGGCTGATCGTCCGCAATGGGAACGCCATCGAAAAATGGTGCGGCTGATGCGGAAGCGCGGCAGAAAGGACTGTAAAACCATGCTGTTTATCTGTTATCCCAAGTGCGCGACCTGCCGGAAAGCGCGCGGTTGGCTGGATACACACGGTATTGCCTATACGTTCCGCGACATCAAGGCCGAACATCCCACCGAGAATGAACTGCGCAACTGGCAAAAAGCGAGCGCTCTGCCCCTCAGGCGATTTTTTAACACGAGCGGTCTGCAGTACAGGACACTTGGGCTTAAAGAAAAACTTCCTGTTATGCGGGAGGATGAGCAGTTTGCTCTGCTGGGTACCGACGGCATGCTGGTCAAGCGCCCGATCGTTGTCGGGGACCATTTCGTGCTGGTGGGATTCAAAGAAGCGGAATGGGCGGAAAGACTGCTGGGAAAATAAAAGCGCGCACTCATGATCGAGATGCAAAAGCGGATGTCCCGGATCTTCGGGACATCCGCTTTTGTTGAGCGGCTATGTGATTTGTTTGTGTCAGAATCGCTCCGCCGAAAGGTTTTTGCCGGGCCGCGTGGCGGATCGCTGGAAGCTGTGTTTCCGCTCCCGTGTGTTTTTTCCGGTCGATTTGCCGAGCGGAGAAAAGCGCCGTCCTGTTTGTCGTTCCTTCCGGCAGCGGGGCGGGAACGGGGATCAGGCATGCACCTTCGACTTGATGGAGTCGTAAAACGTTTTGGCTACGTCTTCATAGTTCTGTTTGTTCACATCCACTTTCGCGTTGAGCTGCGTCATGGTTTTGGTGTTGATCAAAGCGGAAACCTTGTTGAGTACGGTCGCAATCTTCGCGTTTTTGTCCAGCACCTGCTTGCGCACCACGGGGGCAAGGTTGTATGGTGGCCAGACATGCTTATCATCTTCCAGAACGAGAAATTTTGAGGTGTCCGACAACTGGCCTTCGGTCGCGTAGGCGACGGTTACGTCGGCTTTGTCGTTGGCAAGGATCTGATATTTCAGGCCGTTGTCATAGGTCTGCTCGGATTTGAAATGAAACGGGCCGTACGCCACGGTTAGAGCCGGCATGCCGTCGCTGCGCTGGTCGAATGGGTCCTGCGAAGCGAACCGGATCTGGCTGGCGCCCTTCTGGAGGTCGGAAATGGTCCGGATGTTGTATTTGGCGGAAGCTGCTTGGGTTATGACCAGGCACTGGGAATCGTTCGCGGGGGAATAGTTGAGCCAGACGAGGTTGAATTGCTTGAGGTAATCGACTTTTACCGTATTATACACATTTTGGGGATCGGTGATCAGAGGCAGCTTGAGAACAGCCAGCAGTCCGGTGCTCGTATATTCTGGATAGAGATCAATCTGCCCGCTGGTGAGAGCGCTGTGTATGAGCGTACTGTTGATTTTAAATTTCCGGTTTACATGGAAACCGTTGTCTTTCAGCGCGAGCGCATACACTTCGGCTACGAGCAGATTTTCCGTGGAATCCTTGGAGCCGATGGTTACGGTCGTGCCGGACGAGTTGCCGTTTTTTGTGCAGGCCCCCAGTGTGAACACCGTTGCAGCGGTCAACAGGAGAGAGATTGCCGACCGGATTGTTTTTTTCATCATGCACACACTCCTCTGGTTGAAGTTGCATTGTTATCGCAGGCGCGCACTTGCCGCCCGGCGTGCGGTTCCGTAACAGACGCGCGGGGTCGGCCGGCAGCGAAAGGACGGCGCCTGAAGGGCCGCCGTAAGGAGGCGTATGACGCACTTGCGGTGTGAAAACCCGGCTGTGGATTTTCCGTCCGTATCAGGTGATCCGGTTCCGTTCCTTTCTGGTGCGGCCCTTGTTTATGGAAATAGTAAGGGCTTTTCTATCGGATGTCAATATTTATTTCCGGTTTTTGGATAACCGCTGTCCGGCTTGCAGATACACATGGGTATGCATGCACCGTGAAAAACAACAGGATGCAGAGCGATGCTCCATTGATATGGAAAAATTAAATAAGAATAGAATGAAATATAAAAAGACATGCGAATGAAAGCGCATTTTATGAGTCAACCGGCGTTCCGTCTGTTGATTTTTAGGCGTTTGTGCCGAAATAGTATATAGATCGATCCGATGCGGCAATTCCCGTGGAATCGTATTATACCCGCTGCCCTTTGTGGTGTGAATTTTTTCTGCATCGGTATCAATGAAATGTCCTGTTCTGGGTCGCTCATTGCTCGGATGCCAACATGGAAAGGCGGACAAACCGAATGAAACGAATCGCCGTACTGCTGGCGGCTGCGCTTGGGGTTACTGTTCTTTGCAGTGCATGTTCAAATGGGAAAAGGCCTTCCGCTCCGTCTTCCGCCACGGTCTATAAGGTGGGCATGGTGTGCAATATGGCAGTCAATGACCAATCATTCAACCAGTCTGCATGGTCGGGCCTGCAGGCATTGCATCGGCTTGCTCCTTCCTTTCAGGTGGGGTATCTGATCGGCGGCACAACCTCCGTTGTAGATGACCGGGGTTGTTTCGACCGGTTTGCCCAGTCGGGATATGATCTGGTTTGGGGCATGAGTTTTCTAATGAAAGACAGCATCGTGTCCGCGGCACAGGCCTATCCGTATGTGCATTTTGCCCTTGTGGACGAATCGGTGCCAAATGCGCCGGCCAACCTTACCTGCCTGACCTTTCGCTCGCAGGAGGCGGCGTTTCTTGTCGGGTATATCGCCGCGCTGAAAACGGGAAGCGGAGAGGTCGGGTTTGTCGGGGGCGTCCGGGGGGCGGCGATCGACCAGTTCGAGTATGGTTTCCGCGCGGGGGTGGCTTATGGAGCCAAACAGAAGGGGAAACGTGTAGAGATGGATGTTCAATATGCCGATTCCTTTACCGATTCCGATCTGGGGCGGCGCATCGCAAAGGGGATGTATGACGAAGGCTGTGACATCATCTTTGCTGCGGCCGGCAACGTGGGAAAGGGCGTGATTGACCAGGCGAAACAGTCTGGAAAACTGGCCGAAGGCGTCGATCTGAACCAGTCCTATCTGGCACCCGATAACGTCTTGACCTCGGCGCTGAAAAACGTGGGCGACGCAATGAGCAACCTTTCCCAGAACATCCGCAGCGGGGAAAACGACAGCGGTAAAACCATTGAGTATGGGCTGAAAGAAGACGCAGTTGGCATTCCCTATACCGATCAGGCCGTTCAGATGTGCGGGGAGGACGTGCTGGAGGAAACGAAAGTTGTTCAGAATTCGATTATCCAGGGAACGGTCGTGCCGCCGGCGACCGCGTCGGATTTCAACCACTTCATGAGCAGTATGTGAACCATCGCACGATTGGAGACATATCCGGTGCTCTTGCGCGGCCGCGCTTAAAATAACAACGATATGGGTGGCAACGATGGCAAAACGGGAAAAAAGGCTGTTCACGAGGAATTTGTTCAAAGGGATCCGGTTTCATATTGTATTGCCTGTCACGCTGCTGATGCTGGGTTATGCGGTGGTTGCGATTCTGTTGCAAATCTACAGTCTGAACACGCTTAATATGTACAATCTCCAGAACAGCCTGCGCGGGCAGTCCAATTTTACTATGCAGCTGCTTGACCAGCTGTATCCCGGCGAGTGGGCAAACATTGGAGGAGCTTTGTATAAAGGGGATCACCGCGTTACCGGCGATACGGCCATTGTCGATATGGTGCAACGTGAAACAGGATATGCCGCCACGATCTATGAGGGCGTTTGGAGCGTTTCCACCAATATTGCGAACGGAAACCAGCGTCTGCTGGGATTTCCCATGGACAAAGCGGCGTCGTCGAGCGTGCTGACCCGCGGAAAGCAGTATCTTGGGATCGTGAAGATCGCGGATGTACCCTATATCGGGTATTACGTACCGCTCAAGGATGCGGATGGGAATGTGGTGGGGGCCATTCTGACCGCCAAATCGCAGGAGGAAGAGCGGACGATGATACAAAACCAGGTGACCAGCCTGCTGGTCGTTCTGGTTGCGCTGTTGATGATAGCCATCTTTCTGGTTCTGCTTTCGGCCATGTTTATCACCAACCCGCTGGATTTTATCGTGCGGTCCATGGATATTGCAAAAGACGGCGTGTATTCCTTTCCGTTTCCTGAAAAACTGCGCAGGCGCACGGACGAGATCGGGAAGCTGGTCCGTTCTTTTGAGCGCTTGTTTGACAGGATCGACGGGTACCTGAATGCGCAGAAGCTCATCACGGAAACGTCCACCGATTTCATCTCTGTAAACCGTACGAATTTAAACGCGAAACTGGATAGCGCGGTCATGCGGATTGGAAGCCTGTTGCAGATAGACACCGTGTGCATCTGCCTGGATGGCACGGGGGAAGGAAGCGCGGCAATCCGGAGTGAGTGGCACCGGCCGAATGCATCGGGGGCGCAGCACTTCCCCGTGCGATATGCCGACTTTTTCAGCAAGGACCAGGTTCATATCCTTCCAGACATCCATTCTCTGCCGGAAGAAGAGGCCGTGTTTAAACAACAGTTGCTGGATCTTGGTTTGCGGTGCCTGCTTTCGGTTCCCGTTCTCATCAACAGCGGTCCGGCGGGGCGTCTGATTCTGGCGTCCGGCACGTCCGGCTGTGAATGGGACACCGGCCGGGTCAATGTCATCCGCGCTTTGGCCCAGATCATTGCAGACGGTTTGGCAAAGGTGCGGGCATATGAAAAGATCGAGTTTATGGCCTATTATGATAACCTGACAAAACTGCCGAACCGCTCGATGTTCTACAAAGAAGCAGGGACAGCCATCCGGGCTGCCCAGCAGGGCGCAAGGCAAGTCGGCGTCATGTTCCTGGATCTCGATTCGTTCAAGTCGATCAACGACACCATGGGCCACCAGACCGGGGACAGGCTGATACGGGATGTGGCGCAGACACTTTCCCGGCAGTTATCGGATATGGCCGTGCTGGCCCGTTTTGGCGGAGATGAATTTTTGGTTTTGTGCCCCGCCGGGCAGGGAGAAGCGGAAATCCGCATGATCGCCGACAGGATTATGACGGTTTTTAAGCGCCCGTTCCTTATTAAGGGCAATGAGGTCTTCATAACGGCCAGCATGGGAATCGCTCTCTTCCCACAAGACGGGGAAGACCCCGAATCCCTGATCAAGCATGCCGATATCGCGATGTATCAGGCAAAAGAAAAGGGAAAAAACCAATATGCGATTTGTTCTGCGGAAATGAAAAGGGTCGTGCAGGAGAACGTGCTGCTCGCAAACGACCTTTACCACGCGCTGGACCGTAATGAACTGGAGGTCTATTATCAGCCACAGGTGGACATCCGGTTCGGCAGGATCGTGGGGCTGGAAGCGCTGCTGCGGTGGCACCATCCTTCGCTGGGTATGGTTCCGCCATCGGTCTTCGTCCCTCTTGCGGAACAAACCGGGCTCATCAATCCCATCGGCCGCTGGGTGCTGGAAACGGCGTGCAGGCAGTGCCGGCGTTGGTATGAAGGTGACCAGCCGGTTCATATGGCGGTCAATATTTCTATTGTGCAGCTGCTCAACGCAGATGTGGCGGACCAGATCTCTCGTATTCTCCGGCAAACAGGGCTGGAACCGCATGCCCTGGAGCTGGAAGTTACCGAGAGCGTGACTCTGCGGGAAACGGAGGCTACCATCTACGTCCTCCAACAACTGAAAGCGCTGGGCATCAGCCTGTCCATTGATGATTTCGGTACGAAGTATTCCTCTCTGAACCGATTGAAACAGCTTCCGATTGATAAACTGAAAATGGACATCCAGTTTGTCCGGGGAATCGGCAGGGGAGAGAAGGACAGAGCCATCGTACGAGCAATCATCAATCTGGCAAAGAGTCTGGATCTGCGGCTAATCGCCGAAGGGGTGGAGACCCAGGCTGAATGGGACTTTTTAAAGGAAAATCTATGCAACGAAGTGCAGGGATATTATTATTACAAACCGATGCCGGCAGAACAATGCGGCGCAATCTTGAAGCATCACAATGGGTGAACCGTTATGTTGCCGGTCGTGCGAAAAACACCGCTTCAGCGTAAAGCTACAGCAATATTGCCGTGGAGATACTTGTCCTGCGTTGTGAGGTCGCGTATTTCCTGTTCCAGCCGAGCTTTGCTCTCATTTAACGCTGGCTTTGCGGATGAGCACCGCCAATTCTTCCGGTTCCGCAGCAAGTAGGATCTGTGGCGTCGGATACGCCGCCCAAACGGCGAGTGAACCTGCTCCTCCGACATCTGCAAAAACTTTGTCATAGTCGGGGAATATCTGATCCAGTAGGGCCGTCAGGCGGTTCTTGAAGCGGGTTATATTGCACATCAGCTCCGAACGCTGCCGGCAAAGCAGGCGCAGTCCGCGCATGGCATCCATTGGCACCTGCGAAGGGCGCAGTACCTTGACACGATGCGGCATGGCGAGTTTGTAAGTATCCACTCTGTCAGTTTTGAGCTTTCTGACCTGAATGTTTTTCAACGCATTGCTCTGGAGGGGGGTGATAACAATGACCTCATAACCGTTTTCCTGAAAGAACTGAAACAGTAGTAAATGGTAATGTGATGTCGATTCCACTGTACCTGCACGCAAAGTGAGTGTGCCAAAGGGGTAAGCCCCTTTGGAAACCCGATCGCCTTTTCAGTCAACGGCGCTTAAGCCTCGTGCCGCCATTCCGTTGCAATATGGCTTGAAACAGGCCGTTTCCCTATGGTACTATGAGTATTGAAATCCGCTAATGGATTATTGGGGGAAGGAAACGGACTTATGCAGACAGTCGTTACGGTGTTACTTGGCATATCAGTCATTCTGGGAATTCCTCTCATTATATATTCCAATAAAAGACGTTCCCAACCCGGTGCGGCCGATTTCATCTGGCTTGCCTTTACGATTATGATTGTCAACGGCGGGTATATCGGGGAAATCAATGCCGGCACGATGCAGGCTGCTCTTTTCTGGTCAGGTGTCGAACATCTGGCTCTGCCGCTCAACCCCTATTTTTGGCTGGCGATGTGCCTTGACTACACCCGTGCGAGGCATCGGAAAACCATCCAAAAAATACTGCTGTTTTTTCCGGTATTCTATTATTTCGTATTCTATACCAACGACAGGTTCCACTTGTATATCATAAAATACGATTTTGTCAGCAACGGCTATTTTTCCGTGCTCGTTTCCGAAAAGGGTCCTGCATTTCTGGTAATCATGCTGGTCATCACCGCTATCGGCATCACCTGTATGGCACTCTATTTTCGGGGATACCTGCGGTCGGCGCGGATATACCGAACCAGCTATCTGTTGATGATTCTGGCCTCCGCGCTTCCCTGGGCGGCGGTCTATTTTAATATCTATAACGCAACGTTTTTGCGCATTGATTATTATTCTCTGATGATGGTGGCCACCGCCGTTTTATACCTGTTGGGGCTATTCCGTTACAGCATCTTCAGCACCATGCCGATTGCGACGGAAACGGTTTACCGGCTTTCCGAAGACGCCATCGCGTTGATGGACGGAAACGGGCGCATCACAGATGTAAACGACGCCTTTCTGCGGCAATACCCGGAAATGAGCCGCTTGACCGCCAAAAGCACAGTAGATGCTTTTTGTGCGCACCATAATGAATTTCGCGGCCTGTCGCCGGAAACTCCGGAACTGCATTTTCACCTGTCGTCCGGCGGCAGCACACGGTATTATTCCGCAAAGCTGACCGGCATCTTTTCCGAAAACGGTATCCATGCCGGCAACATCCTGCAAGTGAAGGATATTACCGTTTTTATGGAATACCAGAACCGGCTCCGGCAGTTGGCCGAGCAGGCCACGGAGCGGGCGGATACCAACGAGCTTTCTTTTTTGCAGGCGCAAATCAGTCCGCATTTCATTAACAATACGCTCGGTGCTATCTCCTCCCTGATTACGCGGGATGACGAAGCCGCGAAAAACCTGGTGGTGGATTTGAGCGAATACCTCATCCACTGTTACCGCATTGGAAATGCTTCGCCGATGGATTCGCTGAAACACGAGCTGGAGGCCGTGAACACCTATATCAAAATCATAAAGGTTCGTTTCGGCGGCAGAATCTGCTATGCCGAGCGGGTGGAGGTGCCGATGGACATGATAC
Organism: Ethanoligenens harbinense YUAN-3; assembly: GCF_000178115.2. NCBI lineage: Bacteria > Bacillati > Bacillota > Clostridia > Eubacteriales > Oscillospiraceae > Ethanoligenens > Ethanoligenens harbinense. The sequence goes on from NC_014828.1 coordinate 943,274, forward strand.
TGCCGCGTCTGGTGCTCCAGCCGCTGGTGGAAAACGCCGTGCGGCACGGTGTGCAGTCCAAAAAAGACGGCGGCACCGTCCGACTCAGCACCGTAGGAAAAGATGGTTACGCTTGCTTTGAAATCAGCGACGACGGCGTCGGAATCAAGCTGGAAAGAATTCAGAACTTGCTTTCCGGAAAAGACGATAAGCAGGGCGTTGGAATGATCAACATTCACAGGCGGCTGATCAAATATTATGGCGAAGGCCTGCATATTCAAAGCGGAAACGGAACAGTGATCACTTTCCGCATCCCGCTTACCCAAACGGGAAAAAAGGCTTTCACATGATTTGGAAGCGTTACAACGTCTTTTACACGTTTCATCTGCGGATAATGGTTCCAACCGTATTACACCAACGCGTTACACACATAACCAGTTGAGGATGATCCGTTGTTTCTTATCAGAGAGCGCCGATTTCGGCGCTCTCTGCGTTTTGTGAAAGGCGCTTTGTCAGAATCCTGTCAAAATCGGGTGATAAAATGTGTTTAATCGCCTTATACGAAAAGAATCAGCCGTTTTGCGGGTGTAAAATAAAGCCTGCAGGGATGGAAAACGGAGAGCGGGGCGATGATACCGGCAGACAGGAGGAAGTATTGATGGCTAAATTCCAAAACAGGCTGTTAAAAGGAGGTACGGTGTTTCTCTCTGTAGCAATCATCATGTCTATGTCCACGTTTGCTTTATGGGCGAACGCGGATAGCGATACGCAGACCACGCTGGATATCAGCAAGGGTTCGATTTCGATTGGGGACGGTACGGTCAATGGTTACGACAGTGCGGGCGACCATATTACAATTCCGAACCAGAAGGGATATATTCTGACGGGCTCTGCCATCGGTACCGCGGACGGCGTTACGATTGATGGTGCCTCGTGTAACATCACCTTAGACAACCTGACGATTTGTGTCACGGGTGATAATGCCTATGCCGACCGCGCCGGTGCCTTCAAAATTGAGAATGGCGCAAAGGTCAATCTGACCCTTGAGGGCGCAAATCTGCTGGATACCAGCAACAGCAACAGCGATTATGGCGGTATGGAAGTAGACGCGAACTCATCCGTTACCATCAACGGCACGGGAACGCTTATGGCCAAAGGTGATTTTGATTGTCCGGGAATCGGCGGATCTGAAACAGGGACCAACGGCTTGATTCAGATTAACAGCGGTACGGTGACAACAGTCGCGTCCGGTGACGGCGTGACTGGATGCGGCGGCGGCTTTATGGGAAGCAATGTACCGGTCATAATCAACGGAGGCTCCGTCAACTCGTCGGTGGGCGGCGGCGTGCGGGACAGCAATGGGAATGCCGAGTATCTGGATACGATTAAGGTTACCGGCCCCAACGGCACCCCGCTTGCGAACACTCTGGTGCAGTATGCGGTTGACGGCGCGTCGCAATCCATTTCTGCGACAACCGATGCAAACGGGAAACTCTATTTATGGCTGACGCAGGGGCAACACAGCATTTCAATCGCCGACTGTGCCGGGCAGGTTCTTGCGTCTGTATCCGGCATGGTCGCAAATAACGGCAGCACCGCCATGACTGTGCAGATTGCCTCTAATGTAACAAGCTATGCTGTGCAGTGCGATGCATCCATGAAAAACGGTACGGTTGCGGTAGATAGAACATCGTATTATACAGGTCAGCCTGTGACGCTTACGGTGGAACCGTTCGACGGCTACCGGCTGACGACCGGTTCGCTCCAGTGTACCGCGGCGGACGGCAGCAGCGTTCCCTTGACGGAATCCAACGATACATACACTTTTGCTATGCCCGCTTCAAATGTAACTGTATCCGCCGAATTCGAAGCATTGCCGCTTCATACGGTCTCGTTTGACGCAAATATGCAGGACGGCACACTTACCGCAGACCTACAGACGGCACGAGCAGGTACGACTGTGACGGTTACGCCGAAACCGGCTGACGGCTATTTTTACGTCGCCGGCACGCTTTCTTACACATACGGTGGTAAGAGCTATCCGATTTCGTCCGGCAGTTTTATCATGCCGGATGCGGATGTCACGCTTTCGGCGCAATTTGAAAAAAATCTGACAGTGGATACGCAGGGTGGTAGTGTTTCTACAGACGCTTCCGGGGGAAAAACCATTGCGTCAAGTGGCAGCTACAGCATCAGCGGGAACGGTGTGACGGGAGGGATCACCGTCGCGGCAAATCTGGGTACGGTCAACATCACGCTTGATTATTTGAATATCGACATGTCTAATGTAGCCGGCGGCTCACCTTTCACAATCGGGAGAGGTACAACGGTCAATCTGACCGTTGAAGGCACCAATGTGCTAATAGGCGGTCAAAACATGGCGGGCGTAGCCGTACCGGACGGGGCTGCTCTCGTGATTGACCAAACCAGCACCGGCACGCTCAACGCAAACGGAAATGGCACTGCCGCAGGTATCGGCGGAAACAGCAACTCGGGAGCCGGCAGCATTACCATCAACGGCGGCACAGTCAATGCTTCTTCCAATGGTGATGGAGCCGGCATCGGCGGCGGGCGTCTGGGAGGCTGCGGCACAATCACCATCAACGGCGGCAATGTGACCGCACAGGGCGGGGCTTATGGCGAACTGGAATCAACTGGTGGAGTTTACGGTTCCGTTTATGCCGGGGGGACTGGTATCGGCGGTGGAGCGTGGGGAAACGGTGGACAGATTTCTATTAACGGCGGCCATGTCAAAGCCGCTTCTTCCCCCAATTTCGGCGTGTCAATCGGCAACGGTTATGGCGGCAGCGGTGTCACGGTTGCAATTCAGGGCGGAACGGTTCAAACAGGGTCGGCGACATGGGCCAGTGTCATTGATGCCGCGAGTTGTGTTTTGAACGGCGGGTCCATTTATGTCGGTAAAGCAACGGAGGCCGCGCAATTTAGCGCCAACCCCGTCAATGCCGGAAACTCCAAAGTGTATCTCGACACAGTGATGGTATGTAATGCAAACGGAAGTGCTCTGAAAAACACCGATGTCACTTATTCGGTGGACGGCAGTTCTGATGTGGTCGCGTCTACCGATGCTCACGGAATGCTTTACCTTTGGTTGTCTAACGATGATCACATTGTTTCAGTGCACAGTGGTGATGAGGGAGGCAGCGACGAAACCTTTGTGGACAAAAGCGACAGCACGACAGACAGCATTACACTGGTTGCTGATGATTTTACAGTGACGGTTGCAGACACCGCGCACGGCGCGGTTACGGCGAGCAAAACGGTCGCGACGGGCGGAGATACGGTAAAGCTTACGGTCACGCCCGACAACGGCTATTTTCTCAAATCGCTCACGTACAACGACGGTACGGATCACGACATTTCGGAGAACGCGGACGGCAGTTATTCGTTCACCATGCCTGAAGATGATGTGACGATCAGCGCGCAGTTTGAACAGGCACCATGTATTGTAACCGTCAGTTCAGCCAATGCGAATGAGGGCACGGTTGCGGTCAGCGGGGCGTCTTCCATAGGAAACGGGGCCTATCTGGTCAATGGCGGATCGTCGTTTGTCCTATCTGCGATTTCCAAACAGGGTTATACGTTTTCGGGCTGGTATGATGGTAACACAAAAGTGAGCGATGCCCCGACGTTTGCGGTCACACCGTCGGCAGGCGCATGTTATAATGCGGTTTTTACCGCGATTCCAAGTGAAAGTCTGACAGTGGACATCACAGGTTTTGGTTCGGTGAGCGCAAACGGCGTGTCTGTCGGAAGCGGAGTGGCTCAATCGTTCACGCTCGGCAGTTCCGCCACGCTGACGGAGACACCGGCCGACGGTTACCAGTTTCTGTACTGGCAGGATACAACAAGTGGGAAAATCCTTTCGCAGTCGGCTTCCTATACGTTCACGATGGACAGCGATATGTATATGACGGCCGTTTTTGAACAAACGAAGACGGCTACACACATGGTGACCTTTGTGAACGGCATTACGGGAGAAACCATCAAAAGCGTTACGGTTGACAATTCGGTAACGGATATCAGCTCTTACGAACCCGCCGACCCGTACGCATTCGGCTGCACCTTCAAAGATTGGAAAGAAACCAAAGAAGCGGACGGCAGCATCGTCGAAACGGCGGAGTTTACACCGGCGTCTTTAACCGATTCACTGACTGTAACCGGCGGCACCCAGAGCGGAAGCGGCAGCTACGCGCCCAAAAGCGTCGTGACTGTCACCGCGGATGCGGCGCCTTCCGGTAAGCAGTTCTCATGCTGGCAGGACGCAAGCGGAAATATTTTGAGCTACGGCGCAATATACAGTTTTTGCATTACGGGCGATCTGTCGGTCACAGCCGTTTATGTGGACAGCACTTCAACGGTGGAACCCGAGGCGGATACTACTCTGACGGGCGTAACGCCGAATCCCTCGGCGGCAACCATCTCGTTTTCCTCGCAGTGGTATGTTCCCGGCGGCTGCACCATGGTTTCCCATGGCATTCTGGTGACGAAAGGCGCAAACCATACGGCGGATACGTTTGTCATCGGTGCGGAAAGCGTATTAAAGGCAACAGCAAAAAACAATCCGTCCGCCGGCACCTATGTGGTGAACAAGTGCAATGTCACAAAGGGAGACCTGTGGTACGGACGAGCGTATCTTGTGTATCGGGATGCTTTCGGAAATATCGTGACCATTTACGGCAACATTCTGTCAGGGTCATTTTAGAGGGATAGGCCGGAAAAGAGCGGTGTGGCTTCATACGGTATTTTTGCAATATTTATTCAAGAAAAGACGCCTTTGGGCGCCTTTTCTTCTAAAAACCATTGGTTTGTCAGAATCATGTCAGAACCGGATGATATGCTAATCTTGCCGTGTGGATACAGAGAATTCTGTGGGTTGCTTTGCAGGTATAAAAAACGGAATTGCGGGGTCAGAAAGCCGGTCACACGGCATCGCTTGAACATTGGGAGGGATGTCAAAGATATGTTCAAAAGAAAAAGGACGTCAAAAAAATGCCTGATGTCTATATTGGCTTCCGCAGTGGCGGTCACTATGTTGCCGGGGGTGCTTTTACCAGTTTGGGCGGAGGAAAGTGGGAAAACAACGCTCGATATTAGCCAGGAAAGCATCGTTATAAGCGGCAATGCTATTACCGGCAAAGACAGCAGCGGCCATGACATCACGCAGGTCAACTCAAACGGGTATGTCATTACCGGCAAATCGATGTCAAACACGGTCACCGTGAAAAACGGAACCACGGATATCACGCTCAGCAATGCGGATATTGAGGCAAGCGGGGGCTCTGCATTCTCCATTCAGGGGGGAGCAACGGTGGATTTGGAACTCAGCGGAGCAAACACCCTGACAGGCGGAAATGATTGCGCCGGTTTGGAAGTGCCGGAAAGCACTTCCCTTACGATTGATTCCCTGAGTGGGGACAACTGCACTGATACGCTGAATGCCACCTCAACGGGAGATGGCGCCGGAATCGGCGGAAACAGCGGCGCCGATTGCGGAACCATCACCATCAACAGAGGCTCGGTCAACGCAACCTCGACGCAAGACGGCGCCGGAATCGGCAACGGCTGTCAAGCCGATGGGGATACCCGCGGCATGGTCACTGTTAACGGTGGCTCGGTTACAGCGCTTACCAAAGGCTACGGCGCCGGCATCGGCGACGGAAATGGCGGACACGGAATCAACGTCGCCATCAACGGCGGCACAATCGATGCCGAGTCTCGCACTGGCTCCGGAATCGGAGAGGGCGCTTATTGCTTCAGCAGTACATTTGCCATCAAAATCGCCGGCGGAACCATCGTTGCGAAAGGCGAAACGTCCGGGTCCGGAGAAGGGGTTGGTATCGGTAGTATGTACGATACCAACTCTATGAGCATTATTATGGCCGGCGGCTCGGTAAGCGCGTCTCCCTCTTTCGCACAGTTTAATCCAAAGCCCACCAATGGGTTCGCACGTCTTGACCTTTTTACGGTCGTGCTACCCAAAGCCGCCACCGTGACAAGCGTCGATGTCGAACAGAATGATAAGCAGGTTTCCTACAATGGCGCTGGTATGAAAACCGACGCACAAAACGAATTGTACTTATACCTGCCCGAGGACGACAACGGCGTCACCAAGGTGACACTGCAAACGTCCGACGGGAATACTTATGTCAGATGTTCCCCTCCGTTTATCATTGCGGATATTCCGGAGCAAACCTATACCGGAAGTGAAATCAAGCCGGCGGTTACTGTAGAGGATATCCTTACCGGCAACGTCCTAAAGGAAGGAACCGATTACAAGCTGGTCTATAACGACAGCCTGCCGACGGATTCGGAAGGTTACGACGATTATACAAGCGGCGGGGAACATAATTTTCAGGTGGTCGGATTAAATCAGTATCTTGGTGAAACGCAGGAGGTATCATTCAATATTACCTGTCCCGTCACCATTACCGGCATCAGCCCCGACAGCGGCCCGGATTACGGTGGCACGAAGGTCACCATCACGGGGTCCCATTTTGCCGGCGCCACAGAAGTTTCATTCGATTACAACGACTGCGGCAGTTTTACGGTAGTGAATGATTCAACCATCATTGCCTGTGCACCAGAATGGAACAGCGCCATGAACGATGGTGACGTCTATATCGAGGTGAATACCCCGGCCGGTTTCTGCGAGTCGGATGCAACATTCCACTACCAAAAGACCGTTCAAAAAGTCACGTTAACCGGCGGCTCGGCCATCGCGCAAGGCAATTCGGAACAGATGACCGCCACGGTGCTGTGGGGAAATAACACCAGTGAGGATATTACGGATCGGACTTCTACGACATGGAGCAGCAGCGATACCGGCGTTGCAACGGTAGACGCTGACGGTAACGTTTCGGCCGTCAGCCCCGGTACGGCAACCATCACGGCTTCCTATGAGGGTATCAGCGCAAGTCTCACAGTAACGGTGCAGAGCAGCCACAACATTACAATCTTGAACGCATTGGCAGAAAACGGCTCGGTTCTGTTATCCGGTCAAAAACTCACCTCGTGCAATTTTAAGGAGGCCGACGGCTCCACGGTTGTGTTGACCGCCGTTCCGCAAAGCGGCTATACGCTGACCGGATGGTATGACGAGAACGGAAATTTGGTAAGCAGCAACCCGACGTTTGTCTTTACGCCGACCGCCGATGTTACCTATTGCGTGGGATTTGTACGAATTCCTTCGGTCACGCTTACGGCAAATGTCAGTGGAAACGGAAGCGTCAGCATAGGCAGTGCAACCCCGTCCGCTACAGCAACCCAATCATTTACGCTCGGCAGTCCCGCCACGCTGACGGAGACACCGGCCGACGGTTACCAGTTTCTGTACTGGCAGGATACAACAAGTGGGAAAATCCTTTCGCAGTCGGCTTCCTATACGTTCACGATGGACAGCGATATGTATATGACGGCCGTTTTTGAACAAACGAAGACGGCTACACACATGGTGACCTTTGTGAACGGCATTACGGGAGAAACCATCAAAAGCGTTACGGTTGACAATTCGGTAACGGATATCAGCTCTTACGAACCCGCCGACCCGTACGCATTCGGCTGCACCTTCAAAGATTGGAAAGAAACCAAAGAAGCGGACGGCAGCATCGTCGAAACGGCGGAGTTTACACCGGCGTCTTTAACCGATTCACTGACTGTAACCGGCGGCACCCAGAGCGGAAGCGGCAGCTACGCGTCCAAAAGCGTCGTGACTGTCACCGCGGATGCGGCGCCTTCCGGTAAGCAGTTCTCATGCTGGCAGGACGCAAGCGGAAATATTTTGAGCTACGGCGCAATATACAGTTTTTGCATTACGGGCGATCTGTCGGTCACAGCCGTTTATGTGGACAGCACTTCAACGGTGGAACCCGAGGCGGATACTACTCTGACGGGCGTAACGCCGAATCCCTCGGCGGCAACCATCTCGTTTTCCTCGCAGTGGTATGTTCCCGGCGGCTGCACCGTGGTTTCCCATGGTATTCTGGTGACGAAAGGCGCAAACCATACGGCGGATACGTTTGTCATCGGTGCGGACAGCGTATTAAAGGCAACAGCAAAAAACAATCCGTCCGCCGGTACCTATGTGGTGAACAAGTGCAATGTTACAAAGGGAGACCTGTGGTACGGACGAGCGTATCTTGTGTATCGGGATGCTTTCGGAAATATCGTGACCATTTACGGCAACATTCTGTCAGGGTCATTTTAAGGAGGTGAGCCGAATGAAGAGGCACTACGAAACGCCGGAAATCGAAATTCAAGAGTTTGTCGTAGAAGATATCTGCACCACAAGTGCACCATACGAAGAGGGAAATATTTAATTGATTCCGCGCAGATGTTTTCCTACACTTGTCTGTTTATACCGGATTATCCGGGAAAAGACGCCTTTCGGGGCGTTTTTTCCTTACAGAAGAACTGAAGCTAGCTGTTTAAAATATCCATGTACTTTATAAAGGTAATTATAATGAATATAAAGATTGGTGATAGAGTCAGAACAAACGAATATTATAACACATCTCCTTTTTTGGGACGTTCAGTCAAAACGGGGATTGTGGTGGGAGTCTATGAAGATGCTTTCGAAAGAGTGATATCCGTTCGTGAAAAAGATCGGGTTATCAAAATAGACGCCAAATATATCGAAAAATTTTAATTGCAACGGGTTTCAGTATTATCCAAAGAAGCGCTGGAATCCAAAAGTTCTGTCAGAACCTGAACAATAAAATCAAAAATACAAGAACATATTCCGCTCTGATTTTTATAAGAGGGAGCGATGCCGATGGCCAGCTATCAAATTGCAGATCTAAAAGTAGATGTTTCGGGTCAAAACACCATTTTGGAACGGCAGGGCAGCGCCTATCAGGCGAAGTGGTGCGGGCAGCCTGATATCCGTATTGTTGTGGGGGAAAGCGTTTCGGAAAAGGCACGTCTGTATCCAACTATGACACCAGATGAGCAAGGATATTTTTTGAGCGGCGGGCAATTTTACACGCAGCTTCCCGATTTCGACGGCTTTGTACTGCATGCGTCCGCAGTTGAAGTGGATGGTTCGGCCTATCTTTTTTCAGCGGGGAGCGGTACCGGAAAATCAACTCACACGATGCTTTGGCAAAGCTGCCTGGGATCGGACCGTGTTCGAGTGATTAACGACGACAAACCGGCCATTCGGTTAATAAATGGTATCTTTTACTGCTATGGAACACCGTGGAGTGGTAAAAGTGGCCTTAGCCGCAATGTCCGTGTTCCACTGGGAGGTATCGTTTTTCTCGTACAGTCGCCTCAAAATCATATTGCTGGCCTGAACGGGACCAAGGCACTGAAGCTGTTGTTACAAAACACGATCCGGCCAAGAGATCTTAATCGTCTGGAAACACTGCTTATGCTGTTTAACGGGCTGATGGTATCCATTCCCGTTTATGAGTTGCACTGCACCCAAGAACCCCACGCAGCCTTGCTTTGCTGTCAAACGATTTTGCACGCCAAACAGAAAGGAATGTTACGGTGAAGCTTTCAGATGAATTTATTCTTCGAGAAGTAGCAGGCACGTATATCGTCATGCCGTATGGTGAAAAATCGGTTGATTTTAATTCCATGATTACATTAAATGAAACCGGTGCATTTATATGGAAGAAATTAGAGCAAAACCTGCCCAGAAGCGAACTTGTTTTGGCTCTGGTGAGCGAATATGAGGTTACGGAAGAACAAGCCTCTGAAGATGTCTGCCGTTTTTTTTCCAAACTGAAAGATGCCCACATGTTGGATTAAAAAATATGGATAAAAAAACAGTTTATACATCGCTCGACAATCTGTCGCCGATCTTCCTCACTATGCTATCGAAAAAAGTTGATATTTTGTTAGGTATCACCGGAACGAGTATGCTGCCAATGCTGAAACCGGGACGGGATCAGGTAGAACTGACAAACTGCCGCCAATGGAAGTTTGGAATTGGGGATATTCCGCTTTACCGCCGAACAAACGGGCAGTATGTGCTACACCGAATTGTCCGTATGGATCGCAGCGGATATGATCTCTGTGGGGATCATCAGATTCGTGTTGAAAAGGAGGTTCCCCGTGGGAACATGCTGGCCGTGGTAAAACGCTTCCGTCGGAAAGGAAAGTGGCATAGCTGCGGCGAATCCGGTTATCAGGTTTATTGGCACCTGTGGATATTTCTGTCTTCGTTTCGGAGACTTGTTTACAGGGCCTGTAGAAGGTGATCGAACCGATGAAAAGAAAAAAGAAGGGCGCTTTTCGCTGGATATTTCGATATTCCAGAAAGCAGATGCTGCGAATCGTTCTGATCGCCTTGGTCGGCATCGTGTCGGCGTTGTCCTGTATTGTCTTGGCCGTTTTTTCGCGGAAAGTAATCGATATTGCAACAGGCAGGCTGAAAGGCAGCGTTTTCGTTTATTGCATCCTGCTACTCGTTGTCATCGGCGTACAGGCGGTACTGAATATTCTGGAAAGTAACCTGACCGTCAGGGCCGGTTGCAAAATAGAAATCGATATGAAGCAGGGCGTCTTCGGTGCAATTTTGAAAAAGCAGACGTCGCAGACCGCCTCCTATCATTCGGGGGATTTTTTGAACCGATTGACCAGCGACGTAGAGGTAGTCGTAGGCGGATGCGTAGTTTCGTTGCCCCAAAGCTTATCTCTGGCGGTAAAATTGGTCGTAGGGTTCGTCGTGCTTCTGCTGATGAATGCGAAATTCACCTGTTTTCTTGCCATTGTCGGCGCAGTGGCGTTCCTGTTCAGTTTCGTGTTGCGCAACCGCTATAAAAAACTGCACCGGGAGATTCAGCAGAAGGATGGAAAAGCGCGGTCATTCATGCAGGAATGCTTGGAGAATATTTCCATCATCAAATCCTTTGTAAAGGAGAAAACCATCCTTGCCAACCTTTTGAGACTGCAAAATGACACCTACCAAGTCAGGCTAAAACGGAATGCAGCTGCCAATATCGCTAATACAGGCGCTCTGACCCTTTTTTCCGGTGGGTATTATCTGGCACTCGTTTTCGGTGCACTGCAAATTGCCGATGGAAAAATTTCCTATGGGATGCTAACGGAATTTCTGTTAGTTTTCAATCAGGTCATCGACCCGTTCAAGAGCATGTCAGGGATATTGTTACAATTCTTTTCCGTGACTGCGTCGGCGGAACGCCTGATGGAAATCGAAAATCTATGTGACGAACCGGAACCAAAAAGCAAGCAGGCCGATGCTGAAAAACTATATCGGGAAATGAACTGTATTCGAATTGACCGGATCAGCTTTCAGTACGGGACAGAGCAGGTGTTTAAAAACGCTTCCGGCGTGATCAAAAAAAACACGCTGACTGCCATCGTCGGTTGTTCGGGAGTAGGAAAAAGTACGCTGCTGAAGCTAATGCTTGGTCTGGTCGAAGCGGATAGTGGTGAAATTCGTATTGAAATGGCGGACAAAAACCGTAGAATTAATACCGAGACTCGCCGCCTTTTTTCCTATGTGCCGCAGGGAAATATGATCCTGTCGGGAACCATTAAAGAAAACATTACCTTCTTTCGCGATGGTATCGAGGAAAAGACGCTTCGGGCTGCCTGCTGGGCTGCCTGCGTTTCTGATTTTACGAACAACCTTTCGGAAGGTCTTAATACCGTGATCGGAGAGCGCGGCATGGGCCTTTCAGAGGGGCAGAATCAGCGAATCGCCGTTGCGCGCGCTCTATTGTCCGATTCTCCGGTTTTGCTTTTTGATGAAGCTACTTCGGCGCTGGACAATGAAACGGAGAAGAAACTTTTACGCAATCTGAAAACGTTTAAAAACAAAACTTGCATTTTCGTTTCGCACAGGAATTCGACGGTAGAGGACTGTGATGCCGTCCTGAGAATTGAAAATGGAAAGATTCGGGAGGAAATCTGGAATGGACAGGAATGGATTATGTTTTCTGCAGTTGCTGGCAACATTTCTAAACAATACGCTTCCCGTGACTCCGAGAGACGTTGACTGGAATCAGGTGTACGAGCTTTCTAAGATTCATTCTTTAAGTGGCGCTGTCTACACTGCCGTCAGGAAACTTCCCGTCGCGCAAAGACCACCGAGAGAAACGTTCAATCGGTTTGCGTCGGCATTTTACGCCACTGTTTTGCGCGCGGAAAAGCAGAGTGCACTCATTGAAAATATATTGGAAAAGCTTAACGAAAAGAAAATTCCGCATCTTCTTATAAAAGGTGCTGTTTTACGAGCGTTTTATCCTGTTCCAGAAATGAGAACGCTTGGGGATATCGATCTGATGATCCATGAAGAAGACTGGTTTAGAACCGATGCCACGTTGCGGGGGGCTGGCTATGTCTTGAAGGGCAAAAGCGACGGTGAATGGAAGTATTTCAAAAACGGCATGGAAATTGAAGTGCATTCCAAGATTCGTAACGAATATATTGGATATAGGGTTGGATGCAATGACTGCTTTAACAACATGTGGGAATATGCTGCGCCTTTGAACGGAAGTTTTACCTACCGATGGGAGAAAAACTTTCAACTGATCTATCTCATTTCACATACAGCTAAACACTTGTACGGCAGGGGGTGTGGACTGCGTATGCTGGCGGATATTGCTGTTGTTCTTCGCCATGACGGCGATAGACTCCGATTTGATGATGTATTCCAGGAGCTTGAAAAAATCCACCTGGATGTTTTTGCACGGAGTCTTTTTGCGCTGTGCAAACGATGTTTCGGTGTACCTGATGCCGTACCCTGTGCAGATATGCCGGATGCCCGCTGCGACGAGGCGATGGAGTATCTTCTGGTTGGTGGGACGTTCGGTTTCAACAGAGAAATTACTGTGAATCTGGTCAGAAGAGAGTATGGAAATACAGATCGCGTGACAAAGGCATGTTTCATCGCGTTATGGCACAAAATATTTCCAAGCTGGAAAGATATGCGAATTCTGTATCCCCGCTTGGCGCGATATGCCTGCCTGATGCCATTAGCATGGATGGCAAGAGGAATCCGATGCCTTCTTTTCAAACGAGAAAAGACATTTACAATTTTAGAAGGTCTGGTCCATCCTTCGGATGAAGCGAAAAAGGCATACGTGCTTTTGGAAAAATTGGGGTTGGAGTAAAATGCACAGCCACATAGAGTTTTAAAATCCGGCAGGTCGTAGTATACTATAGGAAATTTCCCCAGAAAAAACGGGATTTTCTGTTGGGTTGATGAATGGTACTTGACTCTGCGTAACTTTATTCGCGGTTTCGACGATTGATGGCATGCATCTGATTGCCTGTGCTTTAAAAAGGCTAATGCCTTCGGACAGGTAATGTTTTTCTCTTGCCTCTGCGACTGCTTTTGTCAACGGCATTTGCATTGTAAGTTGAGTCGATTTCTTTGAAAGCGGCACTTCTATGGTTAGAAATTCCCCAATTGGTAGGGCCTACATATTCAAAGTGTTGGCGGAACAACGTGCTCTTTTCGGATTCCGCTCGCACAAACGGGGAAAGGGGTTTTTACATGATTCGGACAATCGTGGTGGACGACGAATGGTACAATCGTGCAGAAATCTGCGATTTTATTGAAAAAACAGGTTTTATGCGAGTGGAAAGTTGCTGCCAAAACGGAGCTGAAGCGCTTCGTGAGGCCGATCGCGTTTTACCACAGGCGGCGTTCATTGACATTGAAATGCCAGAGATGGATGGCCTGACGTTGGCCGAAAAGCTGCTTGAAAAATATCCGGAGATACAGGTTGTCTTTATCACAGGCTGGAACCAGTATGCGGTTGCAGCCTTTGAGCTTAACGCGCTTGATTATATCATGAAGCCGCTGAATAAAGCTCGCTTTCAAAAAATGGTCGAGCGGCTGAAAAGGCGGGTCGAGTTGACTGTGGTCAAACAAGGGAACCGGATTTCCATCCGCTGTTTCGGCGGGTTCGATGTGATGGTCAACGGCCATCCGGTGATATGGAGGCGCAGCAAGGCCGAAGAATTGTTCGCCTTTTTGCTGACGCGCCATGATACGTTCGTAGCGAAAGAGATCATTATTGAGAACCTATGGTCGGGCTATGAAATCACAAAATCACTGCCCATTCTGCAAACCGCCGTGTGCAAAATTCGGAATATTTTTTCAATGTGCAAAAGCGAAGTTAGACTGATTTATGCTAACAATCGGTACGGGATTTTTTTGTCGGATACGGACTGCGATTATCTGAAGCTTGAAAGCATGGTGAACGATTTTCAAGATGGCTATCCCAAATCCTTTGAAGCGCTTGAGAAGGCTTGCGAAACACTACAATGCGGTCTATTTGACGGGCGCGGTTTCCTCTGGAGTGAAAGCTGCCAGGAGTATCTGCACAGGAAACTTTCATTAATGCTGTGTAAAATCGCAGATCATTACCATGCTCAGAACGACGTATTGCTCGAAATTGAAGCGTGTAAACAGCTATCTCGTTTTTCCCCCATAGATGATGAGGCCCAACTGCGTTACATCAGCGTGCTGCGTGCGCGGGGCCGGAAAGACACAATCAATCGCCATGGCGATTGGTTGCGTAAAACGCTACAGGAGGAATATGGATGCGGGCTGCCGGATGTTGTGGAAAAAGCGTTGCAAGAGCGGTCTGAATAAAATATACGTTCGTTTCTTTTCTCAAAAAGCACCTGTTTCCCGATTATATTCTGCCACTACATAAAATAGAACACCGCCCCCAGTGGACGATAATCACTTAGAAGCTGTATGCACAAGCGAAAACATGATAAAATTGGTATATGAAAAAAGATGAGAAACGAAAGCAGGCGTACCCGAGCGACCTGAGCGACGAGCAATGGATGGAGATAGAGCCGCTCTATTCGGGGTTGCGGAAATATAAGTGGTAAAAATGTGAGTTGACGAATGCTGTTTTGTGCTTCGTCAAAACAGGTTGTCAATGGCGTCATTTACCGCATGACTTCCCACCCTACTCGACAGTCCATAGTTTCTATTGACGCGCCCGAATCCGTGGCCTATGAGACAGGATATTGCAGCATTTGGTGGTAAAAACACGCGAAGATGTGGGACGCAAGGCAGAACCGAGCTATGGGATTATTGATTCTCAAAGCGTCAAGACCGTGGCCGCAAGCGAGAAACACGGCATTGACGGAGCGAAAAACGAAAGGGCGAAAGCGGTATATCGCCGTAGACATGATGGGAAATCTGCTTGCAGTGGTTGTCCATGCGGCGAATATTCATGATACGAAGTTGGGTATTGAGCCTGCCAAACTTGCTTTCGAGTGTTCCCCATCCATTCAAAGATTCTGCGCTGATGCAGGATATCGCGGCACTTTTATCTTAATGTAGATGAGCTTCTTGGCCTTGGCGTAGACATTTCAGTGAAAATCAAGCTGTATGAGTGGGAAAAGCTTCCTTGGCGAACGTACCTTCAGGTGGTTGGATAACTCCCGTCGCCTCAGTAAGGATTATGAAATTACTACCGACTCTGCTGAAACGATCGTTAAAATCTCCCATGACATACCCTACTTAAGCACTTGTGAATACGGGTTCTTAACGATCGGGTTTGTTTCTTTCCGGTAGCTGTTGCAAAAAAAAGATCAAAAACACCAAATTGGTGACGTTTGAATCGTGCGGCCACTTTTTGCTTTACGATCAACAAGATCGATTCAATAAAGAATTGACACAGTTTATTGAAAAATAAATTAAAAAATAGGAATCTTTATCATAAAGTATCTTCCACTTTACAGTCCGGATCTCAATCCGATCGAGATGATGTTGCCAAATATCAAGGCCATTTGAGGCATATCAAAGCTCGATCAGTTGAATCACTTTTCCTTACCGCTGCATTTGATATGCGGTTTCAGTTGACGATATCAGCGGTTGGTTCGGAAAATGCGGGTACTCGCTTTTTTAAATGGAATTACTGTAGATGCCGATGGAACACAGGCATATTGCGACGTTCTGGAAGCTATCAGCCGCAGGGACAGGAAGCTGATAATTATGTCGATTGCGCACGACCCGGTCATGAAAGCACGGTTCCTGCAATCTGTGGAAATTGTGAAAGATTCTAGCGGTAGCCATGTGATTGGCGAAGTGGTTTCGGACTGTCAGCGTAAGCTAACTTTAAAATGCCACTCGTAGGACAGGTTGACATAATCGTAAGAAAAAATGTCTCCGCCTGCATGGTTGCCATAACATTGTTAAATATTGGAATATTTTTCAACTAGGGTGATTACAGAATGCTCGCAGGAGGCGAATCCCTGCGGCATCGTTAAAGCACTTTTAGGTGCAGCAATAAAAACTACGATTGACTACTCTTATTCCGTAAATGTCGATGGAACGCTAACCATTACTGGATATGTGGGTAAGGATACTAGTTTAGAAATTCCTTCTGTTATAAACGGAAAGACTGTTACGGAAATTGCAGGCTGGGCCTTTTCCGTAAACACCAATTTAATCAGAATAACAATTCCAGCAACAATTCAGCTTGTTGGATTGGAAGCGTTGACTAATTGTGCTGAAATCGAAGTCGATGCAAATAATCCCAATTATAGTACTCTTAACGGTGTGTTATATGATAAGACACAAAGCAAGTTGATTCAATACCCGGCGTTTGATTCAGACAGTGAGTTTGACGTTCCGGATGGTGTTACGGAAATTGGAGAAAGAGCTGTTGCAGAGCGACAGAAGCCTTTAAATGTGGTACTGTCATCAAGTGTTAAAAATATTGCCGCTTATGCATTTCTTAATTCAAATTTGCCGAATATTTTGTTCCAAAATGGAATAAATACGATTGATTATGGCGCATTTATTAATTCCTCAATTAAGGATCTGAATATTCGTGGCAATGTCGGAGATATAGAAGACGATGCGTTTATTGGCTGCAGCAGTCTGACAAGCATTAGAATAAACGGCAACGTAGGCACCATTAAATCGAATGCCTTTTTATCTCTAGATAAATTGGTATCTGTGGACATTGAGGGTAATATAGACACAATTGGAAGCACGTCATTTACTGATTGCCATGCGCTAAAATCGGTTATAATTCATGGCGGTATACTAAATGTGAATGACAATGCCTTCCTGAGATGTTCGAGCTTAAAGACGGTTACCGTTTATGGGAGCATTGGGACAATTGATACGGTTGCATTTCTTGATTGCTCTTCACTCAAAAATTTCACAGTGTATGGTGGTATTACGACAATCAATAACAGTGCTTTTCAAGATTGTACATCCTTATTTAAGTTATATATTAATGGCGACATTGGTGATATCGGCGAGTGTGCGTTCCTTGGATGCAAAAATCTTAATAGTGTGTATATAGATGGTGATACATATAATATAGCTTCCTGCGTATTTCTTCGATGCGCTAACCTAAAAACTATAACTATAAAAGGTAACGTGAACAATATCGGTCAAACAGCATTTTTATCTTGTGATCGGCTATCACAAATAACCATTGATGGTAATGTCAACGCCGATTTGAATTTGCAGGTTTTCGCCAGTTAAAAAATGCATGAAAACAGCGGTAAGGAAATGTTGAAAAATTAGTTTTGGCCCTGCTCGAAAAGGGTGTTGACGATGTGCTGCTTCTGCTTCATGTACTCCTTTCGCTCTTTAAGGCGATAGCTCTCACCCTTGATATTGACAACGGTGCAGTGGTGCAAAACACGGTCTAGGATTGCAAAGGCGATAGTGACGTCGGCGAAGATCTCATTCCATTGGGAAAAGGTCTTATTGGAGGTAAAGATCGTGGAGACTCTCTCATAACGTCTCGCAATCAGTTGAAAAAACAGATTCGCCCCCTGAATATCCATCGGGAGATAGCCAATTTCGTCAATAATGAGCATTTTGTACTTGCCCAGAGTTTTGAGCTTGTCCGGTAGTCTATTCTCAAAATGAGCCTTTTTGAGCTGCTCAATTAGGGTGTGGCAGTTGATGTAATGGGTGGAGAATCGATGCTTGGCGGCAACCAGCCCCAGTGCTGAGGCCAGATGGGTCTTGCCCACACCGGGCAGGCCGAGGAAGACGATATTCTCTCCGTTTTCAAGGAAACGCATGGTAGCCAGTTCTTCAATCTGGCGCTTGTCAATGGAGGGCTGGAAACTGAAATCAAAATCCTCCAACGTTTTTTTGATGGGAAATCCGGACATTTGCACCTGCTTTTCATAGGCGCGTCGCCGTTTTGACAATGCTTCCTCGGCAAAGATATGGTCGAGCACATCTACAACGTTGAGTTCGTCCTTTACAGCTCTTTCAAGATAATTGTCCAATATCTCCAGCGTGTTTTTCATCTTAAGGCTTTCGAGGTTTTCCCTGAGACGTTCCATCGTCAGTTCCGTCATAGCAGCACCTCGTCATACCGGTTCAAATCGTGTTGTTGGATAGGAAAGTCGATGACACTGTCGCCGTCCAGCAGGGTGTTTTCTGTATCAAAGGATTGCTTGACGGTCAGCCTGCGATAATGATGGGCATTGACGACCATGTCTTTTTTCTGGTAGGATATTCGGTGCAGGGCAATTTGCTTTCCTTCATAGTAGACAGCAAGCACGTTGTCCAATGCTACGACTGCCACATCTTCGCCGGCGTATTCCGATGGCACGGAATACTGATTACCGCCGTACGAGATGAGGCAGTCTTTTTGTACCCGGCGCAGATTGATTTTGTCGATGATATATTCACGTTTAAGAGGGTTAAGGCCCTCTTTTTTTAGTCTCTCGAAGGGAATTTCATTTGTTGTGGCGTGGACTTTCCCATTGACCTTATTACACCATGCGAGGGCCTGGCCATTGAGGTCGTCAAGTGAAGAGTACTTGATGCCAATCATGAAATTATCCCGTACGAACTGTACCGTGCGCTCTATTTTACCCTTTGTCTGGCCTCGGTATGGCCGGCACAGCACATGGCTTGAACCCATAGAATCCGGCGAAATCCTCAAACTGCCGGTTGAGGGTACTGTCTTCCTGCTTCAGCAGCCGTTTGATGACGACCTGCTTCATGTTGTCATACAGAATTTCCTCCGGGTAACCGCCTAAATACCGGAACGCGTTGGCATGGCAGCGGATCAGAGTGTTGGTACTCATGTTGGTCACAAACTCTATGTACCGTGTCCGCGAGTACCCCAAAATGAACAGAAAACAGTACAGCTTTTTCAGCTTCCCATCCTCCGGCACGGTGTGATCCTCAAAAAACGCCCAGTCCATCTGCCCTTGAAGTCCCGGCATCGTTTCAAACCGCACCGTTGCTTTCTCGTCCAACTGTTCCTTCTTGTTTCGCACGTATTCCCGCACGATGCTGTGCCCACCCTCGAAGCCCTGCTCCTGAATTTTCTCCAGTATCCGCTCCGCTGAGTACGGCGCTTCCTCCAGCCATACCGTTATCTGCTCCTTGTAGGGGTCCAGCTTCGACGGCTTCGTTGCGCTCAGGCTGTATACCGGTCGCGCCTCGCTCTCGGCGTATTTCTTCGCCGTCCTCGGGTCAATGTTGTACTTGCGCGCTATCTCTGTGTAGCTCAGTCCTTTTTGCCGGTCGCTTCGGATATCCATCCGGTTTGCTCCTTCCATTTTGACACCCTTTCCGCCTGCTGCTTAACAGACAGATTTGAGTGTACCATATTGCATCCCTTTCCGCTGCAAACCTACATTTTTTGACCGGCGTTTTTCTTCATTTTATCACTGGCGCTGACACCTATGATGCAGAAAACAACCGCATTGCGATGGCCATGAGCGACAGCACCACAAGCTATGTCTACGATACCAATGCGGCCATGAGCCGGATGCTTGTATCCACGGACGAGAACGGGAACAAAACCTATTATATCTATAGCAGCGGGCTGATTGGTTCCTATGACTCAAGCAACAATTATGCCGTCTATCACTACGATTACTGTGGCAGCACCACGGCATTAACAAACAGTAGCGGGCAAGTGCCCGACATCTACACATATGGCACTTATGGTAATCTGACAAGCCACACGGGCGTTTCTCCAACAGCATTTCTTTTCAACGGCCGCGATGGTGTACAGACCGATCCCAACGGCCTGTATTACATGCGGGCAAGATATTATTCGCCCACCCTGCTGCGGTTTGTGAACGCGGATGTGAAGAAGGGCAACATCCAGACCAGTGAAAGCTTAAACCGTTGCGCATATGCAAATGGAAATCCGATTAACGATATTGATCCGTTTGGAACGGACACTTGGTCAATTAGTCTAAGTGGAAGTGCCGAGTTATTCTGGTACGTATCTCTCTCTATTGGATTAGTTGAAGATGGCAATGGTCATGTGGCAATAATCGTTACTAATGCTGGAACATCAACGGATACTGCGTCTGCTGGACTTGTTGGGGCAGGTCTTTCCTTAGGAATACAGCATACAAATGCACCTGATATAAAAAACATATATGGAAAATCGTTGGATTTTGGAGGAGGTATAAAAGCTTTTGGTGGTGATTTTGTAATAATGAATGATGGAAATGGCGGTTATTATTATGGAGAACAGGGTTCACTTGGATTCGGTGCGGGATTCGACTTTCATGTTGTAAATAGTTACACTACTCCATTATATACATTTCAAGATCCTAATGTTGGGCAAGGGAAGGCGCTAAAATGAAGTTCTTACCAGCTTTAGAATTGGTGTTTGTTTTCATTGCTTTAATTAATCCAAATTCAGTAAATTATTCTAAAAACGTATTTCCAAAGTACAATTTGGGTAATTATAAATATAACGGCATATGGGTTGATATACAAGATGATATATATCTTGGAAATCTTACAAAGGAGAGAGTTGATGAATATGATTCAAATGGTAATTATAAAAAATCATTTGCCTGTCAAACAGATGGATTTTTTGATTTTTACATATCCTCATTATGGAGTAGTTCTTCCGATAATTGCTCAATCTGCTTTTCAAAAAAACGAGAGCATTTATCAACTGGAAACAAATATTTGGTCAACTAAAATAGCACGGTTAGTCAATAGGCAAAAAACAACAATGCTTGCAACTCCAGTTGCGTTTACCATTTGGAATGTGACAAAAGTAGTTCTGATCTTGGTTTTCATTGCGGTTATCGTTGCTTTGTTTATAAAGAAAAAATCTATCAGAAATGAATAGCAATGCGAATGGTTATACTTTCATATAGGATTTCGACTAGCCACACCGGCAGCAGCAGTACAATTTTCCTGTTCAATGGCTGGGATGGTGTGCAGACCGACAGCAACGACCTATATTAGTAACCGTCAAGACCGCGCGCACCTTGTAAGCATGGTGTCGGGGAAGGTACAATGAACTTCAAAAGGGTTCAAAACATGTAATGGAGTGTTTTGGACCAAATTGGAGTGAATAAAATGGATACGCAAAAAATCGCGAGGGAGTTCCGGCTATCAGAGTGGGGCGAGGCGGTAAAGGAGCGAATAGCTGGCGGGCAGAGCGTGGACGCATTTTGCGAAGAAAAAAACATCAGCAAGGCCACCTATTACTACAGGCAGAAAAAAGTACGGGAAGCTGCCTGCATGGAGCTTATGGAGAAACAAAAGCGCGGAACCGGGCTTGTGCCGGACGGCTGGACGCAGCTTACGGAAGCAAAATCTGTTACTGCCGGCGAAGGCACCCTAGACATTGAAATCGCCGGCTGCCATATCCTTGCAAATGCCCAAACCGACCTGGAATTGCTGGCGAGAGTCTGCCGCATCCTGAGATCGCTGTGATGCAGTTCGGAGAAAAACCTGTGTATCTTTGCTGTGGGTGCACGGATATGAGGAAATCGATCAACGGGCTAATGACGCTTGTGCAGCACAGTTTTTCTCTCGACCCTTTTGTCGACGCGCTGTTCGTGTTCTGCAACCGAAGCCGTGACCGCCTGAAAATACTGGAGTGGGACGGCGATGGCTTTTGGCTGTATTTCAAACGGCTGGAACGCGGACATTTCCGCTGGCCGTCGTCAGACGAGGAAACCACAATGACGCTGAACAGTGAGGAACTGTCTTGTCTGATCGATGGCGCAAGGCTGGAGAAAAAGCTTCGCCGCAGCGAAGTTCTTGAACACAATATTTCGTAACACATCGGGATACGAAAATGCCGTTTTTTCTTGATTCTATGCGGTTTTTCCGGTATAATTAGAGAATGGAAAAACAAGAAAAAACAATTGAAATACCGCTTTCTGTTTACGAGAATTTTCTCAAACAGGCGGAGCAGATTGCCGAGCTAAAACAGCAGATTCAGTGGCTGATGGAGCAATTCCGCCTGGCCAAACGTAAGCAATTCGGCGCGTCCAGTGAACAGACGGACAACGAACAATTATGTCTGTTTAACGAAGCAGAGCAAACCGCCGATTTGACCGTGCCAGAGCCGGAAACCACCGAGGTCAAGGCGCATTACCGCAGAAAGACGCGCCTGACCACCGACAAGTTGCCGGAAGATTTACCTGTTGAGACCATTGAACACGAGCTGCCGATCGAGGCGCGTATCTGTCCGGACTGCGGTTGTCCTCTGCACAAAATGGGGGAAGACATCCGTGAGGAACTGAAAATCATCCCGGCAAAAGCCGTGATTGTACGCCATGTACGGCACGTCTATGCCTGCCGCCACTGCGAGGAGTCCTCTGATCGTGTGCCGATTGTCAAGGCGGAGATGCCAAAACCCGTCATCAAGGGAGGGTTCGCATCACCCGAATCCGTCGCCCATATCGCCGTGCAAAAATTTGTGATGGGCAGCCCGCTTTATCGGCAAGAGCAGGAGTGGGCGCAAAGCGGCATTCTGCTCTCACGTCAAACCATGTCCAACTGGCTCATCAGAGCCTGTGAAGATTGGCTGGAGCCAATTTATCAGGAAATGAAGCGACAGCTATGCAATCATCAAGTCCTTCACGCAGACGAAACCACCCTTCAGGTGCTGCATGAGGACGGCAAGCCCGCCCAGAGTAAAAGTTACATGTGGCTTTATCGTACAAGCGGCGAGGCTAAGCGCCAGATTGTGCTGTATGACTACCAGCGGGATCGAAAGCATATCCGTCCGAAAGACTTCTTAGAGGATTTTTCAGGTTTTCTCCATGCAGATGGTTATGACGGATACCACAAGCTGCCTGACCGAATCACCGTGGTGGGCTGTTGGGCGCATCTGCGTCGGAAATTTGACGAAGCGCTGCAAACACTGCCGAAGGATAAACGGAAATCGTCTGACGCCGCAAAGGGGATTGCTTACTGTGACAGGCTGTTTCATTTGGAGAAACAGTTCACTTTGCTGACCCCGGAAGATCGTTTGAAGGAACGCGAACAGCAAAGTAAACCGGTGGTTGAGGCGTTCTACGCCTGGGTCGGATCGCTCCGGGAACTGCCTAAAACCCTGATGGGTAAAGCAATCCATTATGCACAGTCACAGCGCATGTATCTTGTGCGGTATCTGTTGGACGGACGGCTGGAAATCAGTAACAATCGCGCGGAAAACGCCATTCGACCTTTTGTAATGGGACGGAAGAACTGGCTGTTTTCCAACACGCCAAACGGTGCAAAAGCCAGCGCAATCTATTACAGCTTGATCGTCTCTGCCAGGGAGAATGGTCTTGTGCCTTTTGAGTACCTCACAAAGATTTTCACCGAAGCGCCCAATGGCGCGGATGTTGAAAACCTCATGCCTTGGGGGGCGTGCCCGTTGATTTGACGGTTACCTATATTACATGCTGGCGCGGTATTATTCCACTACGCTGAAACGGTTTGTGAATGCGGATGTGAAGAAGGGTAACATCCAGACCAGTGAAAGCTTAAACCGTTATGCCTATGTGAACGGAAATCCGGTAAACCTGATCGACCCGTTTGGAAGAAGCTCGGAGCCTGGAATAGACTACAATGCCATAGCGCAAAATGCCATCCAAAATATTTCAGTCCCACGACTCTATATGGATAGTTTGTCCCAAACCATCGATAATAGCTTGAACGATGCTTTTAATCAAGCTAATGAATTAAAGGCGGCATGGGCAAATACAACATTTACAATGACGCAAGTCAATTTCATGCTCATGTTCACCACTCCTGATTTGGCACAGGGACTCGGTGAGGAAAATGAAATTGAAGTTGCTGCTGAGAGGGCATGCAGTGTTTCAAAATACAAAGATATTACTGCATCAGGCAGTCGCTATACTAATATATTAACTGATGTTACAAAATCAGATTTTGAAAATAATCTATCGGAAAATGGTTGGTCAAAATCAATAAGCCAAGACGGAAAAACAACAATCATGCAAAAAACGGCTCAAAATACGTTTTAAGAGATAATGCAAAATCCACTGGGGGCCAACTGCCGATTATTATCCCAAAGGAAGTTCAAGAATCAAAATAAAAATTCGACCGGGGAATTAATGACAAATGAATCTGGAAGAATTGTTTTTAAAGGGAATGCGAGAATATTCCAAAATGATTGACTTGTTAGGTAAAATATTTTACTTAGAACGTGAATTACCCGAACAAGTATTTCAATCTGGTTACCAGAGATACTTTTTTGAGGAGTTTGATTGGGCCACAAGCAGTGAGTTTTGGGGATTTATTCAGACATTGTCAAAAGAAACAAGCGATAATTATATTTTCACAGCAGTATTAAATCTTGATTCGATTAGTTATCAATTTGAAGAGTTCGGACACTTCGGCTCTGAAATTTTGCCGGTTGATTTGACTGGTAATGATTATTTTGAATTTCTTGATTTAGGTCCGAAGGGGAATAATGCTGATTCAATTTTAAGTAATTCGAACATTATCGTTTGGGCGTCTCCATCAATGAAATGGGGCATATTTGGTGAAAGAGCATACGGGACTTGTATATTGGCATTCAGTAACGATTTTAAAGCTACTCAATCAATTAGGTGCTTGAAATCATGGAAATCGGTCAATCAGGCAATTGATATGTGGATTCCACTTAATTTCAGAAATTGTATAGTGCCAAATGAAATCATCAATTCATTCAGAAAAAATTATTCGTTTTAACATTCTACTCACTCGGACGAGAAGGAAATGAATTATACATTCGATGCTTTTATCCATATGTAGGGCACTGTGGATTATAGAATGATCATATTGTTTTAACCAAGTTCGACCCAAATGGGTACTGCCGAGAATTTTTCACAAATAGACAAGATTATCTACTTGACTTCTTTGACTTGTTTTAATTGCATAAGAGGTGATAACATTGAAAACCTATGATTTTAAGGATGTTAATGAAATCGTCAAAAAGTAATATTGAAGATATATAAATTGTCAAATATGAGTGCGTTTTTATCTAAGGAACATATTTGGCCTGAATACCGCAGGAAACATTTCAAGCGCAAGCTACAGCGCCTACTACACGGACTATTGTGAAGCGCCTTGATTATCAAGCTTTGAGATGATTGCAATGAACTATTCAATTTATACATTTGTTTTATGCCAATTCGGAAATGAAAATTTGAAACTTTATGTAATGTGTGCCTCTGTTTTGTGGCTTTTTTTTGCTTCTTTTCTTGCAAGAAAGCTTGGCTGCTTAAAGAAAGTATTGATTTGCACAATTATTACCTATCAAATTATTTATATTGTTTGGCGGGCTATATTTACTCTCCCAATTCACTATGGCATTCCCAATGCTATTTGTGGTATCGTTCTTTTAATTGCAGAAGTACTGGACATGTGGAAACTAGTGATCTTTAACTTGCTTTTTTATGAACCTTACAGTAATTCTTTGGCCCCAATTAGCAAGCCCAAAAGACTACCTTCAGTAGATGTTTTTGTGCTGACTTACGATGAGCCAATAGACATAATAAAAAAACCTTGACTGCTTGTAAAAACCTTAGCTATCCACGCCAGTTATTAAATATTTAT
The DNA here is from genome assembly GCF_000178115.2 of Ethanoligenens harbinense YUAN-3. Lineage (NCBI taxonomy): Bacteria > Bacillati > Bacillota > Clostridia > Eubacteriales > Oscillospiraceae > Ethanoligenens > Ethanoligenens harbinense. The sequence continues at coordinate 969,048 of NC_014828.1, forward strand.
CTCTGTGATGATGGAAAACGAGAAGAGATGCGGTTGCTGTGTGTGAGATTAAATGTACATTATGTGACACGAAAAAATCTTTCATTTGCAAAAGCCGGAAATCTTAACAATGCGTTGAGACAAGGAAGCGGTGAGCTGGTAGCCATTTTTGATGCCGATATGATACCGAAGTCCAACTTTTTAGAAGAAATGGTTGGATATTTTGTTGATGTGAAAATGGGATTTGTACAGGCGCCGCAAGCGTTTTACAATCCGGATCCGTTTCAGTATAATTTCAAATTTTACAATCAGATTCCCAATGAATTGGATTTTTTTATGCGAGACATTCAGAGGGGTCGTGGTTGCCACAACGCCGTACTGCATGTAGGACCAAATGCCGTTTTTAGACGTTGCGCGATTGATGAAATTGGTGGAATTCCTACCGACTCTCTTACCGAAGATACGGCCACAGGAATGCTTATTCAAGCTAAGGGATATAAAAGTGTCTTTGTTACCAAGGTATTGGCCACTGGGCTGTCAGCTGAAAGTTTTAAAAATCTTCTCAAGCAACGTGAGCGTTGGTGCAGAGGAAATATTCAGGTACTTAAAAAGTGGAACCCTCTGACCATTAAGGGGTTAAATACTCTACAACGGATTCTATATTTTGATGGACTGATTTATTGGTTTTTTGGGATACAAAAGATGATATTCATCATTTGCCCATTGCTTTACTTGTTTTTTGGATTTACAATTCTAAACACCAACCTTATAGATTTATTGCTTCTATGGATTCCGTCGTTTACTGCCAGTGTATTATCTTTTCACACATTAGGCTCCAAGAATCGAAATTTTATATGGTCCCATATTTATGAAGTGGCACTGGCCCCATATCTATCGGCAATTTCTCTATTTGAACTTATCAGTAGTGAATCTATTCCGTTTCGGGTTACTCCCAAAAAAGTGAACTTGGAAAAGGTCAAATTTTCTTGGGGAGCCGCGCTCCCACATATTATACTACTCTCCCTTACAATTATGGGATGGTGCAATGTATTTTTTCAGCTTCGGAATGGCATAGAGCCCTATGCAATTTGTACATCTATAATAATTAATTTAGTATGGTCATTATATAACGCGTTTGCATTCACAGTCACTATTTTGGCTTGTTTTGAAAGGCCGCGTTTTAGGAAAAGTGAACGAATATCTACGAATGCGGATGTTGTCCTTTTTAATTCGAAGTATTCTTCTTCCACCTGCGGTACGTTGATCGATATATCTGAATGCGGTATGCTAATACAATATGGATTGCAAGATTTAGGAAAAGGGGATGAGGTCCTGATTGATTTCCGAGGTATAAAAAAAATTCCTGCACAAGTTGTACGGTTGAAGATGCTCACAAGTGGAGAAAGCGAGTTGGGAGTCAAATTCAATGGATTGTCTGAGTGTCAATACGAAGATATTGTAAAATATATGGCAAATCAGGCGCAAGGATATCATGTGGTTTAGGGCAAAAAATGCTTTCTCATGATAATGGATTTGAAATAAGTTGTGGTAACTATTTGAATATTGTTTGAGAAGAATATTTTATAGGAGAAATTCGATGTATATGAGTACTTGTTTTAGATACAACAAAAGAAAATTATTGGCTGTGTTAAGTGTTGTTTTTGCAACAATTGCCATTTTTACTGCCGGTTATTTTGGCGGAGAGCACCATGTGTGTAATATCCAACAGATCACGTCCACATATCGAAACTGGAAAATGGCTTATCTACGCGCTGCGAACAGCCAAATGTCTCGCGTGATTGATCCAGAAATGGGCAACGTTACTGTCAGTGAGGGGATTGGATATGGAATGTTGTTTAGTGTCGCTCAGGATGATCCCTCCGTATTTAAATGTCTGTGGAAATATGCACAATATTATATGGATGATAATGGCTTAATGAACTGGAAAATAGATGCTGATGGAAATGTAATAGGTACTGGAGCAGCATCAGATGCCGACGAAGACATGGCTTATGCTTTGCTGCTAGCATCAAAAAAGTGGAAAAACCCTAGTTATCTAAAGAATGCACAGACTTTAGTAAAAAGCATACAGATGCACGAAATAGATAGCAGGTATGTCCTTCTTCCTGGTGACAAATGGAGAGTAAATCCTCCTCTCAATCCGTCTTACATTTCTCCCCAATATTATAAAGTGTTTGAAAAATTTGACTATACATTCTGGGATAAAGTATATAACGTTAATTTCGAAATTTTAATAAGCTCAGCCGACAGGCAAACTGGCTTGTTTCCAGACTGGATTAACTATGATAGATCTTTAAATTCTGATAATTCTAATTATGGCTATGACGCTATCCGAGTACCCATTCGCCTGCTATATACATACCAGGCTGAAAAAGATTCTCAGTCCGCAACTCTTCTTGCCAAAATATATAACTACGTATCAAATAAATCATCACTTGTTGCGGGATATTCTCTTAATGGAAACCCATTAGTGCGGTATTTAAATACTTCGTACCTTGCTTCTTATGCTGCTGTCGCTTCATACAATAATCAAACTGCATTTATACGAAAATGCTGGAAAAATTAGAGGGTTCACAAAATGACAGTTATTATGGAACTTCATTAAAATTATGGGTATTGCTTATTCTGGCAAAGTATATTTAAAGTCTCCGATATTTATTGTAGGCATAAGTCTTAATGCAATATATTCATTCATTTATTCGGTTACTTTTACTTATATTATATATATTTAAAGTGAAATGCAACAAAATTATCCCCTGGTGTACTGTTGAGCCTAAGAATATGAGAAAAAGCCTAATTTAAATCTATTTTCCATGTTGTAGGTAAAGAGATGATTCCGAACTGAATCACTACCGGATACAACCGTAAATTCAACTTGCGGTTAAGCCCCTAATTTTAAAATCATCGCTTTCATTTCTTTAATATCTTGATTAGAATATACACCGCTGTCGCATCGTCGGTTACATTACCACTACTGGCAACTAAATATCCGCGCGCCCATATGTGTTGCCACACCCATATATGTATTTATTTTCCATTTGGCGCAAATATCAGGCTAATGGTACATAGACACGCTCTAAGTAGCATGAGAAAATGGACTCGAAAAACTCTCAAGAGTTTGTCAAGTAAAGACTAAAAACTCCAAAGAGACCACTCTCATGGGAGCATGGAAAACAACACACGGCTACCAACCCCCAAACATTTGGATTCCGCGTTCTGAATGCATCAAGTCCCTTTAATGTGATTGACTTAAATGAAATAGCGGAAATGATCCACGAGAGTGGAGCTGCCGCCAGCATCGAGCTGGCTTATGCAAAATATATGCTGGGACCGGCTGATATGGTCGTCAACAACAGTACAACTGAGGAAATCAGACAAGCAGTTGGTACTTATGTGCAATCTGCAGTTAATTGCATGCGGGCGGGCTTCGATATGATCATGATACATGGAGGCCATGGTAACGTGCCTGCCCGTTTTTTTTCCACCGCAATCAACTACCGATCTGACGAGTACGGAGGTTCATTGCGTAACTGCGCCCGTTTTGCTACAGAGCTGCTTGAAAAAATACGTGAGGCGGTGGGACAAGCTATTGCCATTGAATACCGTATCAGCGCGGAGGAATTGGTACCTGATGGAACCGGCATGGCGGAAACACAAGAGTTTGTCAAACTGATCGAAGATAAGTAACCGTCAAGACCGCGCGCACCTTGTAAGCATGGTGTCGGGGAAGGTACAATGAACTTCAAAAGGGTTCAAAACATGTAATGGAGTGTTTTGGACCAAATTGGAGTGAATAAAATGGATACGCAAAAAATCGCGAGGGAGTTCCGGCTATCAGAGTGGGGCGAGGCGGTAAAGGAGCGAATAGCTGGCGGGCAGAGCGTGGACGCATTTTGCGAAGAAAAAAACATCAGCAAGGCCACCTATTACTACAGGCAGAAAAAAGTACGGGAAGCTGCCTGCATGGAGCTTATGGAGAAACAAAAGCGCGGAACCGGGCTTGTGCCGGACGGCTGGACGCAGCTTACGGAAGCAAAATCTGTTACTGCCGGCGAAGGCACCCTAGACATTGAAATCGCCGGCTGCCATATCCTTGCAAATGCCCAAACCGACCTGGAATTGCTGGCGAGAGTCTGCCGCATCCTGAGATCGCTGTGATGCAGTTCGGAGAAAAACCTGTGTATCTTTGCTGTGGGTGCACGGATATGAGGAAATCGATCAACGGGCTAATGACGCTTGTGCAGCACAGTTTTTCTCTCGACCCTTTTGTCGACGCGCTGTTCGTGTTCTGCAACCGAAGCCGTGACCGCCTGAAAATACTGGAGTGGGACGGCGATGGCTTTTGGCTGTATTTCAAACGGCTGGAACGCGGACATTTCCGCTGGCCGTCGTCAGACGAGGAAACCACAATGACGCTGAACAGTGAGGAACTGTCTTGTCTGATCGATGGCGCAAGGCTGGAGAAAAAGCTTCGCCGCAGCGAAGTTCTTGAACACAATATTTCGTAACACATCGGGATACGAAAATGCCGTTTTTTCTTGATTCTATGCGGTTTTTCCGGTATAATTAGAGAATGGAAAAACAAGAAAAAACAATTGAAATACCGCTTTCTGTTTACGAGAATTTTCTCAAACAGGCGGAGCAGATTGCCGAGCTAAAACAGCAGATTCAGTGGCTGATGGAGCAATTCCGCCTGGCCAAACGTAAGCAATTCGGCGCGTCCAGTGAACAGACGGACAACGAACAATTATGTCTGTTTAACGAAGCAGAGCAAACCGCCGATTTGACCGTGCCAGAGCCGGAAACCACCGAGGTCAAGGCGCATTACCGCAGAAAGACGCGCCTGACCACCGACAAGTTGCCGGAAGATTTACCTGTTGAGACCATTGAACACGAGCTGCCGATCGAGGCGCGTATCTGTCCGGACTGCGGTTGTCCTCTGCACAAAATGGGGGAAGACATCCGTGAGGAACTGAAAATCATCCCGGCAAAAGCCGTGATTGTACGCCATGTACGGCACGTCTATGCCTGCCGCCACTGCGAGGAGTCCTCTGATCGTGTGCCGATTGTCAAGGCGGAGATGCCAAAACCCGTCATCAAGGGAGGGTTCGCATCACCCGAATCCGTCGCCCATATCGCCGTGCAAAAATTTGTGATGGGCAGCCCGCTTTATCGGCAAGAGCAGGAGTGGGCGCAAAGCGGCATTCTGCTCTCACGTCAAACCATGTCCAACTGGCTCATCAGAGCCTGTGAAGATTGGCTGGAGCCAATTTATCAGGAAATGAAGCGACAGCTATGCAATCATCAAGTCCTTCACGCAGACGAAACCACCCTTCAGGTGCTGCATGAGGACGGCAAGCCCGCCCAGAGTAAAAGTTACATGTGGCTTTATCGTACAAGCGGCGAGGCTAAGCGCCAGATTGTGCTGTATGACTACCAGCGGGATCGAAAGCATATCCGTCCGAAAGACTTCTTAGAGGATTTTTCAGGTTTTCTCCATGCAGATGGTTATGACGGATACCACAAGCTGCCTGACCGAATCACCGTGGTGGGCTGTTGGGCGCATCTGCGTCGGAAATTTGACGAAGCGCTGCAAACACTGCCGAAGGATAAACGGAAATCGTCTGACGCCGCAAAGGGGATTGCTTACTGTGACAGGCTGTTTCATTTGGAGAAACAGTTCACTTTGCTGACCCCGGAAGATCGTTTGAAGGAACGCGAACAGCAAAGTAAACCGGTGGTTGAGGCGTTCTACGCCTGGGTCGGATCGCTCCGGGAACTGCCTAAAACCCTGATGGGTAAAGCAATCCATTATGCACAGTCACAGCGCATGTATCTTGTGCGGTATCTGTTGGACGGACGGCTGGAAATCAGTAACAATCGCGCGGAAAACGCCATTCGACCTTTTGTAATGGGACGGAAGAACTGGCTGTTTTCCAACACGCCAAACGGTGCAAAAGCCAGCGCAATCTATTACAGCTTGATCGTCTCTGCCAGGGAGAATGGTCTTGTGCCTTTTGAGTACCTCACAAAGATTTTCACCGAAGCGCCCAATGGCGCGGATGTTGAAAACCTCATGCCTTGGGGGGCGTGCCCGTTGATTTGACGGTTACGAAGATAAGATCGATCTTCTCCATGTATCACGTGGATTGCTGCTTGATGACAGCACATTGCCCGATGTCTTTCAGCCGACATATTTTCCAAGAGCCATGAATTTAGCGGCGGCGAAAGAACTAAAAAAATCCGTTGGCATTCCGGTTTCCGTAGTGGGATCATTTGATTTAGAGACCGCCGAGCGTGTAATCAAAAATGGAGATGTTGATATCGTAGCCATGATACGGAATGTCATTGCAGGTGGAAAAGATTGTGTCCATAATGCCCTTGTTGGCAAAGCCGCTGAGACGCGCCCGTGTATTCGCTGCAACACATGCATAGACCGCACACACTCGCAATTTCTTGCCGTGCGGTGTGCAGTCAATCCTACAGTAGGCAGGGAGACGCAAGTGCAGATGGGCATTCATACTCGGAAGTCGATAATGTTGGTAGGGAGAGGACCAGCTAATTTGGAAGCAGCCCGGACTGCTTCCAAAGTTGGCCTAGCTGTAAAATTGTTTGAAAAAACTGACGCTTTGGGAGGATTGTTGAAAACAGCTGTATCCATGCCATTAAAAAGCGATTTGAAAAAATATTTGGACTGGTCGATTAAACAGGTTGAAAAAGATTCCAATATCATGATTCAAACAAACACTTTTGTGACCCCGGATGTAGTGCGGGAAGAAAAGCCGGATATATTGCTCGTTGACGTAGGGGGAACACCTGTCATATTGCCTCATACAACGCAAATCACCAACCGGGTCATTTGGGCAGGAGATTTGGAATTAGAGCGTACCCAGGTAGGGGATACGGTCCTGGTTGCGGGCGCGGGCTTTTCTGGTCTGGAAATTGCACTTCATCTTTCAAGGCAAGGCAAACAGGTCTTGGTGGTTGAATCAAGCCCGGAGCAGATCGTGGCCAAGCGGAATGTCGCTATCAGTATGATAGGAATCAAGCAACTGCTTCATGATACCGGAATAACTATTCGGTATAATACGGTTCTAATGGATGTGACGGACGCCCATGCGGTATTGAAGGAAGGCAACAATTCTATAGAATATTTTCAATGTGACGCCGTTATTTGTGCACAAGGTGTTCAACCCGACAAAAAACAAATTTCAGGTTTTGAGGGATTATGCCCAAACACCTATGTCGTTGGAGATGGCAATCCGATTCATGGGTGCACTTTGCGGAATGCCACAACAACTGGCTATGATGCTGTTATGCGAGCAATCAACTAATGTGGCAGATTCCGCAGCATGTGCAAAATGCATAAATATGGCTGTCTTCCATATAAGCAATCGCATTACTTCCGTATGCTGGGCATTTGAAAGATATGTCATGCTGTTCTGGAGAATCTAATGCGGCCATTTGAGCAGCTTTTTGGAACAGGTTGATTTTCGCAAGAATTTGGTTTTCAGCGATTGGCATAAAGACTCCTTTTTTCTATGGTGATGAATTCATTATAACTTAAAACTGAAAGGAAGAAAAACGAATGAGCAACGTAGGAATGATTGAGCCGACGGCTTCTTTATCCACTCAAGCCAAAACCAAAATTGAGAGCGAACTGAATGCCCATAAAAAGAGGATTCTTTCACTGAAACCAAAACCCGTTTACGCAAAATGTATGGATACCATCTTCACTGAGGGAACAGGGAACCGCGTGGTACACAAAGGAGACGGCTGGGGCCAGTCAAGAACTTGCGGCGCTTGTCCCTGTCGAAGGAAAAACGCTTGCGTAATGCACACAGCATGTCATGAAATACAATCGGCCCTTAGCGTCGCCCATGCGTTCCGCTCTCCCATGCCGGAACAGATTGAGCTGAATGATCCGGCATTTACCTGAATGAAAATCGCATCGTTTTTGGGGGAAAAAGATGTTGCCTTGAATTGGAAGGTGGCTGTTTGAACATCCCCATACCGGGCGGATTCAGTGCGATTGTTGTTCTGCCGACGCCATAAGCTGCCGCGTTGGCCCGTTTCAGTCACGATTAACCCTGTTCAACAGATACAAAATAGCCTTGTGCGGTTGGTACTGCGTTACACAGAACAGGCGATTCGAGAAGAATGGGTTTGAAAAACGCCGCGCAAATATGGTATGATCAGCATGTGGCTTTGGGCCTTGAATAGCGCGGAATCTGCAACGGTTCCCTTTTGGAGCGTTATGCGTATTGTTGAATAACAGAGCTGGCCCGGAATACACCGGGCATGTATTGGAAGAACAAAGAAAGGAAGTGCTGCTCTATGCAGACCATTTTACTTGGGACATCCGGGATGCGGGTCCCAACAATTTCCGTTGGATGTATGCGCATCAACGAACTGGATAAACGTGCCGCCGAGACTTTTGTGCAGACGGCGCTGGATCTGGGCGCGTATTTTTTTGATCACGCCGATATCTATGGGAACGGTGTCTGTGAGAAAATTTTCGCGGATGCCGTTCATATGAACAGCGCCGTGCGCGAGAAAATCATGCTGCAGTCGAAATGTGGCATTGTGCCGTCTAAGATGTACGATTCGTCCAAAGAGCATATCCTTGCGTCGGTGGACGGCATACTCAGACGGCTGAAAACCGATTATCTGGATGTGCTGTTGCTGCACCGGCCGGACGCACTGGCCGAACCGGAGGAGGTTGCGGAGGCGTTTGACCAGCTTCACAGCAGCGGCAAGGTGCGGTATTTCGGCGTATCCAACCAGAACTCCATGCAGATGGCATTGCTTCAGAAATACCTGCACCAGCCGCTTGTGGTGGATCAACTGCAATTCGGCATAGCCCATGCGGGCATGGTTTCCGCCGGCATTCATGTCAATATGGAAGAAGACGCGGCGGATGACCGCGACGGCAGCGTGCTCGATTACTGTCGCTTGCACGATATCACCATCCAGCCGTGGTCCCCGTTCCAATACGGCTTTTTTGAAGGGGCATTTTTGGGAAATCCAAAGTTCCCAGAGCTAAACGTGAAGATAAGTGAAATTGCGGCGGGATACGGTGTATCCGACACGGCCATCGCGCTTGCATGGATCCTGCGGCACCCGGCGAAGATGATGCCGGTGGTGGGCACCATGAACACCGAACGTCTGGCGGAGTGTGTGAAGGCGGCGGATATCCGGCTCACACGCGAAGAATGGTACGATATCTATCGCGCAGCGGGCAACACGCTGCCCTGACCGGACGAACGGCTCTGCGTCAGGCGCGGGCCGTTATTTTGCGAGTACCAATGCGGGTCATGGAACGGCGGCGCGCATTGCAGGAAAAGGGGGCAAAACGGTTTGGCTTTTTTTAATATGCGGTATGATCGGCCGGGACCGGGTGTGAGCAAAGATGAAAAGAAACCGCCGGCTCCGATCTTGTTTTTTCAAATCTATTTCCGAAAATTTTGGTATCTGGTTCGTCTTAATCTCCTGTATGTGGCCTCGTGCATTCTCTTCTATGTGCCTGTGCTTTTTGCGTTTTTTGGCCGTGAACTGGGAAGCTGGTATTTTTACGTGTCCGTCTTTCCCGTTTTGCTCACCGGGCCGTTCACTGCAGGGTTTGTGTATGAACTGCGGGATTTTGCGCGCGAGAGGCCTTCCTTTATCTGGGGGGATTTCATAAGCGTCGCCCGTAAAAACTGGAAGCAAAGCATGGCCGCGGCGGCAATCGGCGTGATTGGGTTTGATCTTTTCTTTTATCTGTTCCAGGTCTGCTCTGCGCTGACGGGCACGCAGTCATTGTTTTACATTCCTCTGACGATGCTGTGTGTCTTTGGACTTTTTTTCCTGTTTATGCAGTATTATGTCTTTCTTGTCATTGTCACATTTGAGATGAAACTGAAAGACATTTACCGCAATTCCCTGATTTTTGCGTTTATCGGGATTGGACGGAATGTGTTTGTCACCGTGGTGAGTTCGCTCCTCCTGCTCGTGACGGTGTTGCTCTATGTTCCTCTGGCTTTCCTTTTTCCTTTCATTACGGTGGGAACAATCGGATTTTTGATTGTTTTTTCGGTCTGGCCTCTGGTGAAAAAACATATGATCGACCCGTATGCCGGGCAGCCGCCAGAACAGGACAAGGGGGACGCCCTTTTCACGGATCGGGGAGAAGAACTGTAAAGTTGCCCGTGGATTTCCGGGATATGTGGATATAAAATTGCAACTTTTGTTAACGCCAATCGTGACGCTTCCGTCATCGCTGTTGGCGTTTTTTTACAGCTGTGTACGTCACATCTCGACAGTGTGTGTGCAAATAAGGGGGGCGCCGTTTATATCCGGAATGGGGAATATATCTGGTGAAACCACAGTGTATATTGCGAAACAATGGTGTTGCCTTCATATTATGCTGGTGTCAAATTAAATTTATGAGAAATTGCCTTACAATTAACTTGACAATTAGCTTAAGCAACGATACTATATAGCTAAATTAAAGATCTCGTGGTGCCACATCAGCGTGTTTTATTTATGTCTTGGCGTATGCGTGTTCGGTGTGTCGGACAAAGAGACGCCCGCAATCTTTGATTCGTCAGCGACATGAAATTGGGCGCATAGATACAAGCGAGAGAAGTGCCGTTACGGTAAATGACCAAAGCCTATATTCTGTCAAAACATGGAAAGTTGGGGTAAACAATGGGCGTGACAAAAGAATACGAGCGCTGGCTTACTCATACGGATGACCATACAAAACAGGAGATGGAGCAGGTTTCCGCCAACCCGGCGGAGCTTGAGGACCGGCTGGGTCGGGCGCTTGCTTTCGGCACCGGCGGCCTGCGCGGCGTGATGGGTGCCGGTAACAACCGCATGAATGTATATACCGTGCGGCAGGCGACCCAGGGCGTTGCCAACGTGATCGTCTCCGAGGGCGAAGAAGCAAAGAAAAAAGGCGTGGTCATCGCGTATGACAGCCGCCATCATTCGGTGGAATTTTCCAAAGAGGCCGCCCGCGTGCTGGCGGCTGCCGGTATCGTCAGCTATCTGTTCGATGAGCTGCGCCCCACTCCGGAGCTTTCCTTTGCCATCCGCAAGCTGCACTGTGTGGCGGGCATCAATGTGACGGCCAGCCACAACCCCAAGGAATACAACGGCTATAAGGTCTATTGGGAAGACGGCGCGCAGATCGGCCCGGAAAAAGCGGCCGAAGTGCTGGCGGAGATCCGCAGGAGCGATATTTTTGACGACGTGCATGTGATGGATTTTGACGAGGCGGTGAAGCAGGGCCTCATCCACACCATCGGCAAGGAGATTGACGAAGCGTTCCTCGCGCGCGTGCTGGAACAGGCCGCCTCGCCGGACGCGGTCGCGGCGGTAGCCGACACCTTCAAGATCATCTACACGCCGTTCCATGGCGCGGGCTACCGTCTGGTGCCGGAAGTGCTGCGGCGCGCGGGCTTCAAGCATGTGCTGACGGTGGCGGAGCAGATGAAGCCGGACGGCGACTTCCCCACCGTTAAATCTCCGAACCCGGAGGAAAAAGAGGGCTTTACCATCGCCATCGGGATGGCGAAAAAAGAGGCTATTGACCTCATCATCGGCACCGACCCGGATTCGGACCGCGCAGGCATCGTCGTGCGCGACGCTTCCGGCGAGTATATCGCCATGACGGGCAACCAGGTGGGCATCCTGCTCACAGATTATATCATCTCGGTCAAAAAGGAAAGAAACGAGTTGCCGGAAAACGCCGCCGTCGTGACCACCATCGTCTCCACGCTGATGGCCGACCCGGTCTGCCGGCAGAACCATGTGGCGCTTTACCGCACGCTCACCGGCTTTAAGTTCATCGGTGAGAAGATTAAGGAATTTGAAGAAAGCGGTTCGAACACCTTCCTCTTTGGCTTTGAGGAAAGCTATGGTTATCTGGCCGGCACCTATACCCGCGACAAAGACGCCGTCGTCGCCTCTCTGATGATCGCGGAGATGGCCGCGTGGTACCGGAACAAAGGGGTCACGCTGTACGAGGCGCTGCAGGCCCTTTACCAAAAATACGGCTATTACGGCGAGCGGCTTATCAGCCTGAAGATGGAGGGTCTTGACGCGCTTGATCGCATGAAGGCGCTGATGGAACACCTGCGCGAGGAGGGCCTCAAGGAGATCGGCGGCGTGGCGATCACGGCCGAGCGCGATTATCTCAAGGACGTGCGCAAGACGATGGACGGCAAGACCACCGAGAAGACCGGCCTGCCGCAGTCCGACGTGCTGTATTATGAGATGGAAGACGGCAGCAGCGTGATCGTCCGTCCCTCCGGCACCGAGCCGAAGATCAAGCTGTACCTGCTGGTTTCCGGCCAGAGCGCCGCGGAAACCGGTGAAAAGCTGGACCGCTATGAAAACGCCATGCGTGCCGTCTTGAAATAACAAGGCGGATTGGCCGCGCGGCGCAAAGACTGACAGGAGGAATTTTTTCATGCAGCAGGATTTACTGGTTCGTTATCCGATGAAAATGACACCGGCGTTTAAAGACTATATCTGGGGCGGCAGCTTGCTGACCTCGCGTTACCATAAACCGTCGCCCTATGAGCGCACGGCGGAAAGCTGGGAGCTGTCCTGCCATCCGGCCGGGTTCAGCACCATTGCCAACGGCCCCTATGCGGGGGAAACGCTGGAGGACTATTTCAAGATCTATGGAAAAGAGATTATGGGCGCGCGCTACGCGAAGTTCGAGGAATTCCCGGTTCTCATTAAGCTGATTGACGCGAACAACAATCTGTCCATTCAGGTTCACCCCGACGACGCCTATGCGAGAGAGCATGAAGACTCGTACGGCAAGACCGAGATGTGGTATGTGGTGGACTGCGCGCCGGGCGCTTCGCTCATTTATGGGTTTGAAAAAGAGGTCTCCAAAGAGGAGTTCCGCAAGCGCATCGAGGACAACACGCTGCTCGACGTGCTCCATTCGGTACCGGTGCATAAGGGTGATACCTTTATGATCCGCCCCGGCACCATTCATGCCATCGGCAAAGGGTGCCTGATCGCGGAGATCCAACAAAGCTCCAACATCACCTACCGCGTTTATGATTACGGGCGGCTGGGCAAAGACGGCAAACCCCGCGAGCTGCACATTGAGAAAGCGCTGGCGGTCACGTTTTCGCACCCGGTCAAGCAGGAGGCCGCGGCGCCGGTGGAACAGATGGACGGCTATACCCGTCGGACACTGGCGGCCTGCGATTATTTCATCGTCGATCTGCTCAGCGTGAACGGCACGGCCAAGCTGGAAGCGACCGACCAATCCTTCCACGCGCTGCTCTGCGTGGAGGGCGATCTGAAACTGGATAACACCGGCGACGTGATGGAACTGCACGAAGGAGACACCGTGTTCCTCCCCGCGGAAAGCGGAAACTATACGCTGACAGGCAACGGACGTGTGCTGCAAACCCATTTGTAAGGATAGTTTGGGTTCGGAGAAAGGCCAAATCGTATAATGAAATTGTTGAATCTGAACGGCTCGTGGAAAATGCGGGCTCTGGACGAGAAAGAGTGGACAGAGGCTGTCGTGCCGGGTTCCGTTTACGCGGATCTGCTGCGCGCCGGCAAAATGGAAGATCCGTTCTATCGTGAAAACGAATGGGATGCCATGCGCGTCACCGAGCGCGATTTCGAGTATGTCCGCGCTTTCTCCGTTTCGGAGGATGTATTGAACCACGACCATGTTCTTCTGCGCTGCGAAGGATTAGACACATTATGCGACGTATTTTTGAATGACATTTGCATCTTCACCGGTGAGAACATGCACCGGACATATGAGGTTGCTATAAAAGCCGCCCTGCGCGCGGGGGAAAACACCCTGCGCGTGGTGTTCCACTCCCCCAACCGGTTCATCACGGAAAAAAACACCGAGATGCCGAACGATTTTCTGGAACACACGATGGACGGGTTCGCTTTCCTGCGTAAAGCGCATTATATGTTTGGGTGGGATTGGGGTCCCCGCCTGCCGGACGCGGGCATCTGGCGCGATATCTCCATCGTGGGATGGGACATTGCCCGGCTGAACGATGTCTATGTGACTCAAGAGCATACCGAAAACGCGGTAGCGCTTTCCGTCCGTGTCGGCGCGGAAACCTGTGCGCCGGCCGATCTGACGGCGCGCGTGGCGGTCACGGCGCCGGACGGCAAAACGTTTACCGTCGAGCAGGAGATGGAGCAGGCCAAGGGCGTGCTGAAACTGGACATCAAAAATCCGCAGCTCTGGTGGCCCAACGGCATGGGCGCGCATCCGCTTTATGACATGGAGGTTACGCTCCTTTCCGGGGGGCGCGCGCTGGACAGCCGCAGTCTCCGCATCGGTCTGCGCACGCTTACCGTTAAGATGGAACCGGACGAATGGGGCGCCTCGTTTGCGTTTACCGTCAACGGCGTTTCGTTCTTCGCCAAGGGCGGCAACTATATCCCGCAGGATAATATCATCAGTCGGGTCACGCGCGAAAAGACGGAGATCCTCATCAAAGACTGCGTGCAGGCAAACTTCAACATGCTGCGCGTGTGGGGCGGCGGCTATTATCCGGAGGATTTCCTTTATGACCTCTGCGATGAATACGGTTTGGTCGTTTGGCAGGATCTGGGTTATGCCTGCGGCGTCTACTCGTTTACGGATGCGTTCCGCGACAGCATCGTGGCCGAGACGAAAGACAATGTCGGCCGTTTGCGCCACCATGCCTGCCTGGGACTGTGGTGCGGCAACAACGAGATGGAGTCCGCGTGGCACCACTGGGGCTGGAAGGAAAAATACGGCCCGCACCTGCAGGCGGACTATATCAGGCAATTTGAATATGTCCTGCCGCACGTCATGAAAGAGTGCGACCCGCAGACCTTTTACTGGAGGTCCTCCCCTTCCTCCACCGGCGATTTCGACGACCCGGACAGCGAGCGCATCGGCGACATGCACTATTGGGGCGTCTGGCACGGGCAGGAACCGTTTACTGCGTTCCGAACCCATTTTCCGCGTTTTATGTCCGAATTCGGCCTTCAGTCTTTTCCCTGCCTTAAAACGGTGGAGACTTTCACGTTGCCGGAAGACCGCAATATCTTCTCTCCGGTGATGGAATCGCACCAGAAAAACCGCGCGTCCAACGGCAAAATTCTTTATTATATCAGTGAAACTTACCGCTACCCCAAGGATTTCGATTCGCTGTTGCTTGCTTCGCAGCTTATTCAGGCGGAGGGTATCCGCTATGGCGTGGAGCACTGGCGCCGCAGCCGCGGGCGCTGCATGGGCACGCTCATCTGGCAGGTCAATGATTGCTGGCCGGTCGCTTCGTGGTCGAGCATCGACTATTATGGCCGTTGGAAAGCCCTGCATTATGCGACAAGGCGTTTTTACGCGCCGGTGCTGCTCTCGGCCTGCGAGGAGGGCACGTCCGCTTCGCTCCATGTGACAAACGACCGGCGTGAAACGTTTACCGGCACCGTCCGCTGGCGCCTGCTTGACGATGCTTCGCGCATGGTCTGCGAAGACAGTGTTGCGGTCGCGGTGGACGCGCTTTCCGATAAAGCGTGCGCCGAGCTTGATTTCTCGGATGTGCTTGATACCGTTGAGCGGCAGCGCGGCCATTATCTGGCCTTTGCGCTGGAAGAAAACGGGCAAACCCTTTCTACGGGAACCGTGCTGTTCGTCAAACCCAAGCACTTTGCCTTCCATGACCCGGAGCTTTCCACTCGTGTGGCGGAGGCGGGTGACCATTTTGATATCACGGTTTCCGCCCGCTCGTTCGCGATGTTTGTGGAGCTTTCGCTGACCGACGCGGATGTGGTGTTCAGTGACAATTACTTCGACATTTCCGGCGGCGAGGAAAAAACCGTGACGGTTCCCAAGGGCGGCAAGCTGATTTCCCGGGAAATCGTCGAAGCGCAGCTGCGCGCGCGCAGCCTGTACGACACCTATACGCACGGCGAATAACCGACCGGAAAACCGGCCCAAAAATATGAGAGCGGGTTCTAAACGTGACCGGCATGTTTTACCGGTCACGTTTCCGATAGCGTGGTGCGCGCGGCGCGCTCTTACCGGGGGAAACCATATGGAAAAATCTTTTGTATTCGGGACCGCCACGGCGGCTTATCAGGTCGAGGGCGCCGCCCATGAGGGCGGGCGCACGCCCTGCATCTGGGATACGTTCGCAAAGCAGCCCGGCGCGGTCAAAGACGGCGAGGACGGCGCGGTCGCCTGCGACCATTATCATCGCTATAAGGAAGATATCGCGCTGATGAAAGAACTGGGGACGGACAGTTACCGCTTTTCCATCGCGTGGCCGCGTATTTTCCCGGCGAAGGATCACTATAACCCCGAGGGGATGCGGTTTTATAAAAACGTGCTGGCCGAGCTGAAAAAACAGGGCATCAAGGCCGCGGTAACCCTTTATCACTGGGATCTGCCGCAGTGGGCCGAAGAACTGGGCGGCTGGCAGAACCGAGCCTGCGCGGACTGGTTCGTCACGTTTGCGGCCAAATGCTTTGAGGAACTGGACGCCGACGTGGATATGTGGATCACGCACAACGAGCCGTGGTGCGCATCGTTTCTTTCTTATTTTATCGGTGAGCACGCGCCCGGGCACCGCAATCTGGCGGAGGCGCTGGTCGCGGCGCACCATATCCTGCTTTCACACGGAATGGCGGTGCGGGTCTATCGCGCGATGCATGGCGCGCATCCAATCGGCATCACGGATAATCTCTCGCCGGTGTATGCAAAGACCGTCGGAATAGCTGACAGCCTGGCCCGCGTCATGCAGGACGGCTATCAAAACCGCTGGTTTTTAGACCCCGTTTTTAAAAAACGGTATCCCGCCGATATGCTGACGCTCTTCGCGGCCCGCACGGCGACCGATTACGCTTTTGTGCATGAAGGTGATCTGGAGATCATCGGGGAACCAATCGACTTTCTCGGCATCAATTTTTATTCCCGTAACTATGTCCGTTATGACCCCGCGGCGCTGCTGTTGACGGGGGCCGCCCCGTCCGACAAGAAGCAGACCGACATGGGCTGGGATGTCTGCCCTGAAACGCTGGCGGATCTGCTCCGTCAGGTGCGCGGCTATACCGCGCTGCCCGTCTATATTACCGAGAACGGTTCCGCGTGGAAAGACACGCTGGAGGACGGCGCGGTGCACGATGTCGAACGTGTGGACTATCTGCTTCGCCACCTGCGAGCTGTGGAGCAGTGCAACGCGGAAGGCCTTGACATCGCGGGGTATTACTGCTGGTCGTTCATGGACAATTTTGAATGGGCGCACGGCTACAGCAAGCGCTTCGGCATCGTCTATCTCGATTATGCGACACAGGCGCGCATTCCCAAAGACAGTTTTTATGCCTACCGCGACTACATCCGGGCATATAAAGCGGCGCATGCGGGGCGGTAGGCGGCCCGAGGAAAGCTACAACAATTATCGGCGTGAACCTGCCGCTTGCAGAAGGAGCGTTGCTTATGGCAATCACCTATTATGAGGCAACCGACACGTTTAAACTGGACACACCCGCAAGTACCTATATGATCCGTGTGGTGGATGAAGAGCGTTTTATCGGACATGTCTATTACGGCAGAAAAGTCCCCGATGAAGACCTTTCCTACCGGCTGCGGATCAATGAGCCGCCGTTTACGCCTTCGGTCAACAACCGGGATCGGGTCTCGTTTCTGGATACGTTCCCCATGGAATATCCTACGCACGGTCTGGGGGATTTTCGTGAAGACTGCCTTGCTGTGCAGACCAACGGCGGGCACACGGCCTGCGCGCTGCAATACAAATCCCACCGGATCTTTGCCGGCAAGCCCAAGCTGCCGGGACTGCCGGCGACGTTCGGCGGTGAGCGGGACTGCACCACGCTGGAAATTCTGGCGGTCGCCCCCGTTCTGGATATGGAGGTCATCCTGCGCTATACGGTGTTTGAAAAGTTGGATGTCATCGCGCGCAGCGTGGATGTGAAAAATGCGGGCAAAGAGCCGGTGCGGCTGACGAAAGTTCTGTCCGCCTGTCTGGATATGGACAACCGCGCGTTTGACATGATCAGCCTGTACGGTTCTTGGGCAAGGGAGCGGCATATCCAGCGCCATCCACTGGGTTATGGCAAGCAGAGCGTCTCCTCTGTGCGCGGCGAGTCCAGCCATCAGGAGCACCCGTTCATCGCGCTTGCCGAGCATGCCGCCACCCAGCAGAGCGGCGAGGTTTACGGTCTGCATTTTGTCTATTCCGGCAATTTTCTCGCGCAGGTGGAGCGCACGCAGTTTGACTCGGTGCGCGCGGTCATGGGCATCCATCCGCAGGATTTTTCATGGACACTGGAGCCCGGCGAGACCTTCACCGCGCCCGAGGTTGTCGAGGTCTATTCCGCACAGGGCATCGGCGGTATGACGCGCACCTTCCACGATCTCTACCGCAGCCACCTGATCCGCAGCGAATACCGGGACAGCAAACGGCCCATCCTTATCAACAACTGGGAAGCGACCTATTTTGATTTTGACACCGAAAAGCTGTTGGGCATCGCCCGGGAGGCGTCGCGGCTCGGCATCGAGATGCTGGTGATGGACGACGGCTGGTTTGGTAACCGCAACGACGACAATACCGCGCTCGGCGACTGGAAGGTCAACGAAAAGAAGCTGAAGGGCGGCTTGAAATATCTGGTGGATGAGGTCAACAAGCTGGGCATGCGCTTTGGCATCTGGTTCGAGCCGGAGATGATCTCGCCGGATTCCGACCTCTACCGTGCGCACCCCGACTGGGCCATCCAGATCACGGGCCGCACGCCCAGCCGCTGCCGCAACCAGTATGTGCTGGATTTTTCCCGCAAAGAGGTTCGGGATTATACCTATAGTCAAGTGAGCGCGGTGCTGCGCAGCGCCAATATCCAGTATGTGAAATGGGATATGAACCGACAGCTCACCGACCTTGGAAGCGTTGCCCTGCCCGCGGACAGACAGGGGGAGCTTTCGCATCGCTATGTGCTGGGTCTGTATGAGATGCAGGAACGTCTGGTTGCCGATTTTCCGCATCTGCTGCTTGAAAACTGTTCCGGAGGCGGCGCACGTTTTGATCCCGGCATGCTCTATTACAGCCCGCAAATCTGGTGCTCGGACGATACGGACGCCGTAGAGCGCCTGAAGATACAGGAAGGCACCGAGCTGATCTATCCGCTTTCCGCCATCGGCGCGCATGTCAGCGTCTGCCCGAACCACACGGTGGGGCGGGTCACGCCGTTTGAAACGCGCGGTTATGTGGCGCTGGCGGGCACCTTTGGTTATGAACTGGACATTACCAAATTGTCCGATGAGGATAAGAAGACGGTTCGGCAGCAGGTGGAGCTTTATCACCGCTACAACGATCTGGTGCGCCGGGGCGATTATTACCGGGTGCTGTCTTATACCGAAAACCATGAAAACGACTGTTGGATGGTCGTTGCCAAAGATCGGCGGGAGGCGCTGGTCACCTTTGTGCGTGTGCTCGGGCAGCCAAATGTTCACAGCACGCGTGTCCGCCTGCAGGGGCTGGACCCCGCTCTGCGCTATCGGGTGGAAGGAACGGAAGACGTGCTTTCGGGCGCGGCGTTGATGTACGCAGGCTACCATATCGGAAGCCTGTGGGGGGATTTTCAGGGACGTTTGTTGCATTTGAAAGTTGAGTAGGAGGGTTGCTTATGCCGAAGGAAGTTCGGATGGCGGACATCGCCAAACGCATCGGAGTGAGCACGGTAACGGTTTCTAAAGCTCTTGCCGATAAAGAGGGTGTCAGCGCAGAGGTCCGTGAAAAAATCAAGGCGCTTGCGCGTGAAATGGGCTATCCGTTTGGCCTTGCCGCCAAAAGGACGGCAAAGAAAATGGGCAATATCGGTATTTTGATCCCAATAGGTTTTATTGAAAAGGGCCGGTCGTTTTACTGGAAAATGTACGAATGTCTGGTTAGCAATCTGAATGAAATCGGGTATTTCGGGGTTTTGGAACTGATTCAGTCCGACGATGAGGATCAACCCGTGGAGCCCCGCATTTTGCAGGATGAAAAAATTGACGGGCTGATCCTGATTGGGCAGAAAGGCGCGAAATACCGCGATATGCTGCAAAAAAATGCTCGAAACATTCCGGTCGTTTTTTTGGATTCGTACGATATCACGGACGGGAACGACTGCATCATTTCAGATGGATATCACGGCATGGCGGCCGTCACGAGCCATTTGATTCAATTGGGACACAAGAAAATCGATTTTGTGGGTTCTCTAAATTCCACCAGCAGTATCAATGACCGGTATTTCGGTTATTGCCAGGCTATGCAGGAAAACGGACTGGAGTTCCGCCCGGATATGGTGCTGCCAGACCGCATAGCGGACGGCACGCTGCGGATTGTGCTACCGGACATATTGCCGACGGCATTCGTCTGCAACTGCGATGTGGTGGCCTGTGAGCTCATCAATTTGCTGAAGAACGCGGGATACAGTATTCCGGAAGATGTCTCGGTGGCGGGGTTTGACGATTATGTCGTTCTTGGCTTGGGGGCTGCTACTAGGGTCACGACCTATAAGGTAGACACGGGCGCGATGGCGCAGGCCTGCATCAACCGGCTATTGAAAAAAATAAACAATCGGCACTATGCGTTTAATTTGAAAGTCATCACGGGGCATCTGATCATAAGGGGGACAACAGGAGCGCCCCCGAATAAACCGTCCATAGAGTAACCAAACGTCCAAATGGAAGGACTCGGAGAGGATCCCCCTCCGGTTTTCCGATTTGGGCGTTTTTATTGGTGTTGCTTGCGATAGGATAAAGGCGTGCAGCCGATTTTTTCTTTAAATGCCCGAGTAAAATACGTGGGATTGGAGAGGCCAACCATAATGCCGATTTCAATGATTTTCTTGTTTGTCTCCAATAGCAGCCTGCACGCTTCCTGAATACGACGATTTAGAAGATATTCAATGGGAGGCATGCCATATTGCTTTTTGAATTCTTTGACCAGTTTAAATTTATTGACATACAATTCCTCCGCGAAGCCGTCAAGATGCAGCGATTCCATATATCGGGTATCCAGAATCCTCTTGAGAGTGTGAATAGGGGCAGATCCGGACGGGCAGCCTGTTTGGCGAGAGGCGATGCGGCTGCGGAATTCCGTCAGCGCGGCGGAAAGCGCGTCCGAGGGAGTGCCGGGCAAAAAAGGTGTAGACTGTTTTTCCAACAGGCTCATCGCGTGTATCAAATGTGGTTCTGCCTGATCTGGATGCAGGACCAAAGGAAAGGCGAAACAGTCCCCTTCCACTAAAAAATCGGTGAAATGGAGCGGGGCATCGCCCGCCTGTAGCAGAAAATTTGTCTCGGGACGAAGGAACAGGATGTTCCCGGCACGGATATTCTGCCGGTCCTGCTGGTACTGCCGCTTTGCCAGCATGCCCAGGCCGTCATGGATGTGCAGTATATGGAACAGGTGGTTTTTTGTCTCTGCCAATGAGGCATAATGAAATACGGTGGACTGTGTGTTTCCCCACAGAAGGTAGCGGGGCGGATTCTTTTTTTCAGATGGCATGGTTTAATTCCCTTGATGCTTAAATTAGCTAAAAAATTGTGTTTAGCTTACATACATCGGCGATTCAGCGCTGGAGTACCATGAGGCTGCTAAAAAATGTGAAATGTCAAAATACACATAATTTTTAAACTCTTTAAGTAAATAGTACTGCAAAAACATAAAAAAAGTCAAGATAGTGTCAGAAAATCAAGATAAACTGATGACAGATGTTTGTTAAATATATATAATTTAGTTGTAGAGATTAAGGTAAACAAAGTGCATGTTTAAAAAATAATTACTTAAAAATAACTCCAATATTCTATTGCGGCACTTTGTTTTAGCAAGCCTTAACGAATTCATATTTTATTTGCTGCGTATTAGGAGGCAGAACAGATGAAAAAGTTTTTGAGTTTGATGCTAGTTGGCGCTATGGCTGTGTCGCTGGCAGCCTGCAACAACAACGGCAGCGCCGGTGGATCGTCGTCTCTTCCCACGATTGATTCCATCAAACTGGGGAGTGACTACAAGGACATCAAAGCGAGCCTGGTCTTCCATACCAACCGTACCGATCTTCAGAGCACCGTGTTTCCAGAGTATGTCAAGAAATTCGAAAAACTGTATCCTGGCATTACGGTTAAGTACGTCGGCGACACGAACTATGCACAGAACATGACGACAGAACTGACGACAAAAAACTGGGGCGATATCTGCATGATCCCTACGACCGTGAAAAAGACCCAGCTTGCTCAACTGTTTGTGCCGTTTGGCAAAGAAACGACCATTGCTAAAACGTATAACTATCTGGATAACTTCTCTTACCAAGGCACTGTGTACGGCGTTCCTTCCCTCAGCAACGTGCAGGGCGTCGTGTACAATAAAGCGGTCTTCCAGAAAGCGGGCATCACCTCGCTGCCCAAAACGCCGGATGACTTCATTGCGGATCTGCAGCTGATTAAAGATAAAACAAGCGCGACTCCGCTGTATACCAACTTCTCGGCCGGCTGGACCATGGGCGCATGGGACGCATACATTTCCGGCACGGCAACGGGCAGCGCGGACTTTATGAACAACACCCTGGTTCACAGCAAGAACCCGTTCTCCAAACCTTCCAATGGAAGCGAGACCGGCCCGTACTATGTTTACAAAATCCTGTATGATGCCGTCAACAAGAAGCTGACGGAAGCCGACCCGACCACGACCGACTGGGAAGGCAGCAAGACCAAGATAAACAATGGCGATATCGGTGTGATGGTGCTGGGCTCTTGGGCTGTTCCGCAGATGCAGCAGGCGGGTTCTCATTCTGCCGACATCGGTTACATGCCTTTCCCGATCACGGTGAATGGCAAACAGTATGCGACTGCGGGTCCTGACTACAACTACGGCATCAACAAAAACGCTTCCAAAAACAATCAGATCGCTTCCATGCTGTATGTCAAATGGCTGATTGAAGATTCCAACTTTGATACGGATCAGGGCGGCCTCCCCACTGTGAAAACGCATGCGCTTCCCTCGGTTCTCGCCAACTTCAAAGACGTGACCATGGTCACAGACAATCCTGCACCGAAGGGCGAAGAGGATCTGCTTTCCAAAATCAATACCGAGTCCGAGCTGGCTCTGAACTCTGATAACAACCACGTGATGTCGATCGTGGAAGCGGCGGAAAAAGGAACCCCGACCTTTGATTCCATTATGAACGGTTGGAACCAGAAATGGACTGCCGCACAACAAGAATATGGGGCGTTGAAATAATGCGAGAAGCATCTATTTGACTGCGCTTTTGCGGAATGGCTTTAATTGGCCGTTCCGCATTCATTAAGGAGGAGGAATTTATGACAAGTGCAAGAAATCATGAATTGAAAAAACCAACTACATTCAGACAATGGATAGGCAGCATGCGCGGGCAGCAAATGGTTGTCATCATAGCCTTTATGGCAGCGCCGCTCTTTTTGCTGGTCCTATTCACCTACCTGCCATTCGCCAATATGATCCAATATAGCTTTTTCGACATGGATTATCTTTCTCCGGGCACATTTATTGGGTTACACAATTATATTGAGGTGTTTACACGGTCGGATATTTTTTCTTCTCTGGGTCTCATGTTCTACTACATGGCGGGTGCTTTCATCCAGTTGGCTTTGGCTCTTTTGCTTGCCACTATATTGAGTTTTAAGATAAAAGCCGGCGGGTTTTATAAAGCAGTCCTTTTCTTTCCGTTTTTAATCGGCGGTATTGCAGTCGGCTTCATTTTTAAATTTTTCTTTACACATGGTTTTGTGTTTGATACGGTGCTCTCTTGGCTTGGGTTCCATATCAACAATTTGCCGTATTGGCTGAAGGATACATCCGTGAACAATGCCGCGTTGGCGGGCACTTCCATCTGGCGCTATTTGGGGCAGAACGTTATCCTCTTTATTGGTGCGATTACATCGGTCGACCCCGATTTGTATGAAGCTGCAGATATAGACGGGGCCAATGCCTGGCAAAAATTTGTCCATGTGATTCTTCCCGGTATCAAGACAATCGTCGTTTTGAACCTGATTCTTTCCATTTCGGGTTCGATCGCTGCTTTCGAGCCGCCATACGTTATCACAAAAGGTGCCTTTGGCACAGCCACATATTTTGTAAGAATGGATGCAATCGCGCACCAGGATCAGAAAGTGGGCTTGGCCAGTGCCATGGCGGTGGTGCTGATGGGGATCATCGTTCTTGTAACATTGCTGCAACTGTTTGTACAGAAGACGTTCCTCGACGAAAATTCCGAAGGAATGACGTTTGCCGACAAGCTTAGCCGTAAGCGCCGTTTGGAAAGGCAGCGACAACAGGCGGCGCAGACGACTCAGACCGTGCGGAAAGTTCGAGTCATGCCGTCGGCAGTCAAGAAGGGAGGAGCATCTATATGAAGCTGAAAGGCCTTACCGTTCCACAGGCCATTCTTAAATACGCTCTGATTGTTTTGAAATATGCGTTTTTGTGCCTAATGGCTTTTATAGCACTCGTTCCTTTGTATGCTTGTGTTGTGACGGCGTTCAAGACGAAGACGGAATATCAGAGCACAAGCGTTATGACATTGCCGCAAAGCTGGCTCAATTTTAGCAATTTTGTTGATGCCTGGAAGCAGGCGGATATGGGTCTGGCATTTTTCAACTCCGTAATCATTTTGGTCTTTGTTCTGGTTGGGTCCATTTTGATCAGTTCCATGCTCGCCTATGTTTTAAACCGGTTCAAATTTCCTGGAAACGGGCTGGTGCGCAATCTGTTTCTGTTTGCCACATTGATCCCCGGTATTGCGATGCAGGTTACGGTTTACAAAATCATGTATAACTTAAACCTGATTAACTCCATGCCCGGATATATTCTTCTTTTGATGGGCACGGATGTGATCTCCATCTATATTTTTATCCAGTTCTTCACAAACATCTCGGTTTCACTGGATGAAGCGGCCATATTGGATGGATGCTCTTATTTTGGCGTGTTTTTCAAGGTTTTGCTTCCACTGCTCAAACCGGCTATCGTGACCGTTATTATTCTAAAGGGTGTGGCCACTTACAACGAATATTACATGGCCAACCTGTATTTGCAGGACAAAACCACACTGCAAGTGGTTTCCACGTCTCTGTATACGTTCACCGGCCCGTTGGGCAGCCAATACAACCTCATCTGCGCCGGTGTGCTTATCACCATGGTGCCTGCCATCATTGTATTTCTGATTTTCCAGAAACAGGTTTACAGCGGCCTGACAGCCGGTTCCGTAAAAGGTTGATCCTCTCATTGCATTTATAACAAAGAAAAGGCGGATTCATATGGCCCAGGTACAATTTATCAATGGACAATCACTTTCCAACATTCCGTGGCAGGAAGCCCCGGAGGGCATCCGGAACATACCTCTTTGGCGCTACAGTGGAAACCCGGTCATCGGGCGCAACCCGCTGAAAGGCGTGGCAAGAATTTTCAACAGCGCGGTTGTCGCCTATGAAGGCACGTTTATCGGCGTGTTTCGCGGTGAGCAGACAAACGGTATTCCTTACATTTATTTAGGCTGCAGCGAGGATGCTATTCACTGGTCTTTTAATGAAGAACGGATTCAGTTTGTAGATGAAGACGGCGAGTCGTTCATGCCTATCTACGCTTATGACCCGCGTTTGGTCAAGGTGGAAGACACTTATTATGTCATCTGGTGTCAGGATTTTTATGGGGCGGCCATCGGCATGGCCAAAACGCAGGATTTTAAAACCTTTATCCGCGTAGAAAATCCGTTTTTGCCGTTTAACCGCAATGCGGTACTCTTTCCGCGGAAAATTAATGGAAACTTTGTTTTGCTTTCCCGCCCAAGTGACAGCGGACACACCCCGTTCGGTGATATTTTCTTGAGTGAAAGCCCGGACCTCACCTATTGGGGCAAACACCGGCATGTAATGGGCAAAGGCAGCGAATGGTGGGAATCGCTGAAAATCGGCGGCGGTGCGGCGCCGATCGAAACCAGCGAAGGCTGGCTGCTGTTTTTTCACGGTGTTGCCGGCACCTGCAATGGGTATGTGTATAGCATTGGCGGCGCCATCCTGGACATTGATAATCCCTCGATTGTGAAATACCGGTGCCAGAACTACATGCTCACACCGGAAGAATGGTATGAGGAGCGAGGCTTTGTGCCAAACGTGGCGTTCCCCTGCGCGACTCTTTGCGACGCGGACACCGGACGCATTGCCATCTATTATGGCGCCGCGGACAGCTATGTAGGTCTTGCCTTCACCACGCTCAACGAAGCGGTGCAATACATCAAGTCAAACAGTGTGGTCACATCCATCGACACGGAAATCGGAAAGCGATAATCGCACTTTTTGAATGCAGTCTCTCGGGGCTGTATTCTTATTTTTCCACGGAAAGAGGGGAGTTTCGTGCTACTGGACGAAGTAACATCTGCGTTAACGGATAACATTATACCTTTTTGGAAAGGCCTGCGAGACGACGCATTCGGAGGCTATTACGGATTGCTTGATTTCGATTTGAATCTTGATAAACAAGCTGAAAAAGGCTGCATTCTCAACAACCGCATCCTCTGGTTCTTTTCGACTGCCGCAAAAGCGCTGGGACGTTCCGATCTGCTGGATGAAGCCAGGCATGCGTATGTGTTTTTAAAGGGGAATTGCCTGGATAAAGAATACGGCGGTATTTACTGGTCGCTCAATTATGACGGTTCGGTAAAGGACAGCACCAAGCATACCTATAATCAGGCGTTTGCGATTTACGCGCTTTCCGCCTATTATGAACTCACCAGGGACGAGGAGGCGTTGACACTGGCGCGCGGCCTCTACAAAATGATTGAAGCCAAATGCACCGACGAGATCGGCTATCTGGAAGCGTTTGACCGTTCCTTCAAGCCCGTTTCCAATGAAAAACTGTCTGAAAACGGTGTGCTTGCGGATAAGACGATGAACACACTTCTGCATGTCTTTGAGGGCTATTCCGGGCTGTATCAGGCGTCGGGCGACGCCGATGTGGGCGAAAGCCTGCGGCATATTCTGGAGACGTTCATCAGTAAGGTCTACAATCCGGAGAAACGCCGGCAGGAAGTCTTCTTCGACCGGGAGCTGCACAGCATTCTGGATTTGCACTCTTATGGGCACGACATCGAGACTTCGTGGCTGATGGACTGGGGCTGCGGGCTGTTGAAAGACCCGGCGCTCACCGCGAAGCTTTCGCCTATCACCAGTGCGCTGGCGGAGCAGATCTACAAAACGGCGTACCACAAGAACTCCATTTGGAACGAATGTGATCGCGGCGTGGAAAATAAGACGCGTGTATGGTGGGTGCAGGCCGAAGGCATTCTCGGGTTTCTCAACGAGTACCAGAAATCCGGCCGCAGGGAATTCTTGCAGGCGGCGGAGGATGTCTGGGGATACATCAGGACCTATCTCGTCGACCCGCGTCCCGGTTCGGAGTGGTTCTGGGAAGTGGATGACGACGGAAAGCCTTCGAGCAAAAAACCGATCGTGGAACCCTGGAAATGTCCGTATCACAACGGCCGTATGTGCCTGGAAGTTATAAGGAGAAATATAAATGCTGCATGCTGATTATTATGTCGAGCTAGCCAAACAGGAACGTCTGCTTGCGCGGAAAAACCAGCCGAAGACGCGCTACAACGGTATCTATACCCGCTGGGAGCACCCGGTTCTCACGCGTGAGATGGCGCCTTTAACCTGGCGATACGATCTGGATACGAGAAGCAACCCGCTCTTTTTGGAACGGCTGGGCGTCAACGCCACACTCAATGCGGGCGCGTTGTATCTGAACGGGAAGTACTATCTGGTCGCCCGCGTGGAAGGCAATGACCGCAAATCGTTCTTCGCCGTGGCCGAAAGCGATTCTCCGGTGGATGGTTTCCGTTTCTGGGATTATCCGGTGCAGCTACCGGATACCTGCCCCGAGGAAACCAATGTTTACGATATGCGCCTCACACAGCATGAGGACGGCTGGATCTACGGCGTTTTC
Organism: Ethanoligenens harbinense YUAN-3; assembly: GCF_000178115.2. NCBI lineage: Bacteria > Bacillati > Bacillota > Clostridia > Eubacteriales > Oscillospiraceae > Ethanoligenens > Ethanoligenens harbinense. Next base: position 997,049 of record NC_014828.1, read on the forward strand.
TGCTCCGAAAGCAAGGACAAAGACGACCCCGACCTCTCCGCCGCCGTGGCGGCCGCCGGCATCGTGCGTACCAAAGACCTCAGGACATGGGAGCGTCTGGACAATCTGGTCACCCGGCAGTCCCCGCAACAGCGAAATGTCTTACTCCTGCCCAATTTTGTAAACGGCAAATATGCCTTCTATACCCGCCCAATGGATGGCTTTATTTCCACCGGCTCAGGCGGCGGCATCGGCTTTGGTATGTGTGACGATATCTGCCACGCGGTCATCGACGAGGAGATCATCACCAGCGCCCGCCGCTACCATACGATCACCGAAGCGAAGAACGGGGCGGGCGCCGTGCCTATCCGCACCGAAAGAGGCTGGGTACATATCGCACATGGTGTGCGCAACACCGCTGCCGGTCTGCGTTATGTCATCTACGCGTTTGCCACTGATCTGAACGAGCCTTGGAAAGTGAATGCCGAGCCGGGCGGATTCCTGATCGCGCCGCTTGAAGGGGAGCGCGTGGGCGATGTTTCCAACGTCGTGTTTACCAATGGCGCAGTTGTGGATGAAAATGAGAATGTTTATATCTATTATGCATCCAGCGATACCCGCGTACACGTAGCGTCCACCACGCTGGACCGATTGGTCGATTATGTGTTCAACACGCCAGCAGATGCTCTGCGCTCGGTAAAATGCGTGGAACAGCGCTGTGACATGATTCGCAAAAACCTTGATATTCTGGGGAAAGAGAAGCAGTAATCATGCCTAAAACGAAAATGCGTCCCGCCGCAATATTTTCCGATCATATGGTTGTTCAGAGGGAAAAAGACATCGACGTATTCGGCGCCGGCGTTAATGATCGGACAGTCACGGTGGAGATGGACGGAAACGAGGTTTCCACACCGGTAGAAGCGGGCTTTTGGAGAGTGTCTTTGCCGTCGGTGCCCATAGGCGGACCCTATACGATGACGATTACGGACGGGACGGATACCGTTTGCTTTCATGATATCCTGGCCGGTGAAGTATGGCTGGCCGGCGGGCAGAGCAATATGGAACTGGAGTTGCGGAATTGCCTGAATGGCGAAGAAGAAGTGGCGCAGTCCGGCAACGACTGCATCCGCTTTTTCAATGTTCCTAAATTCGCGTGGGAAGGCGAGCAACTGTATGAGGCGGAGGACGTATCCTCCTGGCAAGTCTGCGGAGCGAAGACATCCGCAACAATGTCGGCCGTGGCTTATTTCTGTGCACGGAAATTGCAGGAGGCATTAAATGTCCCGGTGGGTATCATTGATTGCTATTGGGGCGGCACGTCCATCAGTTGTTGGATGGATGAAGAGCAGCTTGCGCGCACGAAAGCCGGGCAGCGCTATCTGGATGATTATGCGGCACTGGTGGGTGATAAAACCGAAGAGCAGTACGACGCGGAGATGGAAGCTTATTTCCGGGACTGGAACGCTTGGAATGCGCGCGTGCAGGCCATGCGCGCCAAAGACCCGGATGTCACCTGGGAAACGCTGAATGCCGAATGCGGGGTATGTCCGTGGCCCCAGCCTGCCGGCAGGAAATCACCATTCCGTCCGTCGGGTCTCTACCATACGATGATTGCGCGGGTGAAACCTTACACCGTCCGTGGATTTTTGTATTATCAGGGCGAGGAAGATGAGACCCGCTGTACGGATTATGGTGAAATGCTGGGTTATCTTATCGGCCAGTGGCGCGGTGACTGGGAAGATGCCGAACTACCTTTCGTGTTTGTGCAACTTCCCCGTTTTGTCAGCAAAGCCGATTATGACAAGGGTGAGGACACCCGTCATTGGTGTATCCTGCGTGAAAACCAGTGGCGCGTGTCTCGCACAATTAAAAACACAGCGCTTGCTGTCACCATCGATTGTGGAGAATTCGACAATATCCACCCGCTGGACAAACAGACTGTGGGTAAGCGTTTGGCTTTGCAGGCGCTCAAAACAGTCTATGGAAGATCGGTTGCCGCGGATGGGCCTGCGTTCCATATCGTCCGCCCGGAAAGCGGCGGTATGCGAATCTGGTTTGTGGAGGCAGATGGCCTGCATTTTCAAGGTGGCAAAGGCGTGGGCTTTGAGGTGGCCGGCGCGGATGGCGTGTATCATTCGGCGGAAGCGGTTATCAAGGGGAAAACAGTATTTGTAAGATCCGGTGATGTTCCGGTTCCTTGCTATGTACGCTATGCGTGGTTTAGCTGGGGAGAAGTTTCACTGTTCAATGCCCACGGCCTGCCTGCCACGCCATTCCGCAGCCGCCGCTGTTATTAAGCGGTGGGTATCTGCCATCCGGGAAATAAATAGGGTATAAAATGGAATTTATATATGGTGTGACATTTCTTCCTTTTGGTAGAAGAGGCACGTTGCAAGGTAAGGAAGCATATAAAAGTTTGCGGTTAATGAAAGAGGGGACAGCTGCCACGCATGTGATTTTTGCACCTGCGGGCATACAGCAAACGCCGCAATCCGAAAATATTGATTTTTCAGGTCCACACACTTTTTCGGATGAAGAACTCTGTGGCATGATCTCATATGCGCAGTTGATGGGATTACAGGTTATTTTGAAGCCCACTGTAAATTGCGCAAATGGAGTCTGGCGCGCGCACATTAATTTTTTCGATAACGAAGTTCCCTGTGAGCCTAAATGGAGAAATTGGTTTGCTTCACATGAGGCGTTTCAACTGCATTACGCCGCGCTGGCGGAAAAAACCGGCTGCGTGATGTTCATCACTGGTTGTGAAATGGTGATGGCGCAGCGGCGGGAAGCGGAGTGGCGTGACTTGATCGCTAAAGTGAAACAGGTATACAGCGGCCCTGTGTCTTACAATACCGATAAGTATCAGGAAGATCAGGTGCGCTGGTGGGACTGCGTGGATGTGATCTCCTCCAGCGGATATTATCCGTTTGAATCTTGGGGAAATGAACTGGATCGCATAGAAACAGTGGTAAAACAATATAGGAAGCCATTTTTCTTCGCAGAAGCCGGGTGCATGTCCATTCACGGATCTGGATCCGTACCGAATGATTGGTCTGTAAGAGGTGCACCGGACATGGAGGAACAAGCGCGATGGTTCCAGGAAATGTTTATGCATACGGATCGGTGCCCATGGATGCAGGGGTTTGGCATGTGGGAATGGCCTGCCCGGCTGTATTCCTCTGCCGATGCTGCGGAGGATATAAGTTATTGTTTTTATGCCAAGCCTGCGGAGCGGGCCATCGCGGCATATTATGCGGCGAAGAGCGGCCGTGCCTCATCTGAATGGCAGCCTGGCCCGAATCGCGGCTGAGTAAAATTTTATCCGAAAACGTGTGTTCAAAAGTTCTTCGGACAGTTGGTGTCTGAGGAACTTTTGGTACATAAAACAGATTTTTACTTCAGCGGTTTGACAGGCAGGGTCCGTGTATCCATTCAGTCTGGTTGTAAAATGGTCTTGGGTTTGTTTTGCGGTGCGGGCTTTCAGATTTTAAGAACACGCCAAGCTTTGCCGTTTTTCTTGGTTGGACAGGATGCGTGTGTGAATGTCTAAAAAGGGGAAAGACCATGAAAAAAGTTATAAAGAAAAAGCGCATGAAATTCGACAGGGTTCCCCATCAGCGCATCGAATTTGGTCGGATCAAAGAGAGGCTCGTAAAATGGTTTATGAGCCGCAGCTTCTCAGAACGGTTGATTGTTTCGTTTCTCTTTGTGGCACTGGTTGGCAATATCCTGATCGGTATCGTCGGCGTTTTCAATATTGTCAAAATCAGCAATGTGGCGAGTGAGATCTACAAAAAAAATCTGGTTTCTCTTACACCGCTCAATAAAATTCAGACGGATGCGTTTTCGATTCAATCTCTGTTGAAGGATAAAGCAATCAACTCGAGTGATAATTACGACCAGGAACTCTCAAATCTTCAACAGGACATTTTGAATCAGCTCAGCGCGTTCAGTGAATATGCCGATTCAAATGCAGAGAAGCAAGATGTATCCGCGCTTGCCGCCGATCTCGGCACAATCATGAACGGTGCGCAAATCCTTAACCGCACGTTTGGGCTGGGCGATGTGGCGCAGGGGGAAAAAGTACTCAACGGCGATGTGGCAAACGCAAGCAAAGCGTTCAATCAGGCGATAAATAAGCTCATTGCTTACCAGACAAACGATGCAAAAGCCCAGAACTCCGCAAACGCGCAGGCGTTTGTAGCTGCGCTTATTTGGATGGGCGCAGCGCTCGTTTTGTCTCTCGGTTTGTCGCTTTTGCTGGGGGTTTTAATGTCTAGAGGTCTTTCGCGGCCTATCCGAAAACTGGTTGCCGTGGCGGAGTCCATTTCGGCGGGGGACCTTGGGGTGGACATTGACATGCGTTCCAAAGACGAGTTTGGCATTCTCGCACAGGCATTTCATAAGATAGCCGATTCCCTGCGGGCACTGAAGGGCGATGTCGATACGCTGATTGCCGGAGCGGTGGACGGAAAACTGGATGTGCGTGCCGATACAGCCGCGCATCAGGGCGCCTACGCTGAAATCATTGACGGCGTAAACCGTTCGCTGGATGCCATCGAAACGCCGATCAATATGGCCGCATCCTATATCGAGCGCATCAGCCGCGGCGAGATGCCCGATCTGATCACGGAAGAATACCGCGGCGATTTCAATAAGATTAAGGATAACCTCAACACCTGCATCCAGTCGATCAACGCGCTTATACAGGATGCGAACGTGCTCACGCGGGATGCCATGCAGGGGAAACTTTCGGCCAGAGCTAACGCGGAAAGACATCAGGGCGATTACAGGAAGATTATCGACGGTGTGAACAATACACTGGATGCAATCATCCGTCCCTTGGCTACCTCCGCCGATTACCTTGAAAAAATCAGCAGTGGCAATATACCGGATGAAATCACGGACGAATTTGTGGGCGATTTCAACCTGATCAAAAACAATCTGAACACCTGCATTCGCTCCATCAACGCGCTGGTTAAGGACGCCAATCTGCTTTCGGCTGCGGCAGTGGAGGGGCAGCTTTCCGTCCGGGCGGATGCCGGGTGTCATCAGGGCAGCTACCGGAAAGTAATCGAGGGCGTAAATGCCGCAATAGACGCAATCGTCAGTCCGCTGGAGGTGGCGGCCGACTATGTGGACAAAATCAGCCGAGGCGATCTGCCGGACTGTATCACAGACGAGTATAAAGGCGGATTCAACCGCATCAGAAACAGCCTCAACGGCTGCATCGGGGCTATCCGTAAACTGATCGGCGATACCAGGATGCTGGAGCAGGCGGCGGAATGCGGCAATCTGTCCGTGCGCGCGGATGTTGAAAAGCACCAGGGCGATTATAAAGCCATCATCGAAGGCTTCAATGATACGCTGGACCAGTTTGTCCATCCGATACAGGAGGCCTCCGCGGTTCTTCAGGAGGTGGCCAAAGGCAACCTGCGAACGAAAGTCACAGGCGACTATCCGGGTGATTTTGTCCAGATCAAGGATGGGTTGAACGACACGGTTGATTCGCTGTCCGCATACGTCGGCGAAATATCGAAGACCCTGTTTTCCATGGCGCGTGGTAACCTCAATGTGGATATCCGGACGGAATTCCAGGGCGATTTTGCGGAAATCAAGGATTCCATCCAGAATATCATCGTTTCGTTTGAGGAAACCCTGCGCGCTATTCAGACGACCTCCGACAGAGTGGCCTCCAGCTCCAAAGAGGTGGCGGGAGCCAGCCAACTGTTGTCGCAGGGCGCGACTGAGCAGGCAAGCACGATGGAAGAGTTTACGTCGTCGCTCGGCAGCCTCACGGAAAAAACAAAAGCGAATTCCATGAGTGCGCAGGAGGCTAGGCAGATCACCGTCAAGGTTCAGGATGGCGCCTCACTGGGCAACGAGAAAATGAAAAGCATGCTGGAAGCGATGCAGGCGATCGGGGAATCGTCGAACAATATCGGCAAAATTATCAAGACCATAGATGAAATTGCTTTTCAGACGAACATTCTGGCTCTGAATGCGGCGGTGGAGGCGGCCAGAGCGGGCCAGAACGGTAAAGGCTTTGCGGTCGTGGCCGAAGAGGTGCGTAGCCTGGCCGGGCGCAGCGCACAGGCGGCAAAAGATACTACCGAACTGATCGAAAATTCCATTCAGAAAAGTGAGCTTGGCCTGAAAATCGCGCAGGATACGGCTCAGGCGCTGCAGACGATGCTGTCTTTGGTGGATCAGTCGGCGATGTTGGTCAAAAGCATTTCAAACGATTCTGATGAGCAGGCAAACAGTCTTGTTGAGATTGATAAGGGATTGAAGCAGGTTTCGGAAATCGTGCAGACTAATTCGGCTACCTCGGAAGAGACGGCCGCGCTGAGTGAGGAACTTTCATCGCAGGCCAAGATCCTGAAAACGCAGGTTTCAAAATTTTTGTTGCACACAGAGGCGTAATCTACGCAGGCATTGCCGAAAGTTTTTTGCAGATTCAAAGTTGCCGTAAGGCGTCGCCACCGGGCGTATACATGCTCTCATAGGTAAAACGTGATGCATTTGTCTTAAAAATGCATCATGTGAGTCTAAAAATACTTTTAGACTGCTAAAAAACATTATAGTCAGAATTAGACGTGGAGCCGTACAGGCATGTAAAAGCCCGCCGTTAAGCGGGCTTTTCAGTGGTGGAGGCAAGGTGCACAAAGCCAACGTCCAGCGTCGGGTTCACGGTCTGCGCTATGCTTGTGAGGGTGGAAAGCGGTAATTGCCCCAATCTGCGCGTGTGATCTTCCAGTCTGCGACGCCGATGGTCAACGGTGTGGGGCTTTTACTCTTGCGGCGTTTGGGAGGCACATAACCCATCTGGTGGGCAATCTCCAGAATCAGTCGCCGCGTCTTCGGGCTGACCGCCATGGCCGAACAGATGGTTGCGGAAATGTTTGCTTTGCATATCAAGGGTGACAGTACGATCGCTACTACTGCGGTGTGTCTGGCCAAAGCCGGAAGTGTATGCCTTGCATAGCAGCGGATTTTACTTGGATTTTACAGATTTTATACGTTACTTGGCTGTTTTACCGGCAGAATTTGAAGTATATTGTAAAAGGTTTCAATGTGCAAAGCAAACAAGGCACATACGCGATTTCTTAAGTAAAGGCCTGGCAACATCTTTGCTTGGCAGTGCGGTTGTGATACGAGAAACAGATGGATAAAAGTAAAATTATCCCGTCGATTGTGCGGCTGGATCAGATTCCGGTTGCGGTGCAGTCACAATGTGAACGCGTGAATCTGATGGCCGGAAACATTAACACCCTAGGGGAGCTGAACGAGCGGCTCCGGTCGTCTGGTAAGCAGGTTTATATCCACATTGACATGATTGGCGGATTAGGGCGCGACAAGGAAGCTGTAACGTTTGTGGTGGAGAAACTGGGCGTCTCAGGCATCATTACGACCAAAGCGCATTTGATCGTCGCTGCAAAGACGTTGCATTGCAGATGTGTGCAACGGATTTTCGCCATCGATACCGCTGCGTTGCAGACCTCTTTTAAGCTGATTGAAAAGCACGAACCGGACGAAATCGAACTGATGCCCGGCTTAATGCCGGATGTTATTCGGATAGCCAAATCCCACACGCAGAAGACGCTGATTACCGGCGGCCTGATTCGCAGCGAGCGGCAGGTAGAGCAGGCTCTTGCCAGTGGCGCGGACTATGTTTCCACGGGCTATGAGGCGCTTTGGTAATTCCGGTTGCCTTGCAAATGAATGCAATTCGCAGCCGCTATAAAAATGTAGAAACGTAAGGTTAGAGGAATTGAGAAACCTTATGGCACTTTGTCTGACTGTTTTCACACATCGGGCATGGTGTTGTATGGTTCGAGATTCCTCTTTTTGTTGTGTCGGAATAAACAGAACGAGCATACGGGTGGGAAAAAACAGGAGCTGCGCATACCGTTTTTGGTGTGTGGTGTTCCGTTCAGATACTGGGTTGTTATCCGTTTGAAGACGAAACATGCCAATGAAATGTGTATCGGAAAAGGATGTGAAAGCTGTATATGGTCGCAAACGTAGAAGAAAAGCAGGTGGCATATCCGCAGGAACGGGCGAGCACCGGCACCCATGTGCCGGAGAAAAAGCCGCTTCTGTCCAGACTGCTGCCTTATCTGTTCATCGCGCCCGCTCTTGCGGTCTTCACTGTGTTTTTGTTCATTCCATTCATACGCACCATTTTTCTCAGCCTGTTTTTGACCAATAGCGTGGGGGAAGCGCGCGTATTCCGGGGGCTTGGCAACTACATACGCCTGTTTACATCTGTCGACTACCTCACCGTCATGCTACATACGGTGGTGTTTGCCGCGATTCTGATTGTGGGGGCGATGGGGCTGAGCTTCATCACGTCAAACCTTGCCAATATGAAGGGCCGCGCGTTTCGTATCTTCCCGATCCTGTTCACCATGCCAATCGCCGCTGCGGCCGGTTCATTCGCCCTACTGTTTGAAAAAATGTTCGACCCCACTGCCGGCGTCATCAATAAGATGCTGCATGCCAATATCGGCTGGTTCCAGGATCCACATCTTGCCATGCTGTCCATTGGAATGATTTCAATCTGGCTGCTGTCGGGCGGCAATTTCCTGTATATGTACGCGGGCTTGAAAAACATTCCCAAAGATGTTCTGGAGAGCGCCGAGATCGATGGTGCTTCCGGTCTTGTCAAGCTGTTCCGCGTGACGGTGCCATGCATGTCCCCGATGCTTTTCTTTATCCTGGTAACCGACATCATCGCTTCGTTCCAGGTGTTCACTCAGATCAATGTAATCACGCAGGGTGGGCCGGGTAATGAGACCAATGTGATGGTCTACGGCATCTACCGCGACGCGTTTTTCAATTTCCGGTTCGGCCCGGCCGCAGCGGAGTCGGTCGTCCTGTTCCTGATTATTTTGGGTGCTACGTTGCTGCAATTCCGCAATGAAAAAAGGATGGTGCATTACAATTGAACACCGCCGCGAAAATTCAAAAAGCCGTGCTGTGGGTGGTTGCCCTGTGCATGGCGATCGTTGTGGTCTTTCCGTTTTGGTATATGATTACCATGAGTATATCGCCCGACAGCAAAATCCTTTCCAATAACATCAACCTGTGGCCGACTACCGTTTATCTGGGGAACTTTGTAAAAGCGTTGACAAAAACCCATCTGGTCCGCCAGTTTTTCAACACGTTTTTTGTCAGCCTGTCTATCATGGTGCTGAATATCGTAACGTCGCTGTTGGCCTCCTATGCGTTTGCTTTTCTGAAATTCAAAGGTAAAAATATATTATTCTTGCTCATTCTTTCTACGATGATGATTCCGACGGAGGCCACGCTCATTTCCAACTATCTTGCTATCAGTTCCTGGCATTGGCTGGACACTTATCAGGCGCTTATTTTGCCGTTTGCGGCCTCAGCGTTGGGCATCTTTCTCTTTCGACAGTATTTTCTTACCATGGCCAGAGAAATACACGAAGCGGCCATGCTTGAAGGTTGCGGTCACATGCAGTTTGTATGGCTCATTGCCACGCCGCTTGCCCGTCCCATCATCGCGGCGTTTGGTATTACGTCGTTCCTCAGTTCCTGGGGAATGTACCTGTGGCCATTGCTGGTGACGAGCAAAGACGACATGCGCATGCTCCAGGTGGGCATCAACTCCATGCAGGATGTCGATTCCGTACTCTCGTTCGGCATGGCGATCGCCGCCGTCACTCTGGTCACACTGCCCTCGCTCATCCTGTTCATCATCGGACATAAGCATCTGGTCGAAGGGATGATGAGCGGCGCCGTGAAAGGGTAGAAACCATCGGATGGTATGACTGTCCGTTCTTATATAGGTTGATGCATACACTGCTGCCATGAAAAGGGGAAAATGAACATGAAGAAAACGACGATCAAACACCGCGTACTAGCAATATGCAGCGCGGCTGTTGCCTGTACGCTGCTGTTCAGTGGCTGCTCCACCGGCGGCACAAGTTCCAGTTCTTCCTCCGCGCCCACTGCTTCCGTCGATCTGACCAGCGGTCCGGAAGTGGATCTGACATTCTGGCACTCCATGGGCGGCACCAATGCCAACGCGTTGCAAACCATGGTGGATGATTTCAATAACCAGCACGCCGGACACATCAAGGTGACCGCCCAGTATCAGGGCAGCTATGACGACGCCATTAACAAATTCAAGAGCGCCATGGTGGCCAAAAGCGGCCCGGACATCATGCAGTCCTATGAACTGGGTACCCGGTATCTCATCGACAGCGGTTTCATCGAGCCGATGCAGGATTTCATCAACAAAGACAAATGGGATGTCAAGCAGATTGACGCCAACATCGCCGCGTACTATACCGTGCAGGGCAAGCTGTATTCCATGCCGTTCAACTCGTCCACGCCGATCCTGTATTACAACAAAGATATGTTCAAAGAGGCCGGCCTGGATCCCGCAAATCCCCCGAAAACCTTTGAAGAGATCATCAATGATGCACCCAAGCTCACCAAGAAAGACGCGTCTGGCAATGTGACACAGAGCGCCCTGGGTATGTATGTGTACGGGTGGTTCTTAGATCAGTCGCTTAATAAGATGGGCAAACCGTCGTTCGATAACGGCAACGGCCGCACCAAAGCCCCGACCAAAATCGTCTTTGACACAAATGGCGGCGGCAAAACGTTCCTGGATATGTATCAGCAACTGTTGAAGACCGGTACCATGCCGGCTTACGCGATGAAAGACGCGGACGGTCAGGCGGCCTTTGTCAATGGCAAGTTGGCGATGTACATTAACAGCACCGCCGGTCTGGCTGGTCTGCTCAAAGCCATCAACGGCAAGTTTGATCTGGGTACGGCGTATTACCCGGCAATTGATTCCAAATCTGTGAACGGTGGCGTGTCCATCGGCGGCGCTTCGCTCTGGATGACCAAAAATTCCGACGCCCGCGTGATGGAGGCCAAATGGGAATTCATCAAATTCATGGCGTCCGCCAAAGAGCAGGCGTACTGGAACACGCAGACCGGCTATTTCCCGATCAATGTCGGCGCGTACAACGAACAGACGTTTAAAGACAACGTGAAGAAATACCCGCAGTTCCAGACAGCCATCGATCAGCTGCACGCCAGCAGCAAGAGCTCGGTGGGAGGCCTGTGCGCGATCTACACGCAGGTGCGCAAAATCGAAGAGACAGAAATGCAGAAAATGCTCAACAACCAACAGTCGTCCGACGAAGCGCTCAAAAACATGGCCAGCCAGATCGACGGAGCGATGCAGGATTATAACGACGCCAACGTCAAATAAACCGCATGGAATACGATTCCTTCGCAAAAACGGAGTGCGTCCGTGCAGGCCGGTTTTCAAAAGGGTCTTGCGTGATGTCTGCGCGGACGCGGAAAACACACGCGTTGCCCACTATATGGGAGGTTCATGTTCATGGCGAATGTGTCACTCAAACACATTTACAAGAAATACGACGGAGGAATCACCGCGGTATCGGATTTCAATCTGGAGATCGCGGATAAGGAATTCCTGATTTTGGTCGGTCCGTCCGGCTGCGGAAAATCCACCACCCTGCGCATGATCGCGGGATTGGAGGAAATCTCGGAAGGCGAGTTGTACATCGGAGACCGTTTGGTCAACACCGTGGCTCCAAAAGACCGCGACATTGCGATGGTGTTCCAGAATTACGCGCTGTATCCGCATATGACCGTGTATGAAAACATGGCGTTTGGGCTGAAACTGCGCCACACACCCAAGGATGAGATCCGCCGCCGCGTGGAAGAAACCGCACAGATTCTGGACATCGCGCATTTGCTCAGCCGCAAGCCGAAAGCCCTTTCCGGCGGGCAGCGGCAGCGTGTGGCGCTGGGGCGTGCCATGGTGCGCGAACCCAAGGTGTTCCTGCTGGACGAGCCGCTTTCCAATCTGGACGCCAAACTGCGCACACAGATGCGGTTAGAGATTTCCCGTTTGCACAGGCGGCTTGGCACCACCTTTGTGTATGTAACGCACGATCAGATGGAAGCCATGAGCATGGGGGACCGCATCGTCGTGATGAAAGACGGTGTGATCCAGCAGGTGGATACGCCACAGAACCTGTATGAAAATCCCCGCAATGTCTTTGTGGCCGGCTTCATGGGTTCTCCGCAGATGAATTTTCTGACCGTCCGCGTTTTGGAACTGGATGGACGTCTGGCGGTGGTCTTCGGTGAAGAAGTCGGTGCGCGGTATGTTCTTTTTCTGCCGGACGGAAAGATCCGGAACACCAATTTGCGCCCGTACATTGGCAGAGAAGTCCTGTTGGGCATCCGCCCGGAACATTTGCACGACGAGGATGCGTTTCTTCCCTCTGGGACAGGCGTTGTGGATGCGCATGTGGATATGGCCGAGCTGATGGGGGCCGAAACGTATCTGTATCTGACAGTGGCAGGGCAGAACATGGTTGCCCGCGTGCATGCGCGAAGCAAAGCCGTCCGCGGGGATGATATCCGGATCGCGCTGGATGTCGAACGCATCCACCTGTTTGATCGAGAGACAGAAGCGGTCATTTACCAGTAAGCATGGATAAGCCTTTTAAAACCGGATCGGAAGAGCGATTGTATAAGATGCTGTATGGAGTACGATGCGATTCGATATACAGCACCCTTAAAGCGCTTGCTGCTCTCAATCAGAGGGCAGCATTTCTTTCGCAAGCGGTTTGATGCGGACTCTTTTCTTTGTGATCTTCCGCGTATGTACTGTATAGGCCGTTTCATATCGTATCACATCGTTATATGGGAGGAATTTTCTTGTTGGCACTTAACACACAAGTAATCGCTCATCGTGGATTTTCTTATCAGGCACCGGAAAATACGCTGGAGGCATTTTCTCTGGCGGCGGAATTGGGCGCGGACGGAATCGAATTGGATGTGCACTTGAGCAAAGACGGGCAAATCGTCGTGATCCACGACGATACGGTCGATCGCACCGGAAACGGGACCGGTGTGGTCAACGAGATGCTGTTCGACGATTTGCGCACCCTGGACGTTTCAATGGGCAAGCCGGGCTATACCGGTGCTTGCATCCCGACGCTGGAAGAGGTCTATCGTCTGCTTGCGCCGACTTCTCTGAACATCAACGTGGAAATCAAGGAATACCGGTATCAGGATGGATTTGTGATCATCCCGAAAGTTCTGGAACTGGAGGAGCGGTACCAGTTGTCCGGCCGGGTCTTTTATTCGTCATTCAATCATTATGTCCTGCGGGAAATGAAGCAACGCCAGCCGCAGGCGGCCACGGCGGCGCTTTATGCCGCGGGCCTGGTCGATGTCTGGGAGTACACGAAGCGGATTCCATCCGACGCCATCCACCCGCATTTTTTTGCTCTGCGGGATCCCTCGCTGGTTTCGCAGTGTCATGCAAATGGGATAGCGGTCCGCCCGTGGACAATCGATCAGCCGGACGATATGGAACGGATGCTTGTGTCGGGAGTGGATGCCGTTATTACTAATCGTCCTGACCTTGCCCTGAAATTGCGAGGATAACGCATTTGTTTGGCGTACCTGCCAGTCATTCGTTTTTGCGATCTGGGGTCTGTGTTAAAATAATGGACAAAGTGATAAGATAAAGCATAACAGAAAAAGGAGCTTATCACGATGACAGAAACACAAAAAAATACGATGAAGAATTCAAGAAACGCGCTGTTCGTATGAGTTTCAGCAGCGAACGAACAGTAACGCAAGGTGCTGAAAATCTGTGGATCAGCAGTAACATGGCTGTATCGGTGGCGGAAAAAATACACGCCGGACGGCGATAAAACAGAGATGGCCCAGCAGCAGGATGAAATGCACCAGCTGCGTTTGCGGAATGCTGAACTGGAAGAGAAAAACTGCATATTAAAAAAAGCGGCGGCCTTCTTCGCACAACATCAGAAGTGAATGCCGTAAGCTGCTATCAGTTCATGGAAAAGCAGAACCGATACTCAAAAGCGAAGTGGGCCAAACAATTAGGGCGTTTCTACATCAGGATATTATGCATGGCTTCAAACGCGCAGTGCATGGCAGAAACGGTATAAAATATGTGAAGGCAGGGTAATTTCTGCTTTCAAAGAGGGAAAGGGCACTTATGGTGCGAAACGTATCTGCGGAATAATCCGGCGTGGCGGATATGCCATTTCTTACCCTGTCGTAAAAAGATTATGGTTCACGAAGGCCTGAATGCCATTTGCGGCGCAGACAACTTTCTCTGACAGATAGCCGGGGTGCACATTCGGAGACCTATCAAAATCTGACCAAGGGTTTAAAATTAACAGATCCTTCCAAGTTTTATCCAGTGATATCAGCTATATCCGCACCGGTGAAGGATTTGATTATCTGGGTCAGATCAGAGATGTCTATACCAACGTTGTTTTAGCAAGCTTCCAGGAAAAGTGAATGAAAAAGGAACTGGTTTTGCATACCTTGAATGCTGCGCAAAGACGCTGGAATTTGCCGACTGACCGAATCTTTCACAGCGACCGCGGTAGTCAGTACACGTCACAGGCCGTTAAAGATCAGATTCATCGTATGGCTGGAAACCAAGCTATTCACGACTTGGAACCCCGGGAGACAATGCCTGGAGTGAAAGTTTTTTCTCCGTTCTCAAAAAAGAAATTGTCCATTGGCATTTCTACCCTACAAGAGAAGCTGCCCATCAAGCCATATTTGAAAATATCGGGGTTTTTTACAACCGCACCGTGCTCAAAAGCGGCTGGGGTATCTTTCCCTAATTCATTTCCTGTCGAAATGGATTCAGCAAAATCTTCAGCTTAGTGCTTAACATTTTATCCTTTTTTCTGTTGACGACCCTTGGGTTGCGGCACAACTCAGTGGACATAAAATTAATGACGAAGCTGCATAGGTATGCAAAAAGCTCGCTGAAAAGCGAGCTTTTTGTTGGCGGAGAAGGAGGGATTTGAACCCTCGCGCCGGTTTCCCGACCTACACCCTTAGCAGGGGCGCCTCTTCACCACTTGAGTACTTCTCCGTATGGTGAATAATATCAAACATATAAAGTTTGGCAGAAGAAAAAGCTTGTCCCAAAAGGACGCGGGCTGTGCCCGATGGCGGAGAGAGAGGGATTCGAACCCCCGGCCCTTTCGGGTCACTGGTTTTCAAGACCAGCTCCATAAACCACTCGGACATCTCTCCGTTTGGAATGCCGACATATATCATATCATAGCATCAAAACATTTGTCAATACCATATTTGCACGGAGATTTTAAAATCGTCCGATCCGACACGGCATGCGGATGCGAGCGGGATGAATTGAAAAAATGGGGGATTTTGTGTATACTATTTTATATGCTGTGCCAGTGCGCGGCGGCTTTTCGGGTCACACCTGCAACCCCAGCACCATCATGGGTTCCAGTTTTTCGTAAATGACGGGGCAGTTTTCCGGAGGCAGAGGGTTATGGCCCTTTCCGACCTCCACTGTGAACCCCGGGCGGGCGAAGGTCTGGATGAACCAGTCCTTAAATCCGCCATGTGCCGCCATACCGGTGGGGTTTTTCACGGCATATCCCGCGCTGTTTCCGAGGCGCATGGCCATTTGGCAGGCCTCTGGCGGCGTTTTGGGTCCATAGTGCCAATACAGTTCTTCTCCTTGGCTATGGAACGCGATTGTTTTTTTAAACGGTATCCTGCGGCACAGGTGACAAAGCGCGCGGGTCTCTGCTTCGCTTTCCGGGCGGTATCCGCCGAATTTTCCGGGCCCCGGGCCATGGATACCGTGTTGCGCCTCCTGCTGTTTGAGGATGCGGAAGCCGGCATCAAAGTTGTGGTTCAGGTCTACGCCGCGCGCGTTGGCCTGCCAGGTGGAAAAATCTCCGCCGGACAGGCGCATCACCGTTGCCGCGGCAGCACCGGCGGTCTGTGCGCCGTGCAGATGGATTTCCACACCGTCGGGGTTGAGCATGGGCAGAACGGCGAGCGCATGGTTGGACAGAAATGAGGCCGCGCCCAGCCCATGCAGTGTGCCGCCTGTCTCCGCGCAGGCGCAGAGGCGCTCTGTAAAGCGCACCAGCAGCATGGACGTGATGTATTCCAGCGCATGCACACCGCCCACATAGAGCGCTTGGCACGGCCCCTGGCCCAGCAGATATAGAAAGAGCGGCCGTCCGAGCACGCTTTCGCCGATTGTCTGCGTGCGCAGGGACGCATAGCGCTCCTGCAGTTTGTGGGTAGCTTCCCGCAGTTCTGATGTACCAAACGGCATGCGGTCGTTGAAAACAATGGCCATGTCCTTTTGCTCCCCTTTGATGAAATGAAAATACGTGCAGCCGCTGCGCTTCCTTTTATTCGTATGCGGCGGATGACGCCGTGAGAAGCGGAATGATCGACTTGACGGAAAGGAACCTGTGCATATGAAGTACGAAGAAAAAATGATTGACAGCACCGCCCTGTATGAGGGGCGCATCATCCGGCTGCGCAAAGACGAGGTACTGCTTCCGAACGGCCACCGAAGCACCCGCGAGGTGGTGGAGCATCCGGGCGGCGTCTGCGTGGTGGCCGTCGCGGATGACGATACGGTGCTGCTGGTGCGGCAATTCCGCTATCCGTTTGGTGAAGAATTGCTGGAGCTGCCGGCGGGCAAGCTGGAAAAAGGGGAAGATCCGCTGGAGTGCGGTAAACGGGAGTTGTTGGAAGAAACCGGCGCTGTAGCGGCGGAATACGTCTCGCTTGGCGCGTTTTATCCCACCTGCGGGTATTGCAATGAAATCATCTATCTCTACCTTGCAAAAGGGCTGACAATGGGCGAACAGCAACCCGATGAGGACGAATTCCTCGATGTGGTGCGCCTGCCGTTTGCGCAGGCGGTCTCCATGGTGCTGGATAACACGTTGCCCGACGGCAAGACGCAGGCGGCTATCCTCAAGGCGTGGGTGCTTGCGCAAAAAGAGTCCGACTGATTTTGCCGGGTACGGGTATTTGATTCGGACCGATGAAGCTTCTGTTTTGAAACCAGGCCCGGGGGCTTGTAAAATGCATCCGTTTGTCGGATAATATAGGATATTCGGTTTAGAAAAAAGCGGGGGGAATTGCGATGCAGCTTCATTTTTATAAAATGCAGGGAATCGGCAACGACTATGTGTATATCAATGCGATGGAGACTAAGGTTCCAAATCCGTCGGCACTGTCGAAAACGGTCTCCGACCGGCATTTCGGTATCGGGTCGGACGGCCTGATCCTGCTTCTGCCTTCCACGGTGGCCGATGTGCGCATGCAGATGTTCAATGCCGACGGCAGCGAAGGCAAGATGTGCGGCAACGGTATCCGCTGCGTGGGCAAACTGGCGTATGAGCTGGATATTTGCAAAAGCGAATCCATGACGGTGGAGACGCTTTCCGGCATCAAGACGTTGAAATTGCAGGTGGAAGACGGGAAAGTCTCCAGCGTCTGCGTGGATATGGGCAGCCCGTCCATGGAAATTGAAAAGATCCCCGTACGGTATACCGAGCGGCGGATGGTGGAAGCGCCTCTTACCGTGAACGGCACAACCTATTCGGTCACCTGTGTTTCCATGGGTAACCCCCACGCGGTGATCTTCACCGACGGTATCGACGAGATGGAACTGGAAAAGATCGGGCCGCAGTTTGAGCACCACGAAATTTTCCCCGAAAGCGTGAACACCGAGTTTGTCGAGGCGCTGGGCGACCATCTTCTGAAGATGCGCGTGTGGGAGCGCGGCAGCGGCGAAACGCTGGCCTGCGGCACCGGCGCGTGCGCGGTGGTGGTGGCGGCCTGCCTGACCAAGCGCTGCCCGCGCGGCGAGGACGTGGATGTGCTGCTGCGTGGCGGCAAGCTCACCATCCGGTGGGATAATGACCGCGTCTGGATGACCGGCCCCGCTGAACTGGTTTATACCGGCGATATTGAGATCGTGGAATAAACCTGACCGGCAAACGATTGTATCATAAAAAACAGGAGTTGGTCTTGCATGGCGTTTTTCAATGAAAATTATACGAAACTGAGCGAAAGCTATCTGTTTGCCACTATCGAACAGCGGGTGAATGCTTATAAAAAAGCCAACCCGGACAAAAAGGTCATCAGTCTTGGTATCGGCGACGTGACCCGTCCGTTGCCCCAGGTCTGCCTGAATGCTATGCACGCCGCAGTGGACGAGATGGGCAGCGCGGAAACGTTCCGCGGGTACGGCCCGTATGAGGGCTATGCGTTTTTGCGTGACGCCATCGCGGAGGGCGATTTCCGCTCGCGCGGTATCGACATCTCGGCGGATGAAATCTTTGTCAGCGACGGTGCCAAGAGCGATACCGGCAACATCGGCGATATTTTCGGGCCGGAAAACGTCGTGGCCATCACCGACCCGGTCTATCCCGTGTATATCGATACCAACGTGATGGCCGGCCGCACGGTGAAGATCATTCCCTGTGAGGAAGCCAACGGGTTTGCACCGCTGCCGCCCTCTTTCCATGCGGATATCGTTTACCTCTGTTCCCCGAATAACCCCACCGGTTCGGTGTTGAACAAACGACAACTGGCGGACTGGGTGACATATGCCAAAGCGAACCATGCCGTCATCCTGTACGACGCGGCGTATGAGCGGTTTATCACCGAGGACGAGATTCCCCATTCCATTTTTGAGATAGAGGGTGCCAAAAGCTGCGCCATCGAGTTCCGCAGCTTTTCCAAAACGGCCGGTTTCACCGGCACGCGTTGCGGCTATGCCGTCATTCCAAAAGAGCTGACGCTCACAGCGGGCGGCGAGACCTTCCCGGCTCATAAACTCTGGCTGCGGCACCAGTCCACCAAATACAACGGCACGTCCTATATTATCCAGCGCGGTGCGGCGGCGGTCTTCACGCCCGAGGGGCGCAAAGAAGTTGCCGAGCTCATCGACGATTACCTTGAAAACGCGCGCATCATCCGTGAGGGCCTGCTGGCCGCCGGATTCTCCTGCTCGGGCGGCGTAAACGCGCCGTATATCTGGCTGAAATGCCCGCAGGGCCTGAGCTCGTGGGAACTGTTTGACGAGCTGCTGAACAAGGCGTCCGTGGTGGGCACACCCGGCGCGGGCTTTGGCGAAAAGGGCGAAGGCTTCTTCCGCCTGACCTCTTTCGGGAGCCGGGGCGACACGGTGGAAGCCGTGCAGCGCATCGAACAAGCGTTCAAATAAGAAGCCCTCTGCATGTAAAGCGGCCCCGGACGGAACGTTCTCCCGTTCGGGGCCGCTGTTTTACGCGGAAAGCGGTCAGGGCTCGGCGGGGGATTTCACATCCGCATATTCGGGATGCTTTTCGAACCATGTGACGGCATAGGAGCAGGTGAGCAGCGCTTTCTGATGGTGCCGCCGCAGGTTCTCCGCGACCGCCTGCATCATTTGGCTGGCCACGCCCTGCCCGCGCAGGGATTCGTCCACAAACGTGTGGTTGATGTCCACCAGCCCTTCCTTCACGGCGGGGAACGTCACCTGCGCGACGATCTTCTGGTTTTCGTCCGCCATAAAAACACGGTTTTGTTCGGTTTGCAGATGCATGTCCATACACTCCTTTTGATACGGCGCGGTCATTCCACGACGGTGTACTTTTTCCAGGAAATGTCGGAAACCGGGATGCCGGACAGATAGCGCAGGTGGTCTTCACGCCCGAAAAAGGCAAGCGAGCCATCCGCTTGGTCGCGGGTTGCAAGCACGATGGGGATATTGCCGAGTCGTCGCCCTGCCAGCGAGACCACAAAATCCATCTTTCGCACGTTTCCCGGGATGGGCGGCGTAACGTGGACGATGCCGAAAGGGGCGCCGCCGTTTTCCATGATTGCGCCATCAAATTGCATGGTTCCCATTTCCGTATCTCCTAGTTTACATCCATGTAAATAAAATAGCAACCAGCCTTTAGCCTGTCCGCAATTCACGTCGGGTGCGTTCCTGTTCTTCAAGGCGCAGGAGTGGGCATCCACCGTTCATTTTGCGGCATTTCCGGCAGCAGGCCGCACAGAGCGGCGCGTTGCAATAGGGAATCTGATCGGTTACGTTCGAACAATATGCGCATTCGATTTGCATGGTATATCCCCGCCTGTTCTAAGTTTTGCCGTCGGGCAAACGATGCGCTGCGAGCCGGACGTGGCTCTGTGAAAAAGCGTGTCCGAATAAAGCAGCCATTCTATACCATTTCCTTGTATGTTCCAATTTATGCGTGTGGGTTCTGTGAGGTGATTGGTCTGCTTGGAACGGACTTGTCCGCGCCGCATATACTGGGAATGCACTTGGTTCAGATGGAGAGGGGTTTGTCGTATGCGTGATTTATTGCCCTTGCTGATCGTGGGCGCGATTGCTTATCAACAGGGCCGGAAAAGCTGCTGGCGCGGGGGCCGGGGCTGCGGGGAAATTTGCGGGCCTTCCTGGGGCGGTTGCTTCGAGCCGGTCCGCGACAGGGGATGCTGCTCGCCCTGCCGCAGAACTTGTTATGGGCCGTCCCGGCTTTTCTGGTAACAGTGCTGTCTGGTTTGTTCGCACCTCAGCAGGCTCCGTCGACGTTTGGCGCAGCCTGTGCGGTTATAGAGATACAAAGACCCCTTCGTTTGGTTTGCCGGACGGAGGGGCCTTTGTGTGTATGGCAGGATGCGGAAAAAACAAAATGCAGTCGGATTTTGATGCGATTCAAACTATTTTGTAGAATATATGTGAGAGGAAGCCCGGTTCTATTTACGTTCCCCGTCAATTGTTATACAATACAAAATAGCATCCTTGTTTTATACAGAGATTGTGCGAAGCTGACGATGCGGTTTCGCACACGGGGAATCTGAAAGGCGGTGGAACATATGGATGCGATTCAAAAGAAGATTCTGGACAGCATCGACCAAAACAGCGTACGCATTGCGGACTTTGCACAGGATATTTATAAAAACGGGGAAACGGGATACCAGGAGTTCCGCACCGCGGGAAAAGTACGGGCCTTTTTCGACTCGCTGGGGCTGCCGACCGAAGAAGGTTTGGCTATCACCGGTGTGAAAGCCACCCTTGGCGGGCATTACAAGCGCACGGTTGCGCTCATCGGAGAACTGGACGGCGTCCGCTGTGAGAAGCATCCCGACGCCAACCCGATCAACGGAATCGCCCACGCCTGTGGGCATCATATCCAGCTGGCGGCGCTGGTGGGGTCCGCCCTCGCCCTTTCCGACCCCGAGGTGGCGGCCATGCTGGGAGCCAATGTGGCGTTTTGGGCCGTGCCGGCCGAAGAGCATGTGGACGCCGATGTGCGGGACAAACTGATCGCACAGGGGCGCATTCGCTACATCACCGGAAAAGGCGAATTGATCCGCATCGGAGAGTTTGACGGCGTCGATGCGGTGGTTGTACATCATGTGCACTATGCTCCTTTGGAAGCGGACGTGTTGATCGGCTGTAATTCTTCCAACGGCTATGTGACCAAGAATATCCGTATTTTGGGCAGGGCGTCCCATGCGGCGGCCGCACCCGAAAAAGGCATCAATGCGCTCAACGCCGCCGCGCTGGGATTTTCGGCAGTGGCGTATCAACGGGAAACGTTCCGCGACGAAGACCGCGTGCGTGTCCACGGCATTGTGGAAAAGGGCGGCGGGGCGGTCAATGTGGTGCCCGAGGAAGTGGTGGTGGAAGCCATGGTGCGGGCCAAGACGATTCAGGCGATCAAGGACGCGTCCGAGAAAGTGGACCGTGCCTTCCGCGGCGCGGCATATGCACTGGGCGCGAAAGTGGAGATCAAAGATATCCCGGGTTATCTGCCCGTGATCGCGCAGCCGCCGCAGCGGCCTCTGCGCGAGGCGGCGGATGTGCTGGGGAATATGGCCACGATTCAAAAGGCGGATCTTTCCGGGCACAACCCACTGTCCACCGATGTGGGCGATCTGTCGCAGCTCATGCCGGTGCTGGGTTTCACCACCGGCGGCTGCACCGGCACGCTGCACGGCCCGGATTTCCGGGTGGTCGACCTGCCGAGGACCTGCCGTTTGGCGGCCAAAATGATGGCACTGACGGCTTATTCGTTGCTCAAAAACCAGGCGGAGGAACTCAAAGAAATCCGCGAGCGGTTCCACCCGCAACTGACCAAACACGAATACCTGGCCTATATGGACGGTGCATTCCAATAAACCGCGCCGCACGCGCGGCTGCTTCCCATGGAAAAGAGCGGGGCGTTTTCCGGCATGTTGCCGTGATAAACGCCCCGCTTTTCCATTTGCCAGCAAAGCAAGCAGGTGGACACCTGTTTGTGTGATTTGTTTGATGTAATAAACGAATCGAGAAATTCTGTTTCAGATTTATTCTTTTAAATAAACAAATCCGCAAGTATGCTTGCAAGGAATGCTTGGGAAAAACATGTTTGTTTATTATAGCAAAGAAAAACGGCACAGTATGGTTTGCTTTTTGTTTACCGTACAAAACAAAAAATCCAACGGCAGGTGCCGGATCGAAGGCACAGGGAGAACGGCCTATGTCCGTTCCACCGCCGCATATGCAAAAAAAGAGGGAGCCGGTCGGCTCCCTCTTTCACATCACCAAGATGGTGCGAATCTTCTGTTGTGCGGATGTTTTATGCCCGCAGCTCGGCGCGGATGGCATCACCCATCTCGGTGGTGGTGAGGGTCTTCTGCCCGCCCACACCCGCGATGTCCGGCGTACGCAGTCCTTTTTCCAGCACGGCCAGCACGGCGGTGTCAATGGCGTCGGCTTCCGCCTGCAGGTCAAACGCGTAGCGCAGCATCATGCCCGCGGAGATGATGGTGGCGATCGGGTTGGCTTTGCCCTGCCCGGCGATGTCCGGTGCGGAGCCGTGGGTCGGCTCATAGAGACCGAGTTTTCCTTCGCCCAGCGAAGCGGAGGGCAGCATGCCGATGGAACCGGTGATCATGCTCGCCTCATCCGAGAGGATGTCGCCGAACATGTTGCTGGTCACAATCACATCGAACTGCGCCGGGTCGCGCACCAACTGCATGGCGGCGTTGTCCACCAGTACATCGCGGCATTCCACATCGGGGTATTCCTTAGCCATGCGGTGGATGACCTCGCGCCACAGGCGGGAGCTTTCCAGCACATTGGCCTTGTCTACGCTAGCCAGTTTCTTCTTGCGTTTGCGCGCCGTCTCGAACGCAACGCGGGCGATGCGCTCGATCTCCGGTACGGAATAGCATTCGGTGTCGTAGGCTTCCTCGCCGTTTTTGCCCTGTCGACGGCCGCGCTCACCGAAGTAGATGCCGCCGGTCAACTCGCGTACGATGAGGATGTCCAGACCGCCTTTTACGGTTTCCGGTTTGAGCATGCAGGCGTCTTTGAGCGGCGCGTAGAGCACGGCCGGGCGCAAGTTGGCATAGAGCCCCAGCGCGGAGCGGATGCCCAACAGTCCCTTTTCCGGACGCAGGTGGCCGGGCAGCGTATCCCATTTGGGGCCGCCCACCGCGCCGAGCAGCACGCTGTCGCTCTCTTTGCAGATCTTTACCGTTTCGTCCGGCAAGGGCACGCCGGTCGCGTCGATGGCGCAACCGCCCATCAGCACGTTGGTATAGGTGAAGGTGTGGCCGTATTTTTCACCGATGACGTCGAGCACTTTGGTGGCTTCGTCCACGATCTCCGGACCGATGCCGTCGCCTTTGATGACCGCAATTTTGTAGTTCATTTGCAATTGTCGCCTCACAGTTTGTTGTTTTGGATGGCTTTAAGCAGGCCGCCGTTTGTGATGATGTTCTGAAGGAACGGCGGGAACGCCGCGCCCTGGAAGGTTTCGCCGGTGGTTTTGTCAACAATTTTGCCCGTATCGAAATCCACTTCGACCTCGTCGCCGTCCTTGATCTTTTCGGATGCCTCGGGGCATTCGATGATGGGCAGGCCGATGTTGATGGAGTTGCGGTAGAAGATGCGCGCGAAGGTGGCGGCGATCACGCAGGAGACGCCCGCCGTTTTGATGGCCAGCGGCGCGTGTTCACGAGAGGAGCCGCAGCCGAAGTTTTTACCGCCCACGATGATGTCGCCCGTTTTGACGCGCTTGACGAACGTCTGATCGATGTCCTCCATGCAGTGGGAGGCCAGTTCCTTCGGATCGGAAGAATTGAGGTAGCGCGCGGGGATGATGACGTCGGTATCGACGTTGTTGCCGTATTTGAAAACAGTGCCTTTTGCGTTCATTTACTTGCTCTCCTTTCTCAATCAGTCTTCGGGCCCGGCAATCTTGCCGGCCAGTGCGGAAGCGGCCGCCACGGCCGGGCTTGCCAGATAGACTTCGGAATCCACATGGCCCATGCGACCGACGAAGTTGCGGTTGGTGGTGGCCACGCAGCGCTCGCCCGCAGCGAGGATGCCCATGTGGCCGCCCAGGCAGGGGCCGCAGGTGGGTGTGGAGAACGCGCAGTTGGCTTCCACGAAAATCTTCGCCAGGCCTTCTTCCACCGCCTGCAGCCAGATCTTCTGGGTGGCGGGGATGATGATGCAGCGCACGTCGGGATGCACGGTTTTGCCCTTGAGGATGTCCGCAGCGATGCGCAGATCCTCGATGCGTCCGTTGGTGCAGGAACCGATGACTACCTGATCGATCTTGATGTCGCCCACATCGTCGATGGTATGTGCGTTTTCCGGCAGGTGCGGGAACGCCACGGTCGGTTTGACCTCGGAGAGATCGATCTCAATGGTACGCTCGTATTCCGCGTCCTCGTCGGCTTTGTAGACGGTCACCGGCTTGGCGGCATGCTCTTTGGCATATTCCAGCGTGAGGTCGTCCACTTCAAAGATGCCGTTCTTGCCGCCGGCTTCGATGGCCATGTTGGCCATGCAAAGGCGGTCTTCCATTGTGAGGTTTTTCAGGCCTTCGCCGGTGAATTCCATGGATTTGTAAAGCGCACCGTCCACGCCGATCAGGCCGATGATGTGCAGGATGACGTCTTTGCCGCCCACCCATTTGGAGGGCTTGCCCTTGAGAATGAAGCGGATGGCGGAGGGCACCTTGAACCAGAGTTTGCCCATCTTCATAGCCGCGGCGATGTCGGTGCTGCCCACGCCGGTGGAGAATGCGCCCAGCGCGCCGTAGGTGCAGGTGTGGGAGTCGGCGCCCACAACGAGATCGCCGGTGGTCACCAGACCTTTTTCGGGCAGCAGCGCATGCTCCACGCCCACGCAGCCGGTGTCAAAAAAGTTGACAATGCCATAC
Source organism: Ethanoligenens harbinense YUAN-3 (assembly GCF_000178115.2). NCBI lineage: Bacteria > Bacillati > Bacillota > Clostridia > Eubacteriales > Oscillospiraceae > Ethanoligenens > Ethanoligenens harbinense. The sequence goes on from NC_014828.1 coordinate 1,022,134, forward strand.
TTCTTCGCAAACTCGCGCACCTGCTTGCACTGCTCGGCGGCTTTGATGTCCTTGTTCGGGGTGAAGTGGTCCATCACCAGCGCGATTTTGGTCTTGTCGAACACCGAGTCAAAGCCTGCGGCTTCAAAGTTCTTCACGGCCACCGGTGCGGTGATATCGTTGCCGAGCACCAGATCAACCTTTGCCATCACCAACTGGCCGGCTTCCACCTTGTCCAGCCCCGCATGGGCGGCGATGATTTTTTGTGTCATGGTCATTCCCAATCGAATCAGCTCCTGTTCTTAATCGTATTATATATGAAGAAAATAGGGGACGAATATTGCAGAACTGCCTTAAAGCTCGTCGCGGGTCAATTTATACTCAATGGAATCGACCAGCGCGATCCAGGATGCGGCGATGATATCGGTGGATACCCCCACGGTCGTCCAGGATGCGGTGCCGTCGGTGGTCTCGATGAGTACCCGCACTTTGGAGGCGGTGGCGCTGCGCGATTCCATCACGCGCACTTTATAATCCGTGAGGCGGATGTGCTGCACGGCAGGATAGAACACGGTGAGCGCCTTTTTCAGCGCGATGTCCAGCGCGTGCACCGGGCCGTCGCCCTGCGCGGCGGATATTTCAGATTTGCCGAACGCGCGCAGGCGGATGACGGCGGTATCGCTCCGGCCGCCCACCGGGGGCTGCTCGCCGATGATCTTGTACTGTTCCAACTCAAAGAACGGCTTGTAGACGCCGAGCACCTTGCGGATGAGCAGCTCTACCGTGGCTTGGGCGCCCTCGAACTGATAACCCTCGAACTCCAGTTCCTTAATGCGCGCCACCACCGCCTTGACCTCCGGGGAATCTTTGGTAAGCGTGGGGTCGATGCGCTGGACGGCGGCCAGCACCGTGGTGCGCCCGCTCACTTCCGAGAGCAGGAAGCGCCGCTCGTTGCCCACCGCGTCGGGGTCGATGTGCTCAAAGCTGCGGGGCAGCTTCATCACGCCGTCGATGTGCATGCCGCCCTTGTGCGCAAATGCGCTTTTGCCTACATACGGCGCATCGCCCGCCAACGTGACGTTGGCGATCTCGGCCACGCGGCGCACGGTGGGAGTCAGCTGCGCAAGCTGTTCGTCCGGCACGCAGGAAAAGCCGCGTTTGGTTTGCAGATTGGCGATGATGGTGGCCAGGTTGGTGTTGCCGCAACGCTCGCCGATGCCCAGCAGCGTGCCCTGTACCTGCGCGGCACCTGCGTCCACCGCTACCATCGAGCCTGCGACCGCCATGCCGGTGTCGTTGTGGCAGTGGATGGCGACCCGCCTGCCGAAGGTACGGCAGATATCCGCGACCGCTGCGCCTATGTCGGTGAGATAGGCCGCACCGCGTGTGTCGCACAGGCACAAAACATCCGCGCCGCCCTCGCAGGCCGCCCGCAGAGCTGCGAACGCATAGTCCTTGTTCTCGGCGTACCCGTCGAAGAAATGCTCCGCGTCGAAGATCACTTCCCGCCCGCGGGTTTTGAAATAGGCGATGGTCTCGCGGATCATGTTCAGGTTTTCGTCCAGCGAGGTACGGATGACATCGGTCACATGCAGGTCCCACGATTTTCCGAAAATGGCGACGGCCGGGGTGCCCGCCTGCTCAAGGGAGAGGACGTTGGCGTCTTTTTCCACACTGTTGCCGGCTCGACGGGTGCTGCCGAACGCGCAGAGCTTAGCGTGCCGCAGGTTGCCTGCCCGCGTGAAAAATTCCAGGTCCTTGGGGTTGGAACCCGGGTTGCCCGCCTCGATATAGGCAACGCCGAGTTCGTCCAGAGCCGACGTGATGGCCAGTTTATCCTCTACCGAAAACGAGATACCCTCGCCCTGCGCGCCGTCACGCAGTGTGGAATCGAAGATTTCAATGCGTTTCATTGCCGCCTCCTTTCTCCAGCGAGAGGATGGGATCACCGACCGGTTTGCCGGCCGGTACCATCGGCAGCACATTTTCACCTGGATCGATGAGGCAGTTGATGACGCAGGGCCGCCCGCTCTGCAGGGATTCGGAAAGCACGGGGCGGATGTCCGCCGGACGCGCGATGGTGAACGGCAGCGCGCCGAATGCGCGGGCCAAAGCGGAAAGATCGGTCTGCCGGTCGAGGACGGAGTGTGAATAGTGTTCTTTATAGAAGAACTGCTGCCATTGGTGCACCATGCCCAGCACGCCGTTGTTCATAATCAGCTCGATGACCGGCAGATCATAAGTGACGGCGGTAGCCAGTTCGTTCAGGTTCATAAAAAAACTGCCGTCGCCCGCCACGTTGATGACGTGTTCGCCGGGGTGGGCGACCTGTGCGCCGATGGCAGCACCCAGCCCGAAGCCCATGGTGCCTAGTCCCCCGGATGTGAGGAAATGGCGTGGGCGCGTAAAGTGAAAGTATTGCCCCGCCCACATCTGGTGCTGGCCCACTTCGGTGGTGACGATGGCATCCGGCGCGAGGTCGTGGAGCGTGGAAAGCACGGCATAGGGCATAGTGTCGCCGTCGAGCGGCCGGTCAATAGGATAGTTCGCTTTGATGGCCTGCACATTTTTCATCCATTCGGTGTGGGAAATGCGGTCGGGCAACTGTCGGAGCAGGGCAGTCAGAATGGTGCCGAGATCCCCCGCGACCGAAGCGAAGACCGGAATGTTCTTGTTGATTTCGGCGGGATCGATGTCAATCTGCAGGATCTTTGCGTTTTTGGCGAACGAATCGGTGTGGCAGAGCACGCGGTCGGAAAAACGAGTGCCTAGGGCGATAAATAGGTCGCAGTTTTCCACCGCATAAGAAGAAGCTTTGGAGCCGTGCATTCCCAGCATGCCGGTAAAACGCGGGCTTTCCGGCAGGAAAGAGCCGAGCCCCATCAGGCTGAGCGCAACCGGCGCATCGATCTTTTCCGCAAAAGCGGCCAGTGTGTCACAGGCGCCTGAAGCGACCGCACCGCCGCCGGCAAAAATGAACGGACGCTGGCTCTGAGTGAGCAGGTCAAGCGCCTCGCCCAGATCGGGCAGGGGAGTGTTCGTTTCCACATCGGGTTTGGGTGTTTCAGGCGTATAGTCGATCTGTGCGGCGGTGATATCTTTGGGGATATCAATCAGCACTGGGCCGGGGCGGTCGCTGTTTGCGATGGCGAATGCCCGCCGCAGAGTGGGGGCCAGTTCTTCTGCGTGCTTGACGATGAAATTGTGCTTGGTGACGGGCGCGGTGATGCCGGTGATGTCCACTTCCTGAAACGAATCGCGCCCGAGAAGACCGACGTTCACGTTCCCGGTGATGGCCACCATAGGCACCGAGTCCATATAAGCGGTGGCAATACCGGTGACCAGATTGGTGGCACCCGGCCCGGACGTGGCGATGACCACGCCGGTGCGGCCGGTGGAACGGGCGTATCCATCCGCCGCGTGGGCCGCGCCCTGCTCGTGGCAGGTGAGAATGTGCCGAATGCGGGACTGATATTCGTACAGCGCGTCGTAGATATTCAGGACAGCACCGCCTGGAAAACCAAAGACCGTGTCGACACCTTGTTCAATCAGACAGTTTACGACAACCTGCGCGCCGGTCATCTTCATGTGCATCCCCCTTGATACCTTCCGAAAATGATGTTTGGTTTTGCGGCGGAAAAGATGTTGGCAGAAGCTGTTGTGTTTCTGCAAATAAAAAAGCCCCCGCCTCATTTTCCGAGACGAAGACATTAACTCTCCGCGTTACCACTCTAATTGGTGCAAAGCACCCACTCAAACCGCCGTCAAAAAACAGCGTTTCCTTCTAACGGAGGAAAACCGTGCCATTCTACTGTGGTTCGATGGCCCGCTCAGGGGTGATTTTTCACCGCTTTGCATGCTGTCTCACACCACCCGACAGCTCTCTGATATGCAGACACGATTACGCTCCCCATCTTCGCATTTACTTTATGTACTATATACTAATGCTTTTGGCCGCTTTTGTCAAGTGAAATCTATGTGCAAAAAATTTGCAGTGCATGCAGTTCACCCAAGCAGGCCAATCGAAAACGCATTTGGGAAAAACCAAAATTTTTGTTGACAGAGAAAAAAGACTCTGCTATAATACATCTTGCACCTCAAAAGACAGCAAGCAAAGTTCCGTGGTTTCTGTCTGATTTTGTTGAAAAGAGCATATGCGATCGTGGCGGAATAGGTATACGCGCACGTTTGAGGGGCGTGTCCAGTAATGGGTACGGGTTCAAGTCCCGTCGATCGCACCAGTGTCGGGTTGCTTGCAACTCGATAAAATGTATATGCGGATATGGCGGAACTGGTAGACGCGCTAGATTCAGGTTCTAGTGGCTTCACGGCCTTGCAGGTTCAAGTCCTGTTATCCGCACCAAACACACATAATCCGAACCCGTTTCCGATAGGAGATGGGTTCGGATTTGTTTTGTGGCTGAAAAACCGCTAACAGGGTAAGTGCAAGAACCGAGGGCAGCCGTTACCAATCTGGTAACGGCTGCCCTCGGCTTTTGTCGTGCCTTGATGGCTTAGAGCGTGCTCAACGCACAATCTGACATTATAAACCATAATGCCATAATAGCAGGGCACCCTGTCTGTAAATGAATTAAATTATTTGCGGCTGAGAAGTTTGCGGAGACTCTGCGTTTCAACAATACGGTAATTTGAAAGCCAAAGTTGCTTATCTTTACCGGCAAGTTGAGGGTTTGTGTATGTTTCAAAGGTGTTCTGCACAATAGAAATACCTACTTCATTCCAGATATCTACAGGATTAAACAACCAGGATAAGGTTCCAGCTTTTTTGTCAAATCGAAGCAGACTACGGAAGGCTCCAAAAATGGGATAGATGTAGCCGGTCGAAACTGAATACTTCACGGATTTGGAAAAAAACTCGGTTTTGGTTTCATTTTCGAGAGATTCGATTCCTCGCACGCTGCCAAAACGGGGATTAGAAACACCCTGTGACTTCTTGTATTCTTTGTACTTTTCAGGAAGTTCACGTTCTATCAGGTCATAAAGCTCAACCAACACAGGAATCTGTTTTGTCAGAGACTTGTAGAAAGGCGTTTCAAAAGCCTGCTTATAGCGCTTGAACACCTGCGCCTTGCCGGAATAGCTTTGAACCGGTGCAGCGTTATCATCGGGAAACCTGTCGATGTCAAAGGCATACATAAGTCGAAGTAGTTCGGAAACATGAATTGCTTTATTCTCATTGTCTTTGTAAGCGATCCAGTCGGCGTATACCTGACCGGAAACAGCGTCTTTAACGTCTTCAAAGTTATTATCAAGGTTGAACAGTGCCATATCAGATACCTGAACAGATGTGTTGCGAGCATCGGATAGCCGGGTTATGTTCTGCACGTTGGTGATGACTTCAACACGCACATACTTGCGAATATCATTCGTGATTTTGTTGCGCTTTTCCATAATGGCTGTGTAAGTGTGACCACCATCAAGAATGCCGTACTGGAACTTGTCGTTTTCATCGTCCTGATTACCAAGGTCAACGGATACCTCGGAATCCGTACTATTAAAAGAGAGAGACTTTGCTGCAATGACAATACCGCGGTTGTTGATGTAGAAGTCTGTTTCCGGTTCTATAACAGCATTCAGCAGACTGCGAGCAACACTCGTTGTCATCTTGGGTTCGCGAGGATTGACATCCAGCGGGAGCTCCGAAGGAAGGTCTTTCATATCCACCAACAGATAGTAGATGGTTTCGAAGGTGTTTTCGTCTTTGTCGCCCTTTCTGTAAGGGGATGCGAGGGTGCGAAGGGCCTCGACTTTAAATTTTACATTTGCCATAATAATTGGTCTCCTTAAATATTTCTTCACGAGAGCTATTGCCCTGTGAGCATTTTTAGTATATCATATTCGAAAGAATATTCAATGCACCATGGTGCATAAAGGAGCACTTGTTTTTATGGCTGAAAAGCACCGAGAGAGTGAATCGCTGGTAAGAATCGGAAAACTGCTTGAATCAAAACGAAAATCGCTTGGCAAACAATATAAAAGCCGTGAGCAGTTTATTAATAAGCGTAGCGATGAGTTATTCAGATCGGAGGACTGGATATCTCTTCGTCATTTGTACAATATAGAACATGGAAAAAACTGGGTTAGCATTGAAAAGCTAATTATTCTGGCAGATGCGCTTGAAGAAGATCCTTTAGATTTGTTTGATGAGATTGTTGGGATATATCGAAGCTCGTCATCCTAATAATTACATTTATATTACTTGAATTTCCAATTTTGGGTAATCTCAATTTAATAAAAAATAGAGGCGGTGCATCCAGCATCGCCCCCTGTATTATGTATGACCGTTATCAGCTCTTTGTACTTTTTGCCTGGTTTTCCACTCGGCGAACTCCCTTTTCCCCTGCTCACTTTCAAAATATTTTTGAATTTCAGGGAGTAGACTTCGCGCGAGTGCTTCAATCTCGTAGTCTGGAATTTCGGAATGGGCTGCCTTTTTCGCCATGCACGATCCTTTCCGTTTGTCAATTTATATAGATGATAATATTACCGCATCCAATAGAATATCGCATATACCTTGCAGAGTAAATCGTTTTAAGGTATCCTATGGGTAATGAATATCGGATATTATAAAATTCCCATTTCGGCAGGGGGGAACAGCCTTGATCTACGAATTTTCAAGCAAGGAAACCGACTTTGCGTTGGCTTTTGCGCTCTGTCTGGATCGTCAGAAAATGAAAGAACATATTTTGATCGGGCCAGAGGGGGCCGTCTACAATCGCCTTTCTCGCGGCGGCGGAGATGTCTACTGCGATCTGACACGCCCTTTGGGAGAGCTTCTCATAGGCTTCCCCCACGACGCAGAAAGCCTGTGGTCACATAATGCAGAAATTCTGAAAGAGAGCTACCAGAAAATTTTTAGCCGATGGGGATATGCTCAACCGGCGAAAGACTGTTTGCAGCGACAGTATGCGCAAAACGACCCTGTAAGGCAATACCTTGCTATCCAGACATGGCGAGAATATTTGAAGTGCTATTTTCAAGATCACAGTGCCGATAAACTGGCCCACCAAACCAATCTGTTATATCGCCCCTTATATTCATATGATGAACGTCAAATCTGGGACGAACCCGTTGACCGGCTGCATAGCAGGATAAGTTTGCGCGCGGAATCCAGCATCCAGCTTTGGTATCCCAACCGAAAAACACGTTTAGAGTGTGCCCTTACAACCTATTCGCTTCAGCCAATTATTCTTTATTACCTTCAGCGCCTGCATGATTGGAAGCTGCATATTCAGGAATGCAAAGTGTGCGGAAAATTCTTTTTGGCCAAAAGCAGGCGGTACGCGCTTTGCAGTCCAAAGTGCCGTACGGCACAGGCTACAGAGAATAAGCGTCAATTTGATCAGCGCGCAAAAGATATGCCATTTGAGCAGGCTTATGAATCTGCATATGCCTATTGGTATAACCGCATCAAACGTCTGCGCAAACAAAATGCCGACCATCCGGAACGGATAGCGGCACTGGAAGAAGCGTTCTCCAATTTTAAAGCAGAAAGCGTCCATAGAAAAGATGCGGTAAAGAAAGATCAAATCACCTCGCAGGGGTTCATTGCCTGGCTTCTGGAACAGCGCAATGTGATTGATCGTCTAATTGAAGAATTGTAGAGCACAGCCGCCCCGGAATGGGGCGCTCGGCAAAACAGCCGAAAGGCCGATTTGTCCCGGGGGTTTGGGGGACGGATTCCACCAACAAGCACGGGTGTGGCCACACACCCATTGCTTGCCGCGATCCCGTATAGGCTATTTGTTTTAACATAGCATAGCCGAATGGAAGGCTTGTCCGCAGCCATTGCAATGACCAAAATGCTGATGGTGGCCGCGTAAGATTTTTCAAAAGTCATTGACAATGATTTGATGTCAAACTATACTGTAAGCATGAAAACAGATAACACCATCTTCCTCATGGGAAGAATTGGGGAAAAAGCGAATAAGTTTTTGGTAAAGGAGTTGGCCAAGATTGGTTTGTCCGGTTTGGCTCCCTCCCATGGTGACGTAATCGCCAATTTGTTCAAATACAAGGAAATCACCATGAGCCAACTTTCCGATGCGATTTACCGCGACCCATCCACCGTTACGGCGCTGGTTAGCAAACTGAAGCGAATGGGCTATGTGCGAACCCGCAAGGACAGCGCCGATACGCGCGTCACTTATGTTTCGTTAACGGATGAAGGAAAAGCGTTGGAACCGCATTTTCAAAGAATCTCTCTGGAACTGTACCAACTTGAATATCAAGGGGTCACACAGGAAGAAAAGGAAACATTGCATACCCTGCTTTCAAAAATCAACACCAACTTTTAAATTTTTTGTCCGTATACTTTGATGTCAAACTATCATATTGCCTTTTGTGTCACAAAGGAGACTCTGATGAAAAAGAAACTGCCAATCATCGCGCTGCTGTTTCTTGTGTTTTTCCTCGTCGGGTGCGATACGTTTATTATCTCCCCCCTCATCCCCGGCATTACGGCCCGATTCCATGTTGCAGTCGGCAGCGGCGGCTACATGGTTTCATTTTACTCGCTTTTTTATGTGCTGTTGACCTTTGCGTTAGGCCCGCTTTCCGACCGCATTGGGCGGAAACGGATGATTTTCACCGGCATGATGATCTTTTCCGCTGCCTCTTTGGCGACGGCTCTCGCCCCCAACTTTCCAATCATCCTGATTGCCCGCAGCGCCACTGGAATCGGCGCCGCGTTTGCCGCCCCGAATATTTGGGCGTTTATCGGTGATTACTTTGGGCCGCGTATCCGTGGAAAAGTGACTGCTGCCGTTGCTTCTGCCCTGTCGCTGGGACTGGTGATCGGCGTCCCCATCGGAACGGCTGTCGAACAAGTCGCAAGCTGGAAAATCTGCTTCTACCTATTGGCGGCTCTGGCTTTCCTGCTTGCATTCCTGATCTTCGCCTTTCTTCCCCAAAGCGGCAATACACAGCAGGCGGCACCCGCCGCAAAGAAAGGATACCGGGATGTTTTGCTTCAACCGCAGGTTCTCTACAGCTTTTTGGCAACCTTTATGGTAAACTTCTCAAATTTTGGGTTGTATACGTTCTTGGGCTATTGGCTGAAATCGCAGATGCATCTCTCTTCGGCTATTTCCGGTTTTATTTTCCTGTTGGCCGGGGTCGGCAATCTGACCGGCGTTTTTCTTAGCGGTATTTTGAGCGGTAAAATCGCGCCGCGAAAACTGGTTGCCTTTTTGAGCCTGATTCTGGCAGCGGCATTTCTGTTGCTGCCTGTCTGGCGCTGGAACGCTGCTTTAACTGCGGCAGCCATTATCCTATGGATGATGGCAGGCGGGGCCGTGTTCTCAGTGATACAGGCTTTCGTGACGCAAATCAGCGCCAAGGCGCGCGGAACGGTTCTCGCTATGAACAACGGATTTATGTGGATGGGCACGGCATTGGGCTCAGCCATGCTGTCTCTTATGATCGACCGTTGGAATTTTTCTGTGGCAGCCGTTGTTTGCGCCTGCCTGACCGGCGTGGTAGCGACCATTTTCTTATTCAGATTGAAAGACAATCAGGAAGAACGATAGATCTGTTGTACTCATTTGGATTTCGGGTAGCGCTGGCGCTCATCGGTTCGCCCGACCAGATAGTCCACACTGGTATCGAACAGATCCGCTATTTTCATTAACACCGGGATCGGAATATTCAGATTGCCAATTTCATAATCCGAATACGTGGTCTGATGAATATTCAAATAAGACGCCATTTGCGTTTGTGTTAAATCCCGATCTTCCCGCATGTTACGAATTCGCTCAAACATCACAAATCCCCTCCATGCTTATTATGCAATAAGGGAATATCCCCTATTGACTTTTAAGGTATATTCCCTTAAAATGATGTAAGACAAGTTACATAGCATGGGGAGAGATGGCCTTGGATTCTGGAATCATCAATATTCAACAAAAACGTATCGAATGCTTGCTATGCCATATCAGCGCAGAAATTGCTGATACCATTGAATCTTTACAGCAAATGAAAGCACAAGAATGCGTCATAAAGAACAAGCTCGTTCAATCGCAAAAAGATTTAGAAGAACTTTATTTGACATTAACGGAGCCTAATCTGTAATATGTGGCTCGCAATGGGGTAATCCATTCTCAATAGGTGTAAGGATATAATTGACCGAATTTCACTACTATGCTATATTTATTTATAGTTTATGGAATAAATGGAGATGTCAGAATGGATAAATATATTGAACCTGACTTTAATTATGCCGCTCTAATTACTATAGATATGCAAAATGATTTCGTTTTGCCCGGTGCAGTTTCCCAAGTGCCAGGCACAGACAAAATTCTGCCCAATATGACAAAATTGCTGAGATTGGCGAGAGACAAAAGTCTCACCATTGTACACGTGATACGCCTTTACAGCGCCGACGGATCGGACGCAGACCTTTGCCGAAGAAATATAATTGAAAGTGGAAGAAAAATTGCCTGCCCTGAGACACATGGAGCAGAAATCGTATCTGTATTAAAGCCTAACAGCACTTTCCTCGATTATGCGAATCTCCAAAAAGGATACATACAGGAAATATCAAAGAATGAATGGGTGATTTATAAATCGCGTTGGGGGGCATTCTATAAAACCAATCTTGAAAAATTCTTATCTAACAGAAGAATTACCACTTTAATTTTTTCTGGTTGCAATTTCCCGAATTGCCCCAGAACAAGTATTTATGAAGCAAGTGAACGAGATTTCAAAATTGTACTCGTTATGGATGCAATTTCGCAAATTTATCCGAAAGGGTTAGAAGAAATGAACGGGATAGGGGTATCTTTACTGACGACAGATCAAATTGAAAAACAACTGATCAATAAAAAATAAAGCTATCAAAATATATCCCCTTGATTTTGTGCAAGCAATGTGTCCGGGTACCCGGACACCGCTTGTTGGTGGCTCTCCGCCCCCAATCCCCCGGGCAAAATGTGCCTGCGGCTCATTGTTGCGAACGCCCCGTTCCGGGGCGAACTGTGCACACTCGTGCAGGAAGAATTGCTCTATTGAATATACGATAAATGTATTATATAATTGTATTGACATATGGGTTTAAGCCGCATATAATGGACTTACCGAGAGGGGGGTTCGTCCATGAAGGAAATCGGCAACCGGCTGCGTGCGCTGCGTGAGGGCGTGAAGCTGTCCCAAGCGAAGATTGCCAATCTGGTAGGCACCACGCAGGCCACCATCAACCGCTATGAGACCGGCGTTTCCTCGCCGCCCTTGAATGTGCTGATCTGGTATGCAGACCATTTTGACGTTTCGATGGATTACATCTTTGCCCGCACGGAGAAACCGCAGGGAAAGCTATACGATTACCGTCCTAAGTTTATTGAGAGCAATGAAGAATTCAAACAGTTCCTTGAAATGTGTTTTGACCCCACTTCGCCTATGAACGACCGGCTGAAACAGGCCCTTTTTGAAATGATGCAGGAGGCGAAAAAGTGAACGGCGTCATCTACGCCCGCTATTCGTCAGATAACCAGCGGGAAGAATCCATCGAGGGGCAGATTCGTGAGTGCAAGGAATATGCGGAGAAAAACGATATTACGATTCTGAACTGCTATATCGACCGCGCGCTCTCCGCCAAAACCGACCACCGGCCTGAATTTCAGCACATGATTAAGGACGGCACCAAGCAGCTTTTTGAGGCTGTGATTGTCTGGAAACTTGACCGTTTTGCCCGTAACCGATACGATTCTGCTCACTATAAGATGGTGCTGCGGAAGAATGGCATTCGGGTGTTATCCGCCAAGGAGAACATCTCCGAAGGTGCGGAGGGCATCATTCTGGAATCCATGCTGGAAGGGTATGCCGAATACTACTCCGCCGAGCTTTCAGAAAAGGTGGTCCGCGGTCTGACGGAGAATGCCCTTAAAGCCCGGTACAACGGCGGCGGGCTGCCCATCGGCTACACCATCGACCAGGAGCAGCACTTCCAGATCGACCCGCTGACCGCCCCGGTGGTGCAGGAAACATTCCGGCGCTATGCCGAGGGCGATACCATCGTGGATATCGTAAAGTGGCTGAATGAAAAGGGCATCCACTCTTACCGCAACCGCCCGATGCGGATCGACTGCGTGGATCGTCTGCTGAAGAATCGCCGCTACATAGGAGAATATCGCTATCGGAATATTGTGCAGCCGGGTGGTATCCCCGCTATCGTTCCCCAAGAGCTGTTTGACCGGGTGCAGGAACGGCTGGCAAAGAACAAAAAAGCCCCGGCCCGCCACAAGGCCGAGGATGCGTATCTTTTGACCACCAAGCTGCATTGCGGGCACTGCGGGGCCTTTATGGTTGGCGAGAGTGGGACAAGCCATACCAGCGAGGTTCACCACTACTACAAGTGCGTAACCGCCAAAAGGCGCAAAGGCTGCCCCAAGAAGACCGTCCGCAAGGAGTGGATCGAAAATCTGGTGGTTGAGCAAACTATGAAAATGCTGTTCGACGATGCAGTGATCGAGCGCATCACGGATATGGTAATGGGTTTGCAGCGCCGGGAGAATACGGCGCTCCCGCTTTTGAAGCAGCAGCTTGCGGAAGCGGAGCGCGGCATCCAAAACATGCTTAACGCTATCCAGCAGGGCATTCTGACGCCCTCCACCAAGAAGCGGTTGGATGAGCTGGAGGAAGCCAAGGGCAAGCTGGAAGTCAGCATCCTACAGGAAGAAATGCAGAAACCGGTTCTGACCCGGGACCAGATCACATTCTGGCTCCATAAATTTCGAGAGATGGACGTAACCAAGCAGGCACAGCGCCAGCGCCTGATCGACAGTTTTATCAACGCCATTTACCTGTACGATGATAAAATCGTCTTGACGTTCAACTACAAGGACGGTGCAAAGACGCTTACCTATGCGGAAGTACAGGGTTCGGATTTGGTCGCACAAGCTGCACCATGCCGAGTGTTCTTATAGCATTTGAAAGTGCTGTAAGAACACTCGCTTTTTATACGGCTTTTTGAGTTGAGGGGTAGCTTACGGCTACCCCTTTTCGCGTGTTGATCAGCACGTCCGGTTCGGGTAAAGGCATAATGTCTGGAATCTCAATGGAGCCGACGCAGTTATAGTGAATCGTAAGTTTTTGAACGTAAACGCCGTCCACCTTTTCCGCCTGATGCACCTCGATATGGTCGATCAGCTCGTTCAGCATACGCGGCGTGAGTTTTCTGGCGCGGGTGTATTTGCGGACGGTGGAGATGAACATATCCGCTGTCACCGTTTTGCCGCTGGCTTTTTCCAACTCGGTTTTCAGCTTTTTGATTTTTTCTTGAACCTCATGCTGTTCCTCGTCGTACTTGACCGACATGCGGCCGAAACGGTCGTCCGAGAGCTTGCCGGAAACATTGTCCTCGTAAATGCTCTCAAACAGGCTATCCAGCTCCGCGTCGCGGGCAAGCAGCTTTTTGAGCTCCTTTTGCTTCATCTGCTGCTCTTGCGCCAGCGCCTGCTGGGAGTGGCCCATGACCGCCTGCGCGAATTCCTTTTCATATCGGCTGGCGAAACGGGTCAGACGATGGATTTCACCCAAAACCACCTGTTCCAGAAAATCCACCCGGATATAATGCGTAGAGGAGCAAGTGCCCCGGTTGCCCTTATAGTTGGAGCAGTTGAAATACTTGATGTCCGGGTTGCCCTGATTGAAATGATAGTGTAGGTTGTGCCCACAATCCGCACAGACCAGTAGGCCGGAAAACATGTTTTTCTCTCCGTCCTGGGTTCTGCGTTTGCGGGTCTTGCCGCGCTTCTCCTGAATGCGCTCCCACGTCGCCCGGTCGATCACCGGCTCGTGCACATCCCGAAACACCAGCCAGTTGTCCCGGTCGTTTTCAAGGCGCTCCTTATGCTTATAGGAAATAGAGTACGTCTTGAAATTGAGCACATCCCCGCAGTATTCCTGAAGGGACAGGATTTTCGTGATGGTGGAGCTGTTCCAGTGGTACGGGTCGGTTTGGGTGCCTCTCCCGCCGCGACGGATGCCCTTGCTTTTCAGATAGAACGTAGGGGTAAGGATGTGCTCGTCCGACAGGGCGGCGGCAACCTGCTCCGTGCCCATGCCCTCCAGCGTCATGCGGTAAATGCGGCGCACCACGGCAGCAGGTTCATCGTCGATAATCCAACGCTTGGAGCTGCTCGGGTCCTTCTGATACCCGTAGGGCGGTTGGCCCAGCGGCTCCCCGTTACTGCCCTTGATCTTATTGCTGATGCGCCGCTTTTTGCTGATGTCGCGTGCATACCACTCGTTCAAGTGGCTCTCATAAAGAATGGTCTTACTTGATCTTGCCCACAAAGTTATAGTGAATGGTGATCTTGCGATATTTCTGGTTGCCCTTGATGAACCGTTCGCCGATTTCAATGTAATTGATCAGCTCCAGCAGCATTTCCCGGTCGAGCTGTTCCACGGCCACGTATTTCTTAATGGCGGCGAGAAAGCTGTCCACTTCCCGTTCATCCTGAGCCGATGCGGCAATCTTTTCTTCCAGCCCATGCGCCTGCGCGGTCTTTTCCTTGCGCTCGGCCTCGTACTTCTGCATCAGGCCAGCGCATACGCTCTCCGGGATGGCCCCGCGCACCTTATCCTCATATAAGCTGGAAATGAGGCGGTCAAGCTCCTTCAGACGCTTGCCGGTCGTTTTGAGGGCCTTGTGATCGGCGGCAAGCTGCTGCTCTGATTGCTTGGATTTCTGCCGGAGCAACTCCTGTCGCACCTTGTTCTCGTCCTGCAAAACGCCGCTGGCCTGCCTGTGAATATCGTCAATCACTAATTCCGTTAATGGCTGAAGATAAATCATGTGCGCCGAGCAGGCGGTCTTGCCACTGCGACCGTAATTGCCGCACATGTAGCTGACGTATTTAACCTTGCGACCACTCTTGCGCACATGGTTCTCTTCAGCGTAACGCATGGCGAAACCGCAATCCGCACAACGCAGCAATCCGCCGAACAAACTGATTTCACCGTTTTTGTGGGTACGGGGCTTATACTGCTTGCGGTCAATTTCCGCACACAATTCCCATGTTTCACGGTCGATGATCGGTTCATGGGTGCCTTTCACGCAAATCCAGTTATCTTTCGGTTTGGAAATCATTTTGTGGTTCTTGTAGGAAACGGTGCCAGTTTTCATTTGTACCATATCCCCAACATACACCTCTCGGGATTTTTCAAGCACCCATAAGGTGGATAAGTTACAATATATTTCCTGGATCTTGCGCAAGCGGTACGAACAGCTTTGATCTTTTTGCTGGTATCTTTGCTTTGAAATTCGTTGAACAAATTTCGAAAGGGCATCATGTCGTTGTCGTTATGAAGCGTATCCACGCCGTCATTTACGGCAATGAACCTGCACCCAATCATCGGAAAAACATAATCCGTAAATTGCCCAACCTGTATGTAGTTGCGTCCAAAGCGGGATAAATCCTTCACCAGAATGAGATTGATTTTGCCATCTTTCGCGTCCTCAATCAGCCGTTCCACCCCGGGCCGCTGGAAACTGGTGCCGCTGTAACCATCGTCGCAATAGATGCTGTAATCGAACCAACCCTGCTGTTCGGCGTAGTGCGTGAGCATCAGCTTTTGATTCTCAATGCTCACGGATTCTCCGATCCGTTCATCGTCTTTACTTAACCGAACGTAGATGCCGACTTTAATGGCGTCCTGGTTTGTCATGTCAGACCTCGCTTTCCCAAATCAAACGCGCCGCCGGCTGTATTACCTGCTGTTATCATACCGCAGGCCAGCACGGACGGCAACCCTTATCCCTGAAAAAGCAGGGCCTACTGATGATAATGGGTCACTTGGGCATGAGAACGGCCCCGCGCCTTCTTGAACGCCAGTCGTTCAAGGGTCTTGTCATGTCCTTGAAGCCCTCATATCGGCTGGTGAGGCAGTAGCAGGTATCGCCGATCCGCACTTCCCGACATGTACTCTGAAACCGATCCCCGGGTGTACCGCCGCCGCTTCGGTCATGAAACAGCTCTTTCAGCCAATGGAGCAGGTACCGAATGAAAAATAAAAATCGTCTAAAAATCATAAGCCCTCCATTTCAAAATGTCCTTTACTATACATGAGATTTTCTCTACAAAAAGCAGCCCCCTTTTTTCTGCGCTCCTAGATAACACGCCTCATGGAAAAGGGCATCCCACGAGGATGAGCCTTGCCGTGAGGCACGCAAGAGGTTTGGAGGGTGCAGCCCTCCATCGCGCCCGACAGGGCGCAACGGCCTCGCAGAGCGCACGGCACCCGTCAGGGTGTATAAGTGCGCCATGGGAGAGGCTTAGTATTGAAACGGGCTATCTGCTTGTACTGATAGGATGATCTTGCCATTCAAAAGCAGCCTGCACCGTTGGTTAAATGATAGAAACATCCCTATATATGCAGTGCTGATTTATTAGGAACGCTGAAAAATAAATGTAAAAAAATCACTCTGCTGTACGACGGATTTTTTCTGTTTCGTCGTATAGCAGAGTAAGTCATTCGATTTTATTTTTTAATTTTTATGAATTTCATTAAAAAAAGTAATGCTTTCTATTGGAAGTCTCACGGTTGGATACCCAGCTTTGGCAGATTCTCCAAGGGCGATAAGCAAAACAGGAGTGTAGCGATCGCCAATATTGAACGCTTTCATTAGCTGTTCCTTGCTAAATCCCCTCATTGGACCGGTATCATATCCTTTAGCGCGGGCAACAAGCATGAACTGCATAGACACCAATCCACATTCGAGGCTAACGTTTTGGAGGACATCTTCCTGTGACATGTTGGAATATAAATCAGTATAGCGTCCGATTGAAAATTTTGCTACATCCTCTGGCATTACCCCCGCTTCAACTGCTTGATTGTAAATTTTTTTGGCCATTTTATAGCATTCCAGATCACCAAGCACAACGATTACAGCAGATGCTTCCACAACTTGTTTTTGATTATATGCAATGGAAAATAACTTTTGTTTTTGCTCCAGTGAATCAAGAACTAAAAAGCGCCAAGATTGCAGATTTCCACCCGACGGTGCCCGTGTGGCTTCCTGCAACATTTCTGCTATCTCATTTTCTGGGATTTTGACATTCGGTTTATAGTTTCGCACGGCGCGGCGTCCATGGATGATCTCGAACAGCGACGAATCAAACATAATATCTCCTTGTTCAGTTCTTGATTTTTATTGATACTTTAATTATACTTAGTCTTGATTATATTTCAAACACGCAGATTATTATTACTATGTACAATCAACAATACCAGGGGGAAAGCAATGGATACAAATGAATATGAGGATTTCTTGTCTAATTTAAAAAGCTATCAAGGAAATCCAAAATGTTTTTTATTACAATCGTTAGAAATTTTGCATGGAAAATGGACGGCAAAAATTATATTCCATTTATTGAAAAGCGAAAGTATGCGCTTTGGTGATTTAAAAAAAGCGATTCCCGCTATCACAAACACAATGCTTACAACTACATTAAGAGCACTGGAACAGCAAGAAATATTGAACCGCAGGCAATACAATGAAATTCCTCCACATGTTGAATATTTCCTCACTGAAAAAGGAAGTGCTCTTTTGCCTATCTTTTATGAATTGTGGCATTGGGGTAAAATATATCCGATTGAGAATGGGATCTCTGAATAAGACTCAAATTTAGTCTGGCATAGGGCAACACAAACTGGACGCGTGCCTTTCCGAAGCTCCAGTCTCGTAGACTTATAATGGTAGGCAGCACTACCCTTGTTCCCCTTGTCGCTCACTTTCTACTTTTCACCTATCCCTTATATTTCCGCTGTTTACCATGGCTTTTCTCGATAGCGGCAGGGTACGGTGCGGAGTAGGTCCGCCGGTCAAATGCCTTTTTCAAAGGCATTTGACCCACTATGACACTTTCATCCCTGCGGGCTGCAAAGATGTCAAGTGGGCTCTCCGAGGGGGATTCCGCCGTCTGCGGGCGGCGGAATGGCTACGGCACTGCCCTACATAAAAAGCCCGGAGTGCCTCTCACAAACGTGATGGGTTCCGGGCTTCCTATGGTA
Organism: Ethanoligenens harbinense YUAN-3; assembly: GCF_000178115.2. Classification (NCBI taxonomy): domain Bacteria; kingdom Bacillati; phylum Bacillota; class Clostridia; order Eubacteriales; family Oscillospiraceae; genus Ethanoligenens; species Ethanoligenens harbinense. The sequence continues at coordinate 1,040,146 of NC_014828.1, forward strand.
ATACAGCCATGCCGTGCGCGTTATTTCGTTTTCCCTTCTTAATGAGACCGTCTCATTCATTATATTTCTGAAAGGGGTGAAATCGTCCTCATTTCGGGCGCTGTCCACGCCGTCGTTGAGAGCAATCAGCCGGACGTTCTTCTGCCGCAGAATTTCCATGATCTGTCAACGCCGATTTGAATTTGCAGGTTTTCGCCAGTTAAAAAATGCATGAAAACAGCGGTAAGGAAATGTTGAAAAATTAGTTTTGGCCCTGCTCGAAAAGGGTGTTGACGATGTGCTGCTTCTGCTTCATGTACTCCTTTCGCTCTTTAAGGCGATAGCTCTCACCCTTGATATTGACAACGGTGCAGTGGTGCAAAACACGGTCTAGGATTGCAGAGGCGATAGTGACGTCGGCGAAGATCTCATTCCATTGGGAAAAGGTCTTATTGGAGGTAAAGATCGTGGAGACTCTCTCATAACGTCTCGCAATCAGTTGAAAAAACAGATTCGCCCCCTGAATATCCATCGGGAGATAGCCAATTTCGTCAATAATGAGCATTTTGTACTTGCCCAGAGTTTTGAGCTTGTCCGGTAGTCTATTCTCAAAATGAGCCTTTTTGAGCTGCTCAATTAGGGTGTGGCAGTTGATGTAATAGGTGGAGAATCGATGCTTGGCGGCAACCAGCCCCAGTGCTGAGGCCAAATGGGTCTTGCCCACACCGGGCAGGCCGAGGAAGACGATATTCTCTCCGTTTTCAAGGAAACGCATGGTAGCCAGTTCTTCAATCTGGCGCTTGTCAATGGAGGGCTGGAAACTGAAATCAAAATCCTCCAACGTTTTTTTGATGGGAAATCCGGACATTTGCACCTGCTTTTCATAGGCGCGTCGCCGTTTTGACAATGCTTCCTCGGCAAAGATATGGTCGAGCACATCTACAACGTTGAGTTCGTCCTTTACAGCTCTTTCAAGATAATTGTCCAATATCTCCAGCGTGTTTTTCATCTTAAGGCTTTCGAGGTTTTCCCTGAGACGTTCCATCGTCAGTTCCGTCATAGCAGCACCTCGTCATACCGGTTCAAATCGTGTTGTTGGATAGGAAAGTCGATGACACTGTCGCCGTCCAGCAGGGTGTTTTCTGTATCAAAGGATTGCTTGACGGTCAGCCTGCGATAATGATGGGCATTGACGACCATGTCTTTTTTCTGGTAGGATATTCGGTGCAGGGCAATTTGCTTTCCTTCATAGTAGACAGCAAGCACGTTGTCCAATGCTACGACTGCCACATCTTCGCCGGCGTATTCCGATGGCACGGAATACTGATTACCGCCGTACGAGATGAGGCAGTCTTTTTGTACCCGGCGCAGATTGATTTTGTCGATGATATATTCACGTTTAAGAGGGTTAAGGCCCTCTTTTTTTAGTCTCTCGAAGGGAATTTCATTTGTTGTGGCGTGGACTTTCCCATTGACCTTATTACACCATGCGAGAGCCTGGCCATTGAGGTCGTCAAGTGAAGAGTACTTGATGCCAATCATGAAATTATCCCGTACGAACTGTACCGTGCGCTCTATTTTACCCTTTGTCTGGCCTCGGTATGGCCGGCACAGCACAGGCTTGAACCCATAGAATCCGGCGAAATCCTCAAACTGCCGGTTGAGGGTACTGTCTTCCTGCTTCAGCAGCCGTTTGATGACGACCTGCTTCATGTTGTCATACAGAATTTCCTCCGGGTAACCGCCTAAATACCGGAACGCGTTGGCATGGCAGCGGATCAGAGTGTTGGTACTCATGTTGGTCACAAACTCTATGTACCGTGTCCGCGAGTACCCCAAAATGAACAGAAAACAGTACAGCTTTTTCAGCTTCCCATCCTCCGGCACGGTGTGATCCTCAAAAAACGCCCAGTCCATCTGCCCTTGAAGTCCCGGCATCGTTTCAAACCGCACCGTTGCTTTCTCGTCCAACTGTTCCTTCTTGTTTCGCACGTATTCCCGCACGATGCTGTGCCCACCCTCGAAGCCCTGCTCCTGAATTTTCTCCAGTATCCGCTCCGCTGAGTACGGCGCTTCCTCCAGCCATACCGTTATCTGCTCCTTGTAGGGGTCCAGCTTCGACGGCTTCGTTGCGCTCAGGCTGTATACCGGTCGCGCCTCGCTCTCGGCGTATTTCTTCGCCGTCCTCGGGTCAATGTTGTACTTGCGCGCTATCTCTGTGTAGCTCAGTCCTTTTTGCCGGTCGCTTCGGATATCCATCCGGTTTGCTCCTTCCATTTTGACACCCTTTCCGCCTGCTGCTTAACAGACAGATTTGAGTGTACCATATTGCATCCCTTTCCGCTGCAAACTTACATTTTTTGACCGGCGTTTTTCTTCATTTTATCACTGGCGCTGACATGCCTGCCGAGGAGATCGCGTTCATTCACGACGCGAACAGCGAGACGCAGAAAGCCGAACTTTTTGCAAAAGTCCGCAAAGGGCAGGTGCGGATTTTGCTCGGCTCCACCTCTAAAATGGGCGCGGGTACGAACGTGCAGGAGCGCCTCGCGGTGATTCATCACGCCGATTGCCCGTGGCGGCCCCGCGACCTGACACAGCGCGACGGGAGCGGGATCAGGCAGGGCAATCTGTTTGAAACCATCAAAATTTTCCGATATGTCACGAAAGGGACATTTGACGCCTACAATTGGAGCCTCGTTGAATCGAAGCAGAAATTTATTTCGCAGGTAGTGACGGGAAAAAGCCCGGCCCGGAGCTGCGAGGATGTGGACGATACCGCGCTTTCCTATGCGGAGGTCAAGGCCCTTGCGACCGGTGACGAGCGCACCAAGGAGAAAATGACGCTGGATATTGAAGTTGCCAAACTGCGCGTGTATCAGACGGACTTCAACAGCCAGCACTATGAAATGGAGGACAATGTTCTGCGGTATTTTCCGGGTCAGATCAAGGAAAAGGAGGCCAAAATCGCCGGTCTGGAGCAGGATATTGCCCTTTACGGGGAACAAAAACCGCAGAACCCGGAGGCGTTTTCCATGACGGTGCGGGACGCTGTATTTCACGAGCGAAAGGCGGCTGGCGAGGCGATCATCGAAGCCTGCAAGACGGTGGACTGCACCGACGAGGCGGCGGAGATCGGAAAGTATTGCGGCTTTTCCATTCTCATCCGCTGGGATGCATTCAGCAAATTGTTTCATCTGTCTTTGAAGAATGTGCTCTCCCACACGGTGGACGTGGGGATGGACGCTGCCGGCAACGTGGCGCGCATCCACAATGAGCTGGAGCGCATGCCGGAGGAACTGCGCGCCGCGCAAGACACGCTGGATACCCTGCACCAGCAGATGGAAACCGCGCGGGAGGAACTGCAAAAGCCGTTCCCGCAGGAGGCGGATCTGGCCGCAAAGGAAAAGCGCCTGAACGCGCTCAACGCCCTGTTGGCGGCTGAAAGCCGGAAGCCGCGTGACGGACAGGCGCACGCCGAAAGCGCGCCGGAACCGGTGCTGCGGCCCGCAGAAAAACCGTGCGTCCACGCGCTGCTTTCCGAGCTGGTGAAGAAGGCGGCGGAGGCTCCGCACTCCACCCACGACAAGCCCATTCGGGAACCGGCGAGGTGATGGGAATGCCAAAGGAGAACCGGCAGCGGGCCGTCCAGATCCATTTCCGCGTGAGCGAAAAAGAGCGCGACCTGATCTATAAAAAGATGGAGCAGGCCGGTATCCATGATACCAACGCCTACCTGCGCAAGATGGCGATTGACGGCTATGTGGTGTACGCGGATATGTCCGATGTAAAAGAGCTGGTGGCGCTCTTGCGGCGCAGCGGCGCGAATGTCAACCAGATCGCCCGGCGCGCCAATGAAACGAACAACCTGTACGCCGAGGATGTGGCCGATCTGGAGCGCCATTACGGCACCCTGCTCGATAGCCTGAACAAGCTGCTGGAAAAATGGAATGAACTATAGAAACAGGGCGCGATTGTGAATTTCGCGCCCTGTTTCTATTGCTGATTCTTGTCGAAGCGCGTATAATTATGAAAAAGATGGAACTGAATCCGCACAATGACCTTACAACCTGGCACACTAGAAACCCGCGATTCAACGGACGCAGTTTAGCAATAATACGCAGTTCGTCAAACAGTGCATATGTACTATGCTGTGAACTAGAAACCGATAAATACATCGAGGAGAGGGATCGTCCTTTATGAACGCTTTACCTGACTATAGAATAATCGAATTTTTAAATTGGATAAAGAAAAACGAAAGTAGCCGCCTGAATATAGGTTATGTTCGAGAATGCGTTATGCGGGATAAGCATACACAGAGTGCATTAGAGAATTTAACCCCCTATGCTGAGACGTTCATTCGTCAAAAGAATCTCAACATTGAGCCGTACAAATTAATAGACAGTATACGGTTCTATTTGATTTATCGCTGTGGTCCTGAAAAAGCAACTGAAAAAATTGAAAAGTCTTTGTGGGGCAAATCAAAAATCAACAAATTTTCTGTTGATGAAAGCCCCTACCTTATGCACAATTTAGTTGGTGTCCCGACTACCTTGCAATTAGAAATTGAGTTCTTAGAATGGTTATTGAAACAAAAATTGAATGCGAATGATATATCGAAAATGCCTATGTCCGTATTTGAAAAATTAGCAAAGGAGTTTTCAATTGAAAAAAGCGGAATAGTGGATAACAGCTTATTGTCTGATCTACTCAACGCATTCAAAGAAAAAAATCCTCATAGCTTTTTTGAAAAAATCAAACGATTTGCTTCTATGAATACGTTTGGACGTGACACCGAACAATATAAGAGTATTACCGAGTTGTTTTGTAGATATTCAGACCCTAAAATAGTAAAATGCTTTTTTCTTCCGCTCACTCAAGATAAAGCATTTGAAACTTTTATCAATGATTCGTGGTGTGACTTAAATGCATTATCGAAAGACTATTTAGATATTTACTATAGCATTCCCGAATTATCTGCTTCAGGATATGACATAAAAGATAAGTTCGATTCATTGGAAATCGCAGAAGATGCATTACCCTGTCTAGTTTTATGGGACAATTCGCTCGATGATGTACAGGTTGTTGAACTACGTGATTTACAATACAACGAAATATTTCAATTAATTCAATCTATCGTTCAGAATGTGAAATGTGGAAACGACTTTAAAAAAGTCTATGCAGAGGCAGTGAAAAAGGCAGACGAAAAGCGCGAAAGTCACCGCCCTATTTCAATTATTGAGCAAAGATTTAATATATCCAATTCGGAAATCCAAAATACCAAACTTGGCACTTTTGAAAGCAAATTGACCGTTAAAGACGGACTTAAAAAGTAAGGGCGATATTCGATGAATAATGATATTAGTTTTGTTGCCAAACAAATTATGAAATGGTTTGAGTTTTGCAATTCATCGGTTGGCGATATAATGTCATCCTCTCACTTGCTTTCATTGTCATGTAAAACGCCGATATGGACAAGTCAACAACGGAAAGCTATCCCTGCGGCGATTGAACATCTAGTTGAACAGGGCTATATTACAGCGACCGAAAATGACTATATTCGGCTTGCGCAGAAAGGATATGACACACTACATATGATGAACTCATCAGAAATTATCAAGTTGCTATTAGAAAAATATCAATCTGGTGATGCTTCAAATATCGACCCGGCAGAGTATGGTGTTGACAGGATTAGACTTCTGGAAATAGTTGATATTATGGAGAAGGGCAACCTGATTAAAGGAGCTTCTATTACGCGAGCTGGGCAGGGGAACAAAATAGTTTACGGGTGGCCGGAGCAAGCTCGGATTACACTACAAGGTATCAATTATCTACAAGGACGGAGTGCAACTATGACAAATCAAACAACTTACAACATTAGTGATTCTTCTCTAATTGGCTCTCAGATTGGAACATTAAATAGCCAACTCAATTTCAATCAAACTTCTTTTTCTGATGAAATTACTCAAGCTATTTCGGGAATAAAAGCTATACCAGAATTATCACAAGAAAACATGGAGACGATAATCGACTTGTTGGGTCAAATAAGTATTGCAGTACAATCTGATAACAAAGAAGAACAAACAGAAGCAAAATTCACGCTAAAAGGGGTGATTAAGGGTATGGGTAATGCTGGAATTAAAGTCATTGGTGTGCTGTCCGGATTGGCAAACTTAGCAAAGTTTTTAGGTTTCCCTGCACCATGATTATTTCATTACGGATAATTCACTCCATTACAATAAGTCCCTCATTATGTTTACTTAGTTCCCTATTGTAAAAATAGAGAATTATACATAAGCGGAATAATGGATTTAAAAATAATATAAAAGAAAAAAATTTAAAATGAGTGGATTTTTTCAAAACACCAACAAGCCGGAGGGCTTGGGCGGGAAAATCATGGTGACAAGTATGAACATTGGCCATACCCCGGTTGCCACATGGGGTCTTACGCACATTACCCCAAGTAAAGCGGACAGCGTGTTGGAAATTGGTTGCGGCGGCGGAGCGAATATTACGCGACTGCTGGCGCTTTGCCCGGAAGGACACGTGACTGGAGTGGATTATTCGCCTGTCAGCGTGAAAGCGTCGCGTAAAAATAACGCGGCGGCGATCAGTAAAGGCAAGTGCACCGTCGTGCAAGCGAATGTATCCGCTCTGCCCTTTGAACCGGAACAATTCGATCTTGTGACTGCCTTTGAGACGGTTTATTTCTGGCCGGATATCGAAAACGCTTTCCGACAGGTACTGAGTGTACTAAAGCCCGGAGGCAACTTTTTTATCTGCAACGAAGCCGACGGTTTGAACCCTGCCAACGAGAAGTGGACGAGTAAGATTGAAGGAATGACCATTTACAACGCAGAGCAGCTTTCCACACTGTTGAAAAGCGCAGGATTTACGGATATTCAAACAGACGGAGACGCAAAACGCCATTGGCTTTGCGTGAAAGCCAAGAAAAGAGAATCAAAAAATGTCTAAGAAGGCTTCAAAATTACAGGAAAAATATATGGCTATGATATATCGAGGTAAGGAAATTTTCAAACCGCTCAATACCGGTGTAATCGATGAACACGTGAAGTGTGTCAGAGAGTTTGTTGCCAACATCTTCTTCTATACGAAAAATGAACAGACAATTATGATTGATGCTGGATATAATTATGAGCGGCTGGAAGAGAAGATGGAATGGCTGGATCTGGATCCGGATAATATTAAAGATATTCTGGTGACTCACCAGGACACCGATCACGTTGGCGCGATCGAAGCTGACAGTAATCAGTTGTTTAAGGATGCAACGATCTATATTGGAGAAATCGAAAATAAATATTTGACCGGTGAAGTGCGCCGCAAAGTGATTTTTCACTTGTATAAGCTTCCGCAGGTAACAATTAATAACAAAAAGATTCTTCTAAAGGACGGACAGGTATTTACCATCGGAGACATTAAGGTAGAAGCTTTTCTGATCCCGGGGCATACATGGGGTCACATGGTCTATCTCATCGATGATACATATCTTTTTACCGGCGATGCCATTTGGTTCGGTGCAGACGGAGGATATAGCTTTATTAATGCTCTTGCTGAGGATATCGAATTGGAAAAGAGATCTCTGGCGATGCTTGAGAAAAAGCTGAGGGAAAGGCATTTGAACCCTATCATCATCACAGGACACACCGGATATTCGGATGATATCAATTTTTCTTTTGCCCATCGTGATGAGGTATGCAATAGCATGAAAAAACAGAAGCCGCATGATCCGGATGCACCATATGATGGGTACGACGAGAGTGATGATACGGAAGAGAAGGCAAGGACGATCCGATTAAAAAAAGCCAACCGCGTAAAAGTAATACAGGGAACCGAGATTTGAAAGGAAGGAACCGGATGAAGAAGATTTAGCCTTTGATTGGAAAAGCTCATTTTGTATTCTGATGAATATAAGGCGGCTGTCCTTAACTAATGAGCACAATGTGTTTGTTTATCCTTCCATTCAAACTGCGCATTAGCGGAAAAATGTGTATTTTAGCGTTATATGTTGAGTAAAAGCGCATCGTCGCCAAGCTGGAAGAAATCCTACCATTGTGCGATGATCTGAAATAAGGTGGATTATTATGGCCCACAAAAAGATTGAAACCATTATAAACGATAAAATAGCGCCATATTCACTTAACGAGAGAGGCAAAGCAGAATTAGCGCAAACCATTAGGAAGTATCCATATGAGCTTTTGATAGAGTGCATTGATATTGGCATAGAACGATATTTTTGCTATGACGAAAAGGGAACCTTAACTCAAGAATCAGTTGGCAAATTTTTAGACAAGCTTGGGGGTATAGCTTATAACAAATCAAAAAACCCTATTGATCAGGAAATATCTCATATTAAAAACAAGTGCAAAAAAATATATGCATATTGGAATGATTTTAAGGCTGAAGATATTCTTGCCAAATACATATTAGCTCTAAGAAAATCCGACTGGACAGATAATCAGATTCTGAACGATTTAAAAACTGAAGTAAACAGGCTTAGCAATTCATCCACCAGTTGGTCGCAATGGTTTGCCACTATGGAAAAATGGATTGAAGATATAAATCACTGGGGTGACGAAGACAGCATCAGTATTGAACAAGATGGTACAGTTCTTCCATCTTCGATTTTTGAAAATCTATCACAAAACATACAGTCTTTATGTAAACAGATTAACGCCAGTTATGAAAACAATCTATTTGACTGTACTGCAGTTATGATGCGGAGGCTATTGGAAGGGCTATTGGTATTATCTTACCAAAATCTTGGTGTTGAAAAAGAAATCACTGAAAAAAATGGACGACACTTAACTCTCGATAAAATAATAAAAAATGCAGAGCAAAATACTGAATTGGCTCTATCCGCAAATACGCGTAAAGATATGGCAATATTTAAGGACCTTGGCAATTATTCTGCCCATAAAATTTGGTATAACTCCACCCAGCAAGATATAAAACCTCATATCCTAAAATATAGAGTTATTATTGAAGAGTTGATGTATAAAGCTGGGCTGAAATAAACAGTTCGGAATTTTCTTTGAACTTCGTATAAGCGGAATAATGAGAAGAAAACAAGTAATAGTTACTCTATCAAACGGCGAAAAAAAGTGCTTTGATAATGTTTGGGTTGGGTGATTTTGCAAGACTGTGACTATTTCTTATTGCCCATTCTCTGTTCACAAGATTAATTATATAGGAAGAAGGATTAATAATGAGAACCTGTCCACGATGCCATGCTATCACAAATGACACTGATAATCTTTGCCCGCAATGCGGCTATATTTACAATCAGGAGATGGCCTTGGAAAAAGACATGGACCAGGAATACCGGAAGGCTGTGAAAAAAAGCAAGTTTTATTATACGCTGATGAAATTTCTGCTAATCCTATTTTTGTTGCTGCTGTTGATTCTCTTTGTCGGTATGTCTTTCGAACCGTGGTTTGATGTTCCGATTGGATTGTTGTTAATCTGCGGCATTTACGAGTTTTGTTTTTATATAAAAAACTCCTCTTTTCTGCATGAAAAGATCAAATCATACACTCCGGAGAAACATTTCAAATATTACCGAAGAACGACAGAGCAGCGCAAACAGCCGTATAAAGGAAAACGTAACTTCTTCTGGATTTTGATTGCATGTACTGCTATCTACTGCATCCTTTCGTTGATTTTAAGGCCCAATCCGTCGGAATTATGGATGGAAGTGATGTTTTCAATCCTGTTGCTCATTATTCTGTTTTATTTTGCCACAATCAATCAAGGCAAATATCTGGGTATCAAATACCATCAGACAATCGATGACGCCTCCTACTTTGAGTTGGAAGAACTGCAGCTAATTAAGGAGACGGATGTTATCATTGCCCTTTATAAGGACTTTCAGTCGTGGAAAGACGTGAAAGCAGGCAGCAAAATTCTGATTCTGACGCAGGATTCACTCGTGTGTTTGGTATTCAACGACCGTACCCATGCACAAAAAATGGCCGTAGCACTAAGCAAAATTGATGAACTTGGAATTTATAAAGCTTTTATTGCCTCATCGTTCACCAAAGGAACTGCAAATGGTATGATTATTACGATCGGATGGCAAAAAAAGTTGCTTCGGATTTTATTAAAAGGTCTCACCATACAGGATTCAGCGGAAGAGTTTGTCTCTCGGTTTCTGAAACAATTGGATAACGCCATCCTCAACCGTCCGCACGATGAAGTCAAGACTTATCAGCACACGGAAACTACCACATCGGAGAATATGGAGCAAATCCGGCAGATCGAAATCGCCGATATACCTGAGACTCCATCACCGAATGAAGCCGTTGCATCCGGGACCTCTAGTCAGCCATCCAGAACGATTGACTTATAAGTGCAGTGAGAATTACGTCATGAATAATCAGTCCTTATGGCTGGCCTGTATCGATAAAGAAAGCGATGTGAATGGCACAGGCAGGCGCTGTGTCATCTGGACACAGGGTTGTTCCTTGCATTGCGCAGGTTGCTTTAATCCCGGGCTACATGTTTTTCACAAGGGTGCTGCTTATAACCCAAAGTCCCTAGCCCAGTGGCTTGCAGGGCTGGAAAACAATGGTGTCACCATTTCCGGCGGGGAACCGCTGGATCAGAACGCAGCGGTGTATCAATTCATTCGTACATACAGAAATTTTTGCAACCACACCGTTTTTTTGTTCACCGGCTACAGCCTGGAGGAAATCAAACGATCGCCCAAACGGCTGCGTACGGTCTTAGCGACCGATGCGGTGCTATGCGGCAGGTACCGACCAGGTCCTAAGTGGAGTAATAAGCAACTGCTGCTAATAACAAACCGCATTTCCGCAGATGATTTGAAACCGGTAAATGATATTGAACTATCCATCTCGGATGGCGTTGTTTTTATGACCGGATATCCGAATCTATAAAAAGGAGCTACTGAAAATGTCCGAATTTTTGACCGAACTGGAGTGCTTGATTCGCGCACGATACACCGCGATCCATATCCCCACCTTTGAAGAGGAAAGATGCATTCAGTTAACGCAGGGCTTAGCGCAGAAGCTGAATAAACGCGTGATTATCTGGACGGCGACCAACGGCTTCATTCTTAACGGAAGCCCGATGGATGCGAAAAGCATCGATTTTAAAGCCGCCTCAATCATGGCACGTGAACTGGGCAAGGAACCGAGCCTGTTCATCTGGTGTGATATCCATAATTTTTTCAAAAACCAACCGACCTTTGTCCGCTGTTTCCGTGAGCTTTGTCAGTTTTTGCGTATGAACTGCCCATCAAACAGTATGTTAATATCCCCGGCATTGGATATCCCCATCGAATTGCAAAAGGAAATTACGATTCTTGATCTGCCGCTGCCTGAACTGGAAGAAACCAGACAGATCATCAAAAATTTTGCTGACAGTTATGTCGGCAAGCAGGGCGTAACCGTACATAACGATGCGGACACGATTGATGGGCTTTCGCAGGCCGGCGTGGGGCTGACGCAGACGGAAATTGAAAACACTCTGGCCAAATCTCTTGTTCAAGATCATTCACTCGACTCTGACGACATCAATCGTATTTTGCAGGAGAAAAAGCAAATCATCCGCAAGACCGGCATTCTGGAATATGTCGATACCAGCCATTTCGATATGACAAAAGTCGGCGGGCTCCAAAACCTGAAAAACTGGCTGGAAAGAAGGAAAACGGCATTTACGCAGGAAGCCAGGGATTTTGGACTGGAGTACCCCAAAGGAGTTCTGCTGGTGGGTATTCCAGGTTGCGGAAAAAGCCTATCCGCTAAATGCGTTGCTTCCGCATGGAAGATGCCACTCCTGAAACTGGATATGGGTAAAATTTTCGCCGGCATTGTCGGGTCATCCGAAGCCAACATGCGTTCCGCTTTGCAGCTCAGCGAAGCGATTGCGCCATCCATCCTATGGATTGACGAAATTGAAAAAGGGTTAGCTGGAAGCTCCAATGGAAGCTCGGACGGTGGTACCTCCACCCGCGTATTCGGCAACCTGCTAACCTGGATGCAAGAGAAGCAAAGCCCTGTCTTTGTGTTTGCCACGGCTAACAATATCCAGAGCCTTCCGCCGGAACTTCTCCGCAAGGGGCGTTTCGATGAAATCTTTTTCATTGATCTCCCGTCGGCCGATGAACGAAAAGAGATATTTTCAATTATGCTTCATGGCTGTCGTCACAATCCTCAGGATTTCGACCTGGAGACGCTGGTGAACCTTTCCGGAGAACAGACATGGGAAGAGGGTGTCCGGCTCACCGGTTCCGAAATTGAAGCGGTGGTCAAAGATGCGCTGCTGGAAGCTTTCTATCGAAAATCGGTCAAGAAAGACAATACTGATCTGAATACGCAAGATATTGCATCCGCCATCCATCATCTGGTTCCATTGGCGAAATCACGTGAAGATGATATTAAATTTATTCGGAACTGGGCACAGGAAAACGCCGTTCGCGCGAGCATGATTGCCGCTGATTCAGCTTCTGCCGCCGAAGTTTCCATGGGTAGAAATATTGAATTTTAGGAGGATATTATGAGCCATTGTTCCACTTTTGACATCAAGTTCCGGGATAAACACATTCTATTCAAGGCTATGCGGAATCTGAACCTTCAACCGGAAAACCGGGTTTGGGAGCAATACCGAACCATTTTAGGAAAACTAGTACTCGGCAGGCTTGGCATTGAAGAAAAAAGCCTTGGAGTGCTTCTGACTGGATATTGCGACAAGATCAATATTTTCTTTCTTCCACAGGAAAACGGAGAGCTGAAACTCAGTATGGAATCCCATGTTTTTTCACCTGATCAGATCCAGCTGAAGGGCCAGAATCTTGCTCATGCGCTGCAGAAGGAATATGTAAAATCCGCGCTATACCAATTGCAAAAGTCCCTCATTGAATCTGGGCAAAGCGTGCGGCTTGAGACCGAAGAAAAATCAGAGGAAATCATTCATACGCTTTTTATTGGAGATCAGGGCAAAAAGTTGGTAGTTAAACTGCATCCTGAGGGAGTCGTTTCCGAACAAGTGGAAGGCTATGTCGGAAAATCCTGCGCCGATCTGACAGCCGTATTGGAAAACAGCATGACCACTGAGGCACAGCGGGAATGGGCGTCTGAACAGACTGAGGTGATGAATAATCAGGAAGTACAGGTTCTGAGGCTTAATAATATAGATTTATAAAAATTGTTGTAATAAATAAACTTATAAGACCTGTGCGTTGAGAGTATACCAGAAGTTAATTCGAGCTATATGAACTTCGTTTAATTGTTTATGATATGCCAAGTTCAATAATTAAGGATGATTAGAATGGCGATACCAGCGTATGATGATCTATATAATCCATTTCTTGAAAGTATAAAAGACAGCCAGCCCCATAGCATGAAGGAAATAAAAGGCTATATTATCAAGTCACGCAAGCTTTCAGAGAGTGACTTGGAAGAAATGACGCCGAGCGGAAAAGTGACTCTGCTTGCAAACAGAGTTGGGTGGTGTTGTACTTATCTGAAAAAAGCCGGATTGATTGCGAGTGGCAAAAGGGGAATTTACAATATAACTGTTTCCGGCCTGAAAGCACTTGCCGAGAAACCTGTTCAGATCGACAACGAATACCTAATGCAATTCGAAAGTTTCCAAAAATTTGTTCATTCAAATTCCAATAACAAATTAGAATCAGATATAGTGCCTACAGCAAAATTAGTACCTCTTCCATTCTCAGATACGCCGCAGGATGCTTTTGAACGTGCTTATGAACAGATTAACAATAAACTTGCGGACGATATTATGGATGAAATTATGCAGCAGTCATCAGAATTCTTTGAAGAAACTGTTGTGCAACTTTTGCAGTCTATGGGTTATGGCGGATCTATTGATAATTCTGGTATGGTCGTAGGAAAAAGCGGTGACGAAGGAATTGACGGCATTGTCAAAGAGGATAAACTTGGATTTAATGTAATTTACATACAGGCTAAACGTTGGAATCCGGATGTTATTGTTGGCCGCCCCGAAGTGCAAAAGTTCGTCGGTGCTCTTTCTGGGCAAGGAGCAAGCAAGGGCCTGTTTATTACTACCGCAAGATTTTCAAAAGATGCCAAAGATTATGTTAGCAAACAGCACACAGCCAAAGTGATTCTGGTCGATGGTGAGATGCTGACTAAGCTGATGATCGACTACAATCTTGGGGTATCTCCCATTGAGACTTATCAGCTGAAGCGGGTTGATACAGATTTCTTCTCTAATGAAGACAATGCATAGATTAAATGAAACCCTTGTTTTTTAAACGTAGAATCAACCAGCGCTGTGCGTGCTAAAAGCGAAAAGAAACTTCGCTTAATGTTTATTTTTCAATCATTTAGCTTAATGCTTAATTCTGTTCATCTGGAGGAACCGCGTGAATGCACGATACCATCTTATCTTGGCAAACGGTCAAAATAAGACAAGCGATATCCAATATTGCAAATACAACCCAAACACAAGAAAATATGAGGTAACCTATCAAGGCGGAAAAACGTATTCTTACAACTATAATTCCATTGAATGGGTAAAGGATCCTGAAACTCTGAATCCGGCTCTTGCGCATGTTTCCCATGAAGGACGGGAGTTTTTCAATGTCCATGGTATTTTCGTTTTCCACGCCCGCAGAGAGGACTATTGGCACATTTGCTTTGGCGACGGCAGCGAACGCACCTATGAAAAGCGTAATTTGAAAATCACCATGTCTTGTCTGCGCGAAGCGGAAGCACAAAACCGCCTGGATTATCTGCGTCAGCTTGCTGGCATCAATGAATTAAAAAGCGATGACGGAGAGGTCCTTCTGCAAAAGCAATATGAAAAGATAAAGTTTGTCGATCAAGAAAGCGCTATGGCCGTTTACTTGAATCCTAGCGTCCATCACACCCAAGCTTATCCTAAAAGCAACCTGATCTTTCCGTTTGGTGGTAACGCAAGCCAGTTCAAAGCGGTAGAGGCCGCACTTGAAAATCAGATCAGTATGATTCAGGGGCCTCCCGGAACAGGAAAAACGCAGACTATTCTGAATATTATTGCAAATTTGCTTGCCGCAAACAAAAGAGTCCTAGTTGTTTCCAATAATAATTCTGCTACTGCAAACGTTTTGGAGAAACTCACCTCGCCAAAGTACGCCATGGATTTTCTGGTAGCGCCACTGGGCAACTCGGCAAACAAAAGGGCTTTTGTAGCAAACCAGACCGGCAACTATCCGGATTTGTCTGGGTGGGCGATGGATGCGCAGCGCCAGACAGAGTCTCGGAATAGAATCCAGACCTTGTCCTCAGAGTTATCCGCGACATTTTCCAAGCAGGAACGGCTTTCAAAAGCGCGGATAGAGCTTGCATCCCTTTTCACAGAAATGCATTATTTTGAGGAATTCTGTAAAGAAACCGGTCGGAGCAATTTGCCAATTAAACCAAGACGTCAATTGAAATCGGATAGACTGATGCAGTTATGGCAGGAATGCTATGCATTTTCAGAGAAGGAGCGCAGCATTTCCCTATGGTTTAAGTTAAAAAGCGTTTTTTTCTATGGGATTTCCGATTGGGACTTTTTCAGCAGTGGCTTACCTTCCATTATTTCACTTTTACAGGGGTTGTTCTATCAGTCCAGAAAAGAAGAACTGAGCAGTGAAATTGCTGCGCTGGAGGCGCATCTTGCTCAGGTCCATGTGCGTGAAAAGATGGATGAACTCACGCGGCTCTCAATGGATTACTTGCGCGCCAAGCTGTTTAAGCGTTATGGAACCCATGCTGCGCGCGAGCAATTCTCGGATAAGGATCTCTGGAAGCGCGCTTCGGACGTTTCGGCGGAATATCCAATTGTGCTGAGTACAACATTTTCCTCCCGCAGCTGTTTAAAAAATGTAGTCTATGATTATTTGATTATGGACGAAGCTTCTCAGGTGGATGTTGCCACTGGGGCGATGGCTCTCTCCTGCGCCAGGAACGCCGTCATCGTCGGGGATCTGAAGCAGTTGCCGAATATCGTAACCAGTGAAATGAAGGCCCGTAGCGATGCGGTTTTTACTTCCTTTCATTTGCCGCGAGGTTATTCTTTTTCAGAAAACAGCTTTTTAAACTCCATCTGTAGCATCTTACAGGATGTCCCGCAAACACTGCTTCGTGAGCATTACCGTTGCCATCCCAAAATCATCGGCTTTTGCAATGAAAAGTTCTACGGCAACGAACTGATCATCATGACACAGGATCACGGCGAGCAGGATACGTTGGCACTAATTGAAACCAACGCCGGAAATCACCGGAGAGATCATATCAATCAACGCCAAATCGACGTGATGGTGGAAGATGCGCTTCCCCTACTGGAGGGCACTCCGGACGAGGAGGTGGGCATTGTCGCACCTTATAAGGATCAGGTCGCGGAAATTGAAAAGCAGCTGGGCAGCAGCAAAATGGAAGTACATACGGTTCATAAATTTCAGGGCCGCGAAAAGGATACCATCGTGCTGACGACTGTTGACGATGTGGCAACTGATTTTTCCGACAATCCGTACCTGCTGAATGTCGCCGTCTCCCGGGCCAGAAAACGGCTATTTCTCGTCGTGTCTGGTAATGAGCAGCCAGCCGACAGCAACATCGGTGACTTGATCTCCTATATTCGCTACAACAACTATCAGGTCATCCAAAGCGAGGTTTATTCCGTATTCGACCTATTATATCAACAATATACTCAGACGCGCATTGCATTCCTCAAGAAGCATACGCATGTTTCGCAATATGATTCGGAAAATCTGATGTACGGGGCTATCTGTGATTTGCTGCAAAAGCGTCCGCATCTTTCCTTGAATGTAATTTTCTATTACTCCCTCAACATGCTCATTCGTGACCCGCACCTGTTGAATGACGAAGAATGCCGTTATGCGATGAACACCGCCACACATGTTGACTTTCTGATTTATAATCGCATCAGTAAAGTACCCGTCCTTGCAATCGAGGTGGATGGGTTTCATTTTCACAAACCCGGCACCGCACAGTATGAGCGTGACCGCATGAAGGACAATATTCTGAAACTCTACGACATTCCACTGTTGCGCTTTGCAACTAATGGGAGCGGTGAAATTGAAAAAATTGCGGCGGCTCTGGACAATTATTGCACTCTGAAAAAAGGGGCGGAGCGCTGAACTTCATGAAAAGGAAGCCCCCCCGATCTTCTAAACCCACAAGATGCTGGGCTGTACGAATAAGGCGACGGGGATCGGCCATTCCGCTAAATCAACGCTTATCTGCGCAAGATGGCGATTGACGGGCTATGTGGTGTATGCGAATATGTCCGATGCAAAGGAACTGGTTGCGCTCCTGCACCAAAACGGCGCGAATGTCAACCGGATTGCCCGACGCGCCAATGAAACGAACAGCCTGTACGCCGAGAATGTAGCCGATCTGGAGCGCCGCTACGGCACCCTACTCGCCGGATTAAACAGGCTGCTCGCCAAATGGAAAAATCTCTAAACCACCGTGGCGGCGGTGTAAAACAAACATTAAGCCGCCAGCGTCCCGGAACAAGGCATTTTCCGATTCTCCGGGGGTTGCAGTTTAATGCCCGCAGCGCGGTTATACGGCGGCTTCAAGCGCCTTTTGCTATACTCGTTCGGTGTTGTAATACCGCCGTTTGCCCTTGGAATGGTTTTTATATTCGATGGCTCCGACCGGACAGGCACCAATACAGGCCATGCAGTGGGTGCAATTTTTTCCCCAGCGCGGGCGGCGATTTTCGAGAATAATATAGTGTCAGCGCCAGTGATAAAATGAAGAAAAACGCCGGTCAAAAAATGTAGGTTTGCAGCGGAAAGGGATGCAATATGGTACACTCAAATCTGTCTGTTAAGCAGCAGGCGGAAAGGGTGTCAAAATGGAAGGAGCAAACCGGATGGATATCCGAAGCGACCGGCAAAAAGGACTGAGCTACACAGAGATAGCGCGCAAGTACAACATTGACCCGAGGACGGCGAAGAAATACGCCGAGAGCGAGGCGCGACCGGTATACAGCCTGAGCGCAACGAAGCCGTCGAAGCTGGACCCCTACAAGGAGCAGATAACGGTATGGCTGGAGGAAGCGCCGTACTCAGCGGAGCGGATACTGGAGAAAATTCAGGAGCAGGGCTTCGAGGGTGGGCACAGCATCGTGCGGGAATACGTGCGAAACAAGAAGGAACAGTTGGACGAGAAAGCAACGGTGCGGTTTGAAACGATGCCGGGACTTCAAGGGCAGATGGACTGGGCGTTTTTTGAGGATCACACCGTGCCGGAGGATGGGAAGCTGAAAAAGCTGTACTGTTTTCTGTTCATTTTGGGGTACTCGCGGACACGGTACATAGAGTTTGTGACCAACATGAGTACCAACACTCTGATCCGCTGCCATGCCAACGCGTTCCGGTATTTAGGCGGTTACCCGGAGGAAATTCTGTATGACAACATGAAGCAGGTCGTCATCAAACGGCTGCTGAAGCAGGAAGACAGTACCCTCAACCGGCAGTTTGAGGATTTCGCCGGATTCTATGGGTTCAAGCCATGTGCTGTGCCGGCCATACCGAGGCCAGACAAAGGGTAAAATAGAGCGCACGGTACAGTTCGTACGGGATAATTTCATGATTGGCATCAAGTACTCTTCACTTGACGACCTCAATGGCCAGGCCCTCGCATGGTGTAATAAGGTCAATGGGAAAGTCCACGCCACAACAAATGAAATTCCCTTCGAGAGACTAAAAAAAGAGGGCCTTAACCCTCTTAAACGTGAATATATCATCGACAAAATCAATCTGCGCCGGGTACAAAAAGACTGCCTCATCTCGTACGGCGGTAATCAGTATTCCGTGCCATCGGAATACGCCGGCGAAGATGTGGCAGTCGTAGCATTGGACAACGTGCTTGCTGTCTACTATGAAGGAAAGCAAATTGCCCTGCACCGAATATCCTACCAGAAAAAAGACATGGTCGTCAATGCCCATCATTATCGCAGGCTGACCGTCAAGCAATCCTTTGATACAGAAAACACCCTGCTGGACGGCGACAGTGTCATCGACTTTCCTATCCAACAACACGATTTGAACCGGTATGACGAGGTGCTGCTATGACGGAACTGACGATGGAACGTCTCAGGGAAAACCTCGAAAGCCTTAAGATGAAAAACACGCTGGAGATATTGGACAATTATCTTGAAAGAGCTGTAAAGGACGAACTCAACGTTGTAGATGTGCTCGACCATATCTTTGCCGAGGAAGCATTGTCAAAACGGCGACGCGCCTATGAAAAGCAGGTGCAAATGTCCGGATTTCCCATCAAAAAAACGTTGGAGGATTTTGATTTCAGTTTCCAGCCCTCCATTGACAAGCGCCAGATTGAAGAACTGGCTACCATGCGTTTCCTTGAAAACGGAGAGAATATCGTCTTCCTCGGCCCGCCCGGTGTGGGCAAGACCCATCTGGCCTCAGCACTGGGGCTGGTTGCCGCCAAGCATCGATTCTCCACCTATTACATCAACTGCCACACCCTAATTGAGCAGCTCAAAAAGGCTCATTTTGAGAATAGACTACCGGACAAGCTCAAAACTCTGGGCAAGTACAAAATGCTCATCATTGACGAAATTGGCTATCTCCCGATGGATATTCAGGGGGCGAATCTGTTTTTTCAACTGATTGCGAGACGTTATGAGAGAGTCTCCACGATCTTTACCTCCAATAAGACCTTTTCCCAATGGAATGAGATCTTCGCCGACGTCACTATCGCCTCTGCAATCCTAGACCGTGTTTTGCACCACTGCACCGTTGTCAATATCAAGGGTGAGAGCTATCGCCTTAAAGAGCGAAAGGAGTACATGAAGCAGAAGCAGCACATCGTCAACACCCTTTTCGAGCAGGGCCAAAACTAATTTTTCAACATTTCCTTACCGCTGTTTTCATGCATTTTTTAACTGGCGAAAACCTGCAAATTCAAATCGGCGTTGACACGCCGATCTGCGACAAAACAGGCATAATAGAGTAAGAATTTGTGGAAGGAACGTCCACTCGCTGTTCTATAATTGGCTTATTTATTAAATAAACATCCAGCTTGTCGAATTGTAGGTTTAACCAGAGATCAACTGGACCATAGGCGGGTAACATGTTCAACAGTTTCTGTGCACCGACTTTTGAGAGAACATAGCCAGAGGCTTGCCAAATTCCGCAATTTGGTTTATGTACTAGTCCATCTTCATGTATCCTAGTTTTTGGCTTTATGCCTACTTCTTGAAATGATAGAAATAGTATGTCAAAGGTAAACGGTTGCGACGATTTATTTATGATATCCGTCCACGCAGCGTCAAGGTTATTGGCGAACCCGCGCTCGAAATATACATCGTCCTCTAGAATGAGGGTATATGGAATATTATCGGAAGCGATTTTCTTCCATAGTTCTATGTGGGAAAGGGCTATCGCAATTTCTTGCGGCGTCATCTTTATTTTGTATGCTTTGGAGCTCTCGTCGATTTGAATGAGTGGATTAGGTTCAACCTGTAATTGATCGGCTAGAGTAAAATACGGACACAGCATCTTACTGTCAATTTTTTCATCAAGATATCGTGCATCAATAGCCGAAAATCTCCTGCTAAGTTCAAACAAAGAAGTGTCAGAACGGCTTTTTATCCTTTTCAGCTTATTACTTACTTGGCTCCATCTTTTTGGCTTTCGGTCAAGGTTTATGGCGTAAATCCTTTGAATTGAGTCTCTTGAGTCTTTGGAAAATGAATTGGATTGTCTGCAAACATCTAATAATCTTCGATGGAATAATAGTCTATATCGTATCCTATTGAGCGCTCCGGTATAATTTCTCATGTTCATAGTCAGTATTCTTTCTCGTATATATTTTATTGAAGTAGCTAAATATTACTGCCATCCCAAATCCTCCAATTCCGCTTATCTTTTCGATAATCTAATGGCCATTGGGGTACAGCGATATCGTCCCAGTTATCAAGAAACCTAAAATCATAATTTTTCTTTATAGCCTTTAATTCAATAATATGCCTCACTAAACTTGCAGTTGAGTTCCCGGGGCCAGTTGTTGATTGGACATCTTTTATGTCTCCATTAGATAATAATATTTGCGTAGAGCGTTCAAGAGCAAGCTGAATTAGTGGGTGATTGGGTGGCGAAATAATAGGGTCGTTATTGATGTAATAGATCTTATCAGAACGATATTCGTTCTTTAATATAAAGTCGACTGCCTTTACCATTGAATCTGTCGGCATATCGTAACATAGTGGCTGAATTTTTAGCCTACTATCGACGAATAATTCTTCAATAAGAATATTCCTATAAACATCATCTGCGTCGACATAGAATCTGCCATTTTTACTAAATAGCAAAGTCTAAAATAGTCTGATCTCATTGCAGGGTGTAGACAACGATGAAACGCGTTTAAATATCGATTTCCAAAATGATTTTTAATGAAGTTGTTTGCGGTTATGTCATCAAACAAGAGACGCTTAAAGCCTTGTTCTTCTAGCGGATGCCAACTTTCAATGCACTCCTGTACGTCCAAAGGTATCGATTCGCTGTCGTTCCAAAACTGGAATAATACATGCGGAATATTTTGGTCAGCACATTGTGGAGAAAAATTATCCTTATCGTTAATTAAGCCCCAAACAAATTTGGATCTCAATTCATGGTCTTCTGAAATATTTGCAGCTGATGGCATTATCATGAAAACACCTCAAAATTTTTATGTCTACTTTCTAAGTTGTAATAGCTGGAAAATAAAAGCATATCATATTTAATCCAAATGTTTAGTCTTAGAAATAAATACATATCTATTTTAACATAATAACAGTTCTATTGCAGTTTAACATTCACCGTATTCCTGTATTTTTTGAAGAGTGTAACGCAATCTGAAGAAAGAGCTTGAAATATAACTATTTAATAGTGTAGCAAATATAATGATCGTGATATAATAATTACACGATATACACGTTTTAAGTAATCGTGTGCAATCGTGTAAAACGTGTAAAAACGTGTTACTTTTGTTGAAATCGTCTCAAAAGCTAGATCTATACACATGTCGAGTGTTCATAACGACACTGAACATTCCGCGAATAGGAGTAACCGAAAGGTTGCTCCTATTTTCGTTGTTGCTGAACAGGTAAGACAAAACCCCCAGTTGAACTGGGGGTGGATAAAAAACCTTATAGGACACAAAGACAACCTCCGATGCTACACTAACGAAGGTCTGGCAGCCAACGGAAGATAGCATAGGAGGTTTCTGTCAAATGGATGACGTAAAAAGTCTATCACAATAAAGAGTTCGTAGACCCGTTCACAGGTGGCAAGAATCGGGAGGCATAAAAAAGCCCCCGAATAGGGGGCAACCCGTAATAAAAGTGTGATCGCCAGGCCGATTCGGTGCGCCTTTTAAGGCGCTACCACAGGAGATATGCCTTTATAGGGCTTGTTCAAACCACCGGTTTAACCGGTGATTTTGATCTCTGTGCAGGAAACTGCCAGTATGCAAATGGGGTTTGGGGTGTCCCCAACAAGCGAAGTTCTTGAATTTTTCTGATACAGGAAAAGTGCAAAAACGGGGAAAAACATATACTTTTCTATCGCTTGCCATTTTTATCAGGAATTCGATCCGCGCCGCGATCAGAAAGCTAAATGCCCGAACGCGGTTTCCAGCCCTTTTTATCGGAAATTTTTTACCCTTAAACCGGCCCGGAGCATTGCTTTTCCGGGCCGGTTCTTGATAGCACGGATTATCAACAATGAGTGATAACCTCTTAACCTTGAAATACAACAAGATGCGATCAATAAACAGATTTTCGCAATAATAAAGTCATTTAGTACTGCCCGACAACTATTTCCGAGGTTTTAGCTAATATGTGGTTTTCAATTTTTTCATATAGCTCGTTTAAATAGAACCCATCTTTTAGATCAATCACCTCGCAGTCTAGAGCATAGACGTCAATGGTGTATTTATGATCTTTATCTGGCGGAGTGGGACCGGCATAGTGGCATGTGATATTGGAGTCAATTTCCGCAATGAGGTGTGATGAAAAACTGTTTTTTCCTTGAGTTATTTTTAGAATATTGTTAACACTTGCGTTTTCAGGCAATTCTGATATGTTTCCTGGAATATTACACACGACCCAATGAATCCATGGGAAACCACAAACAGAAACGGCATCATAATCTATCATTGAAATTGCAAAAGACTTTGTGCCTGCAGGTTTTTCCTTAAAGGTAATGGGAAACGATATAACCGGAATATCCTTTAACTTATATATGTCTTCTGCATGTTTGGAGTACTTCCTGGGTAAATATCCATTTTCCTTATTAATTAAAATTTTCATATCGCCACTCCTTTTAATATAATAGATATATAATAAAATATACAAACCAAACATTAATAATAGCAAAGTCTGAAAAACACGAAATCCATAATATTGGTACAATATCCCTCCCGTTATAAGCAATGTAATATTTATAATGGAATAGATGCTTTCCATTATATTTGACATTCTGGGTATATTTGACCCGGCGTTTCGTAATCCAGTCATGCATACCGGACGTGTTGCACCGGATGATAAGCCGAGTAATATCGTTGCAACAATAATCAACAACAAATCATTTGAAAAATACATTGCAACTGAAGCGAGGAGGCATATATTCATTGAATTCATAGCGTATCCAGGTTTTAGTTTTCCTGCAATGAAATTTGACGATATATTACCTAAAAACGTATAGCTTGTCAATATTGCTATAAATCCATATATTGGAATCTTTAAGTCAATAAACAAGTGATAAGGAAGAAATCCCGTGAAGAATGTCAATATTATACCACGGGTAAGGCAGTATACAGTAATATACTTTTTTTCAGTTGATGTCAATTGGACATTGCTCTTTCGATTACTAATTAAATCGACTTTCCCGGGTTCTTTTGGAAGATTTAAGCATACAATTCCTGTTATTACATCAGCTATTATACTTGCTGCGAAAGGAATCCGTGTATCAATATTAAACAAGAAACTTCCAGTTAGACCTGCTATGAGAAGGGAGGCAAACATAAAACTGTTACTTTTTGCTTGAAATTTTCCTCCATCATCAATATAGTAATTGATCAATCTTGTATCACTGCCAGCAGAAATCCCATATCCCAACCCTAGAAATACTTGAGCACAGCAGATTATAAAGACATCTTGGACTAAAATCATTAATAATAGTCCGATGCATTTTGACCCTTCACTTAATAATAGAATTTTTTTGCAGGAGAGATGAGATGAAAGCCGATATTTAATTGGAAGAACTCTTGTGTACATAAATATTGCCAATCCATAGACAGCCATAATACATTCAATTGTAATCAAATTGAATCCTAATTTGTAAAAATAGATAACCAAAAAAGGAAGGTGAAAATAAGCTCTTGAAAAAATGCGATACAAAGATATTTGAATTTTGATTTGCTTATTCAACAGTAATTTCCTCCACATGTAGCGCATTGTCCAGTGCTTTTTTGTCAATATCTCCTTCTCTGATCAGTTTCACAGTATTATCTATTACTGAAACAATAGTACTAGATTTTGATGTTGAGATAGCATTGCTGGATTCGATAAAAAAATCAACACAGTTTTTCATTTGAGAAATTGCAATTTCTTTTGTGACTAATGTATTATCTACGGTCCCAGATATGTTAGCTGAAGTAATTGCGATAGGTTCACCATTTAAGTGGCTCATAAACTCTCTCCATGTTGGGTTTGAGACACTTCCCAATGCAATTGTACTTTTGTTATTTAACATATAGTCATAATCTGAATTCCTTTTGTTAATAATGATATTCAACGGACCGGGCCAAAAAGTTTCAGCTAATCTCTCGATTATTCTTTCATTATCGCATATCCCATATTTATTCCAATCGCTTGGATCAAGGAAAAACAAGGAAAGTGCTTTGTTTTTAGGACGTTTCTTATATTTAAATATCTTATCGATTGCTTCTGCGGAATTTGCGAGGCAGGCTAGATTATAATTAGTGTCTGTAGGAATAATGATTGGATTGCCTTTTTGCATATGCTCTAATATTTCATCAATGCAAGTGTTAATATTGGTAACAATGTTCATTTTGCACCCTCCCATAGAAATTGTTATTAGAAATAGTGTTGTATTGAAAGTCATATGTGCTGTAATAGGTGGATAAACGTAACCGTCAAGACCGCGCGCACCTTGTAAGCATGGTGTCGGGGAAGGTACAATGAACTTCAAAAGGGTTCAAAACATGTAATGGAGTGTTTTGGACCAAATTGGAGTGAATAAAATGGATACGCAAAAAATCGCGAGGGAGTTCCGGCTATCAGAGTGGGGCGAGGCGGTAAAGGAGCGAATAGCTGGCGGGCAGAGCGTGGACGCATTTTGCGAAGAAAAAAACATCAGCAAGGCCACCTATTACTACAGGCAGAAAAAAGTACGGGAAGCTGCCTGCATGGAGCTTATGGAGAAACAAAAGCGCGGAACCGGGCTTGTGCCGGACGGCTGGACGCAGCTTACGGAAGCAAAATCTGTTACTGCCGGCGAAGGCACCCTAGACATTGAAATCGCCGGCTGCCATATCCTTGCAAATGCCCAAACCGACCTGGAATTGCTGGCGAGAGTCTGCCGCATCCTGAGATCGCTGTGATGCAGTTCGGAGAAAAACCTGTGTATCTTTGCTGTGGGTGCACGGATATGAGGAAATCGATCAACGGGCTAATGACGCTTGTGCAGCACAGTTTTTCTCTCGACCCTTTTGTCGACGCGCTGTTCGTGTTCTGCAACCGAAGCCGTGACCGCCTGAAAATACTGGAGTGGGACGGCGATGGCTTTTGGCTGTATTTCAAACGGCTGGAACGCGGACATTTCCGCTGGCCGTCGTCAGACGAGGAAACCACAATGACGCTGAACAGTGAGGAACTGTCTTGTCTGATCGATGGCGCAAGGCTGGAGAAAAAGCTTCGCCGCAGCGAAGTTCTTGAACACAATATTTCGTAACACATCGGGATACGAAAATGCCGTTTTTCTTGATTCTATGCGGTTTTTCCGGTATAATTAGAGAATGGAAAAACAAGAAAAACAATTGAAATACCGCTTTCTGTTTACGAGAATTTTCTCAAACAGGCGGAGCAGATTGCCGAGCTAAAACAGCAGATTCAGTGGCTGATGGAGCAATTCCGCCTGGCCAAACGTAAGCAATTCGGCGCGTCCAGTGAACAGACGGACAACGAACAATTATGTCTGTTTAACGAAGCAGAGCAAACCGCCGATTTGACCGTGCCAGAGCCGGAAACCACCGAGGTCAAGGCGCATTACCGCAGAAAGACGCGCCTGACCACCGACAAGTTGCCGGAAGATTTACCTGTTGAGACCATTGAACACGAGCTGCCGATCGAGGCGCGTATCTGTCCGGACTGCGGTTGTCCTCTGCACAAAATGGGGGAAGACATCCGTGAGGAACTGAAAATCATCCCGGCAAAAGCCGTGATTGTACGCCATGTACGGCACGTCTATGCCTGCCGCCACTGCGAGGAGTCCTCTGATCGTGTGCCGATTGTCAAGGCGGAGATGCCAAAACCCGTCATCAAGGGAGGGTTCGCATCACCCGAATCCGTCGCCCATATCGCCGTGCAAAAATTTGTGATGGGCAGCCCGCTTTATCGGCAAGAGCAGGAGTGGGCGCAAAGCGGCATTCTGCTCTCACGTCAAACCATGTCCAACTGGCTCATCAGAGCCTGTGAAGATTGGCTGGAGCCAATTTATCAGGAAATGAAGCGACAGCTATGCAATCATCAAGTCCTTCACGCAGACGAAACCACCCTTCAGGTGCTGCATGAGGACGGCAAGCCCGCCCAGAGTAAAAGTTACATGTGGCTTTATCGTACAAGCGGCGAGGCTAAGCGCCAGATTGTGCTGTATGACTACCAGCGGGATCGAAAGCATATCCGTCCGAAAGACTTCTTAGAGGATTTTTCAGGTTTTCTCCATGCAGATGGTTATGACGGATACCACAAGCTGCCTGACCGAATCACCGTGGTGGGCTGTTGGGCGCATCTGCGTCGGAAATTTGACGAAGCGCTGCAAACACTGCCGAAGGATAAACGGAAATCGTCTGACGCCGCAAAGGGGATTGCTTACTGTGACAGGCTGTTTCATTTGGAGAAACAGTTCACTTTGCTGACCCCGGAAGATCGTTTGAAGGAACGCGAACAGCAAAGTAAACCGGTGGTTGAGGCGTTCTACGCCTGGGTCGGATCGCTCCGGGAACTGCCTAAAACCCTGATGGGTAAAGCAATCCATTATGCACAGTCACAGCGCATGTATCTTGTGCGGTATCTGTTGGACGGACGGCTGGAAATCAGTAACAATCGCGCGGAAAACGCCATTCGACCTTTTGTAATGGGACGGAAGAACTGGCTGTTTTCCAACACGCCAAACGGTGCAAAAGCCAGCGCAATCTATTACAGCTTGATCGTCTCTGCCAGGGAGAATGGTCTTGTGCCTTTTGAGTACCTCACAAAGATTTTCACCGAAGCGCCCAATGGCGCGGATGTTGAAAACCTCATGCCTTGGGGGGCGTGCCCGTTGATTTGACGGTTACGGATAAACTTGTATAAATCACAGGCTTCTTCTATTGTAATGTGATTTACAATTTTTGCTGCTTTTCTATAAAAACCAATAACATCTTTCATGTCTTCCAAATTTCCAAATTCCTTTGAAGCTCTGCTTAATATTAACTTCGAGCTTGAAATTCCGCTAATGGTAGCATCCAATGGATCAACTTTGATTCCAAATTCTTCTGGAAATGCGAATTGGTACATATTGCTATCCTTCATCATTCCATCTTGATGTATTCCAGACTCATGAACAAAAACATTATCACCGAGCATAGGCTTTGTTTCGGAAATTGATACTCCCAATACTTCAGCAATTTTTTTAGAAATTGAATAAATTCGGGGTGTATCAATACTTGTTTTTATACCATATTTTTTACTCAATATATAGTTGATTTCCTCAATAGAGGTATTCCCGGCTCTTTCCCCAATTCCAAGAAATGTAGTTTCAACTTGGACCGCACCGTTTAACACGCCCGCGATGGAATTGGCGGTTGCTAATCCCAGATCATTATGGCAATGTACGCTTATGCCATAACGATGGTTTTCCGCTTTTATTTCATGTATTAATGCTCCAAATTCTTCTGGAACCATGCAACCCACGGTATCTGCGATTGTTACCATATGTATGGGAAATTGATCGCACATTTGCAGTATTTCCATAAGATACAACTTGTCTGACCGTGTAGCATCTTCGAAGCATAGATCAATCGTTATTCCAAGGTCGCTAATGTAGCTAAGGCATTTTTTGATTTTGTATCGCATGCCTTCCCTGGTAAGTCCCAACTTTTTTTCAATATGTAGATCAGAAATTGGGATCAATAATTTTATTACAAGGCGAGGTATCTTTTTGATAAGTCTCGCTGTAATATCGATATCCTGTTTAACAAGCCTTGTTAGAACAACTACTTCTTGCTGAGGGTCTAATTTTTTCGCTTCCTCAGAGATCATTGCATAGTCATCAGCAGATGCACACATTCCAATTTCAACAGACTCAATATTAGACACTCCAATTAGTTCAAAAACTTTCAGCTTTGTTCTAAAACTTTTGTTTATATTGCGTTGCTGCATTCCATCTCTAGCTGTGCTGTCTTGAATTCTTATCATATATTTAACCTCCTTGCTATATTATGTAAATATTATATTTCAAAATACGACAATATAAAATTTCAAATTACTAAACAAATCATTTAGTAATGCTTTACAATTCATTGGAAGTGATGCTAAATACACTGCTGTTTTTTGAAACAATAGAATTGCAGATTGATTTGTGTTATACTATTTATAATCATATAAAGGACATATATTTTGGTCTTTGTGCGAATCAAAGGGGGGCCAGACATGAATTTGGAATGGTATTACACATTTTTAGTAGTAGCTAAATATCAGAATTACAGAAAAGCGGCAGACGAACTATTTATAACGCAAACGTCAGTTTACAATCATGTAAAAAATCTTGAAGCACTACTAGGGGTCGATCTAGTAGAACAATCTGGTCGAAATATAATATTAACAAAAGCAGGGCAATATTTTTGCGGCATTGCCAAAGAGACAATTAACACTTATGAAAAAGGTATTTATTCTATAAAGAACATGGAATCAAATTACAAAGCGACATTAAAAATTGTTGTAACCACTTATATTGACAATTATTTGCTCACAAAATTTCTGCCCCTATTTTTCAAGAGAGAACCCAATATCAATGTCTCTACTACTGTGTTAGAAGAATACATTCCACAGGCCATTGCAGAGGGTGATTACGATATTGGCATAGACCGAAAAGAACCAAATATGAAAAGTATACACTATAAAAATATATGTGAGGGTAGGATCCAACTAATTGTACCCAATATAATTGAAAACTCAAATTTGAATTCTGAAAGAGAGTATTTTGAAAAATATAGAGTTTTGTCGGATAATCATCCGACCTATTGGGATGAACTTAAGGATACAATTATAAAAATCTATCCCAAAACAAACTTTGTAAGCATATCATCAGTGCGCTCTACAGAAGACCTGATTATTGCTAATCAAGGTGTTTCATATTTGCCAGTATACATAATAGCAGATGTTGAACAATCAAAGATTAAACTAGTAGAGCCGAAGAATATTTCCGCCCCTATATCCTTTACGTATTTGATTTGGAAGAAAGAAACACCTGAGATAAATTCATTCAATCTGCTGTTTGAGCATTTTGTCGCTGAAGAAAATAAAAAAATAAGTAAAGTTGAGCAATAAAATTCAGACAAGGCTTACACTTTAGTAAATCAATGTGGTACAATGAATACTAAAGAATCCTATAAAGCAAGTCCGACATTCATATGATAAGGATCACTATCAACGCAAATTGAAAATAATCAATATATGATATTTTCATAACTGTAAGTCCGCAATGAAGTGGCTGTAAGCCGTTCTTTTCGTAGGCAAAGGAGCAGTGCAATTAACTGCAGTCAAGCAACGTTGCCAGATGGCAGCATGCTACATGGCATTGATAAAAGCGCTTTCTGTATTTCACCGGAATTATGTTGCAGATGGCGGTGTCGCTGGGATATGATACAATCAATATTGCAACTGAACCACTACCGGCTAAAGCCGGTAGGTTCGACTTGCGGTTAAAGCCACCTGAAGCCCACTGATTTAAAAATTACCACTTTTCATTTTTTTCCATATAATTCCCGAACGCAGCAGGGAGCATTCTGTGAAGAAGATGTGCCGAGTTTTGGAAGTCTCCCAAATATGTAGATGCCCCCAAAACGCAGGTCACCCCACCGTCGAAATATCTGCCGGCGGAACGGTTTGAGCGCCAGCTTTGAGTCGATCTTGGCCGCAAAGGCAGACCTCGGGCCAAGTTGGCCCGGGGCAGCTTTGAAATTCTAAAATTTTGATTGACAAATGCTGTGAGTACGCATATCATATAGACATAAATAAATATCATTTACGATCATCTATATACAGGGAGCAAATATGGAAAATAATTACGCCGATGTCGCGCTGCTTTTTAAGGCGCTATCGGATGAAACCCGGTTGAAAATCATTGACAGGTTATCCTGCGGGGAGCTCTGCGCCTGCGATATTTTGAAGCATCTCAACATCACACAACCGACGCTTTCCTACCACATGAAAATGCTGTCCGAGTGCGGCATTGTCAATGCCAACCGGCAAGGCGCATGGATGCACTATACGCTCAATGTCGAGACAATGAAGCAGATTGCGGATTACTGGAGCCGCATTACGAGCGATAAGTCTGATTACATCTGCTACCAGTGTTGCGATGACTCGGAAGAAACCTGCAAATGTGCGAAATAGTGAGAGGTATCAGGATGGAATCCATAGTGGATGAAACAACCGCCGAGTGCTCTTGTTCCTCCGGTTGCTGCGGCAGTGCCCCAATCCCCAATGCGCCATATATCGCCGGATTGAACGAGACGCTCGTCGGGGCCGTTCCCCGCGTTTCCACCGAGCTTAGCCTTAGGGATATTCTCGGGGCATGGCAGGTACGCTGGGGTTTTGGGCGCATGAGCTACAAAGTTGTTCCCGGCCTTTACAGTGTCGGAAAACCGGCGGAAAATTCACCGGTGCTGGTCACTGCCAACTATAAGCTGACTTTTGACAGCCTGCGCAAAGAGCTGGCGGGCCTGAGCCTTTGGATTTTAGTCCTCGATACAAATGGTGTGAATGTCTGGTGCGCAGCCGGAAAAGGTACATTTGGCACTGACGAACTGGTGCGACGTATTGAAGCCGCAGGGCTTGAAAAAGTTATCAAACATCGGACACTCATTCTCCCGCAGCTCGGTGCAACCGGCGTGGCGGCCTATGAGGTTGCAAAGAAAAGCGGTTTTCATGTCCGATACGGCCCGGTTCGGGCTCACGACATTAAAGCGTTCCTTGATAACGAAATGAAAGTGACGCCGGAAATGCGCGAAGTGCGGTTTACAATGAGAAACAGAGCCGTTCTCACTCCCGTCGACCTGATCCGGTGGGTAAAGCCTCTGGCAATCTTT
This sequence comes from Ethanoligenens harbinense YUAN-3, assembly GCF_000178115.2. NCBI lineage: Bacteria > Bacillati > Bacillota > Clostridia > Eubacteriales > Oscillospiraceae > Ethanoligenens > Ethanoligenens harbinense. The sequence goes on from NC_014828.1 coordinate 1,071,753, forward strand.
TTCGGTATCCTGTTCATTTTAAACACCTTTGGCCTTGGAAATTTCGGCTGGACGGAGCTTGTGGCATTTTTCGGGGCCGTGGTGACAGGCTGTGTCCTGACACCTGTTTTGCTCCCGTGGATACCGGGCCGGGCCTTTGCGTTCAAAGGCGCTCTGCTCGGCCTTATCTGGACTGTGGTGGTCCTTCTTTTATGTGGTGGGCTGCCGCAGCTCGGAATTATACGAACACTGTCGTTCATTCTATTGTTGCCGGCTGTTTCCGCATATACAGCTATGAACTTTACCGGAAGCTCAACCTATACGTCTCCATCCGGTGTCAACAAGGAGATGCGCGTTGCCATCCCCGCCATGCTGGTTTCTTCCATTCTGGGTATTATCCTTTTGGTAGTCAGCTTGGTAGTCAGCGGTTTAGTAGAAACGATTTTATGAGGTGACAGATGATGAAACACCGGTATCTTCAAGATGTCGTGACGCTGAAGCTCGATGCCGATAAATGCACGGGCTGCGGAATGTGCGTAAATGTCTGCCCGCACAGCGTGTTTGAGCTTGACGACGGAAAGGCAAAAATCATAGACATCAATAGCTGCATGGAGTGCGGGGCCTGCGCAAAAAACTGTGCGTTTTCGGCCATTACCGTATCACCCGGCGTAGGATGCGCCGCTGCCATTATCAAAGGGATGTTGACCGGTTCCAAGCCGTCCTGTGACTGTTCCAGCGACGGAAACTGCTGCTAAACGAATCGTTCTAT